>NZ_JBIXJS010000004.1:0-407459 GCF_052871435.1 Variovorax sp. LARHSF232 | reverse complement strand
CCCTCGCCCAAATGCGCCAGGTAGCGCTCAAATTCATGCAATTCCTTCATCAAGGTTCACCTCTTGCTCGAAGAAGTGCGCATAATGCCTTGATTTCGCTTAAATTACTAACACAGTAAGACTAGGCACGTGTGCCCTGGACGTTCGGTTTCTCAAGGATGCGTTGCTCGTCATCCAAAGCGGACGCTGCTGGTGGTTTGGTCAGGATGTTGATGCGTCTGGCCTCTATCGCCGGACGGCTAATCAGGTCCCGCGAGTCGTCAGATGACGTCGCGAACGCCAAACGCCACCGGCTCCAGTCGGCCAGGAACGGTCCTTCCACAACTCCAACTTGAGGTGATTCACTACGCTTGGCGCGCCACGGCAGTGGCCTCATCTTCGACTGCAGTTCATCTTCAGCCCTAGGCTGCCGCCCGCCGCCGAACCTTCGGCTGCGCCGCGCCGCCGGAGGCCCACAGGTGGCCCCCTTCGATCGGCCTTGCCAAAACGAAGCGTGGAATTGCCAGCGCTCGCACATTTATGGACCGCAGCGCATCCTCGTTTTTGAGGAGCTTCCATCAATCTGCTCTTGTTACGATATGTTTTCGCCTTGCTTGAGGCGGAATCCTGACTGACAACGTAGACATTCAACGTGCGCGTCTCTGGGGAAGAAGAGCAAACAGGAAAAACGTTCTCTGCCGTCGGCAACCCGGCCGCGGTGACTCCGGCGTTCAGTGGCGTCGGATCGAAAAGAGACACGCGCAATCCAGGCACTCCCGACGGTGGTTCAGACCCAACACGGCTGCAACGCGGGACCGTCGCGATCATCCCCTCGTCATTCACGATTGCATTCCTTCGAACGCAGTCGCTGCTCAACACCCCGCTCTGCAAACGGGTGTGGCCCTTCCGTGCCAACTGCGTTTCACAGAGCACAGCGAGCCACCACAAGAGAAACGAACCACAACGAGGAGAAGACCCATGATTTCAGCAAAGCGCACGAACATTGCCATCCTGGCACTGCTCGCGACAGTGATCTCGGCTTGTGGAGGCGGAGGTTCATCCGCACCCGCGGCTCAGAGCGCCGGTGCAAGCGAAGCCCCCGCGACGCCAAAGCTCAGCCCAGACCAGCAGGCGTATGAGAACCTGTCTCTCGCGCCCAGCTCGGGAAGCTATCAATTGCTCTGGAACCTGAACTACTCGGGTCCGGAAGTCAGTGGGACGAATTACGCGGAATCCACCTACGCAGTCATGGCGGCTTCGCCGCTGACGAGCGGCCCACAAACGATTCGCCAGTCAGCGCTGGAAAACATGGCCAGCACACTTGCACTGGTCACACCTGCGCCCGCACGTGTCCTCAAGAACGGCGTGATCCTGGTCTCGCCTACGATTGGATCGTTCAAGGTGTCGTACGTCGGAGCGAACGTGCAAGTCGACAGGCTGGCCGACGACAACAGTACGGTTGTCTACTCGGGGACGCGCAGCAACTACACAACCGTGGCTCTGACTGGTGCCATGAGTTCCACATCGCCGGACTTCGCCCACTTCCACAACTCGTTCTTCTCCAACACGGCCATCCTGAAGCCCGCTTCGACCTGGGCAGCGGGCGCCACTTACATCAAGTACATGGAGACGACTGCAGGTGATCGCTATAGCGTCTACGACTGCGGCGCCACGACAACCGGGGTCAACGTTTCGCCCTGCGTGACGAACTCGACGCTGGCCACCGAGCTGGCGTCCGGTATCGCATCGGCCAGCGACGCAACGACCTACCACCTTGCCGACGGAGCCGTGAGCACGGTCGGTGGCGTTAAGGTATGGATAGCCAATGCGCCCCGCCCGCAGTCAGCGACGCTCAGCACGACGGTCCAGCACCGAACCTACTTCGAACTGAACGGCAACGTCTACACCGGCACGTTCATCAAGGACGGAACGGCGCTCGGTGGAAGTTACTACGTGTCCAACCCTGGCGGTGCAACTGTGTTGGATCGGCTCACGCTCCTGCCATTCCAGATCCGCATGAACAAGGCTGCCCGCGATAGTCTGGCAGCCGCGATGGCCGTTTGAGAGAACTCGCGCGCTGAGGCCGCCGCCATATGCGGCTGCTCACTGAGCCAGTGAACGACAGCTTTGGGCAGAAGCGAACTTCGGCTTAGGGGCCCCGAGCCGACATCACCAGCGATACAAAGCGGACGTTCAACAACTCTGACGGCGAGCGCGGACGGGCGCAAGAACTTTGACCAGGTCGGACAGGCCAGCGATCACAGTTGTCTGTGCCTGTTGTGCCGAGCGCCGCGCGCTCAGCAAACACGCCTCTCCGCAGAAGCGGATGCCCGCTTTGCGGACTGGTCGTTGCCCCGGCCAACGCAATGCAGCTGGTGCGCCCGCCGGTACTGGAGATAATCAAGCACGGTGCGGCGGATCCTGCTCAGACGGTCCCACTGCTCTAGGAGCGCGGGAACGGGACCCTAGTGGGACCACGTTGGGCGCCTCAGCGGCCTCTCGTAGCGCTAGCTCCTGCCGAAGCGTCTCGTTAACCGAGGCTAGCGCGCGCAGGTCTGCCAGCAGGGCGCCGTTTTCATCACGCAGGCTCCTGGCAATCTCTTGTTCCTTGACGAGCGCCGCGCGCAACTGCGCGACGTCGTCGCGTTTCTCGCGACCCGACAGCGTCCGTATCGTGGCGGCGACGTCTGGATACCTGTTGTGGATCAACGCAGCGGACACTCCGACTTCGCGCGCCACCGCGGTAATGGTCGGTGTACCGTCAGTGCGGCAAACGCGCTCGATCGCATCCAGCAGCGCTTTGTGCGTTGCAGTGGACGGCCGGTCTTGTCCGCCGCCGCTGTCATGCGCGCTCGGCACGTAGGTCCTCCTCTTGCATCATCCAGCCCAGATCGGCCAGCACCGCTTCCGTGGCTCGCAAGTCCCTCGCCACGCGTTCGACGGTGGCAGGCCCTAATTTCTTCGCCTCGTCCACTAGCTCCAGCTGGTGCGCGTGCAACTCCTGCCACACCAGTTGGTAGGTGTCGTCGATGACCGCATCGGAGCACCCAGCGCAGCTGGTGGGCTCATACAGGCCGGCGCCGCCGCATCCTTCGTCTTGCGCGAGGCACCAGCCGTGACCGGTGCTGCGGATGTTCACCATGTCCGCTGTTTCGCCGATCATCGCCTTCCGGTCCGGGAAGTCGTGAGCGCGCATCTTGACGATTCGTTCGCCGCCTCGACCGCCGAGCGGCCGCTCCGAGTTCAGCCAGCCTTCGATCAGCTCGACCTTCTGTGCGGCAATCTCGTTGAACACGTCGGCGAAGAGCGCATCGTCCTGCTGAGGGTTTGCGGCGTACAGCTGCGTCATCGATAGGCTGGAGTGTTTGAATTGCTCCTTCAGAAGCAGGAGGTTTCCAAGCCGATGCCGAGCGAACGCCCATGCATACGTACGCCGCAGTTGATGCGGCCTCAAGCTCCAGTCCACCCCTGCGTATTTCGCAAACAGCGCCATCCGCACGCCGCATGCCGCGCCAGACAGCGCTCGAATCCTGTCTCTCCGCGCCCCATTTCCGAGGAAGAGGCGGTTCACATCCGAAGCGATCTGCGCGCGCCGCTGGGCGTGCTTCGTGGTGGTCGGGATCTCGGCGAGTTGCGCCTTCAGGCGCGCTCGCAGAGGTTGGGACCACCGCTCCATGACTGCGAGCACGCGATGGCCCATCATCGGCATCAGATACTCCACCGCCCCTTTCTTCGTCTTATGTTCGATGCTGCGGACCCAGTGCATCGCGAACCCTTCGAACGAGTCCGTGCGTGCGGCGCCGACTTCGATGCCGACGATCTCCTCGCAACGCATGCCGGTGGTCAGACCGATCAGAAGGAAGCACGCGTCCCGCACGTAATTGAGCCTGTATCCATCACCAGTGACGCTTTCACCCCCGTCGCGCCGGTCGAGCAGGTCATCGGCCATCGCCAGAAACTCTTCCGCCTTGGTGAACAGAATCCGCAGGGCGTCCTGCGGGATCACAGGCGTGGTCCCGTGCTTCGGGTTGCGCACCACGCCGACCTCTGCCGCTGCCGACGACCCCGGCCACGGTTCGAATGCGAGTCCTTCCGTTGACCGGAACCGATACAGTATCTCCACGCCCTGCAGATAGCGCGCGAGCGTTGCAGGGTTCGCTATTCCGGTTGACCGTCGGTGGTGAATAAACCCAGTGAGGTGGATCGGGCGGACTTGCTGGAAGCTGCCGATCCGCACCGAGTGCAGGTACTTGCACAGTACACGGAGCTTCTCAACGAGCTGCACCACCGAGTTCGCGATCGGTCGAGCCAGACTCGGATTGCCCTCCGTCCAATAGCGGAACACCACGTGCTTGCATTCATCTCGGAACTGCGCCGGGACCTTGCTCCAGTCTATTCTTTGGGCCGACGGCGCAATGTTGGACTGCTCGAAGTAAGGCCACAGTTGCCAGACGACATCATGGAAGCGGCTCAGGACCACGTCTTTGCCTGAGTCTTCCATGTACGAGCTGACGACAGTGGTGGGGTCGGGTCCGCAGCCCGGTACCGAAGGCACCATCGGCAACGTCTCAAGGGCTCGCATGCAGCGTGCCTCCCAGCCTTTTGTACTGGCTCCAGAACTTTAACGGCCGTACCCGCGCGGCTTCCTTGGCCACGTCGACCACCCCTTCGTCGAATCGATCGAGCGTGAAGGTGTCGATCTGGGTGCGCAGCGCCAGGAAGTGCTCGGCCCACTCCCGCGAACGGGTGGATCGACCTTCGGCCTCCAGGAACCAATAGAAGCTGAAGAGTCTGTGCAAGTCAGTCTCGGTGCCCACGATGGCGAAGCTGCGGCACCCAAAGCACGCCAGGAAGTCCGTGCAACGCGTGCCGTTTCCAGGCGCACGATGGCCCTGCAGAGTGTCCACGCAGTTTCCAACGGGCGTCGCCTCGAGCGTGCCCACGGCGGTCCCGCCGCTCCGATACGTTTCCGGGAGGGTCTCGCCCACGAACGCGGCATTTCTCCGCATGTCGTCGCTGACGCGCAGGTAGCTCTGATCCGCAACCTCGGGCCGGTGCCCCATGATCGCCGCGACGGTGAATAGGTCGCCGTTGCTCAAGCGCCAAAGCCTGTTCTCCATCGTCTTGCGAAGCCTTGAGAGGTTCAGCGACAGCGGCGCCCCATCATCGGCCTGCAGCGCATGACGGGCCACGATCTTGCGGGAGTTAAACCCGAGCTGTGACTCGGTCATGCAGCACACCGTCCCTGCATTGCGGAGAGCCTCGCTGCGGAACAGCCACACGCGATCGTTGACATCTGGCGCGGCGCTCGCCACCAGCGGCTGCGTTCGCCGCAGGACCTCTTCGAACAGTGCTACTCCATCCAGTGGCACAGACGCTGGTACATCTTGCGTTCGCTGGAAGCGAAGGGACTTGATGTGTGTGGCGTTGCCCCGTCGTTTGAACGCCTTGAGCAATCGCATGCGAGGCATGAACGGGTGCGGGCTTAGACCGTCTCGCTTCAGCTCCAGAAGCGGAGTCGTGTTCAGGCCCGTGCGCAACGCCAACGCCAACGCATAGACCGTGAGTGCTTCTGCCTCGGTTCCGCTGAACGCGCCCTTGCTCAGCGCGATGATGTCGCTTCGCAGTGCATCGGCCAGTCGGGTGCGTTCCGACAGACTCAGAGGGGCGCCACCTTTTTTCAGCCTTGCAGTCAGGGGGAACGGATTGCGCGGGAACAAATCAACGTCCTGGTCGACGACGCCGCGATCCTGAAGTGCGAGAAGCACTGTGCGCACGTTCGTGTAGATACCGCGGCGACTTACATCGCCCAGGCCTGCGTGCTGGCGCAACCACCTCACGAATTCATCGACGTGCGCGCGCTGGAAGCCGCCCGTCTCGGGCGCAGTCTGCTGCCCGACCAGGTACTCGAAGAAGTACCTTAGCGACTTCGAATATGTCACCACGCTTGACGGCGCGACTTGACTGGCCGCAACCCTCAATTGCGCAGCGCAGGAGTGAACCCATCGATCGATGCCCCTTTCAAGCCATGGCCCGAGGTTAATCCTATGCATACCTGTAGCGTTGCGTGGCAACTCGACGACGGGGTCACCAGTGAGCGCCATGAAGCTAACGGGCGCACTTTCTTGTTCGAACTTCTTTCGTCTGACTGTCACATGTGCTCTTGAGGGTGGAAGAGTGCGTCGATCTCGTCCTCGTGCTGCAGCACGAGTTCCGCGTCGAGTTGGTTGACCATATGCAGATAGATTGAGGTGGTGGCCACCGAGCTATGGCCCAGCCGATCCCGCACGTAGATCAGCGGGTCGCCTGCGAAGTCCGTTCTCCGCAAACGCCACAGCGTGTACGTCGCGTAGGTGTGTCGCAGCATGTGCGGCCGAACGTAGAAGCCGACGCGCTTTTCCAGCGCGGCGAACACGTCAGTGAGGGCCGTGTCCACGTAGCGCCTTCCTCGTTCCGTGAGGAAGACCGATGTTTCGGTGACGCCATTGGAATTTCGGTCGAGCCGCCGGCGTCGATAGCGAATCACGTACCACCACAAGTCGGTCATCAAGTCGGTCGGTACGTCGATCGATCTGGCTCGGCCGTATTTCAGCGTCATGTCCCCCGGGTCCAGGCGCACGCGGATGGTTTTTCGATTGCGCAGGTCAGCGCGTTTGGCCGGGTTGCACAGGTACTTCATGGGGAACGTTCTGCACTCGACCTGTCGCAAGCCGCAGCGCACCATGAGCTCTAACATCAAGCGATGCGTCTCGTTCGGCAAATGTTTGATGCATGCGAGCACCTGGTCCATGGTCAGGAACTCGGGCGCGGCCGCGGGCTCGGCCAATCCCGGGCGCAGGGCCACGCGCACGCCAGCGTCGCGCTGCACGTGCCCAAGGAACCCTGGTTCGTGACGCACTCGCACGACACGGGTTCGGAAGGGCAGCCGGTCCAACAAGCCTTCGCGCTGGGCCCACTCGTAGAAGCGAGCGACCAGCCGAAGGCGAGCGTTGATGGTTCGTGCCTGCAGACCCACCTCGGCCTTTGACCAATCACGGTAGCGATCGAGGTGGCCCGGCATTCCGAGGGCCGGCATGTCAGCCCATCCAAGTCGATTTGCCTCAAGGAATGCGAAGTAGTCATACAGGTCTCGACCGCATTTCGCCCACGTCAACCTGCTCTGCGCCCGCCCGTTGGCGGCGAGCTCGTCCCACAGGAATGCCTGCGCCGGCTCGACGGCATGGCCGTCGTTGCCGATCAGGAGCGGAAACCCTTCGTAGACACGCCCCTGTACGACGAGCCCCGAGTCAGCCAGCACGAGCCTCAAAGTCGAAGGTCCTGAAGGTGTCGGGATGCGCTCCTGAAGTCCACCGATAACAAGTGCATGACCAGGTCCAGCGCGCCACCGCCACCGCGTCGCGCCCGCGTATCCCAGAACTTCGCCCCTGTGATCAGCAACTCGTAGTCGTGACCGCCGGCGCTGACGTGCCAGCGTGACGATGCGCAGTCCTTCCGAGGCTGGTACGAGTCATCGCGCTTTGTGTGGTCGGCGACCGCAGCGAGCACGACGACGGCATCGAGGTTTTGCCAACGTGCAAGTTGGCGGTTGTTGATTCGCATGGCCCCTCCCCGGACCCCTCCCGCTACTCGCCTCAAAGAGGCAGTCGAGAAGACGGCTGCGAATCTACGTCAATGGACGGTTGAGGTAACGGTTACGACCTCTAAGATCATGGTGAAGCTGAAGAGCTCTTGGCCGCTTTCTGTGTCGCGCCACTTCGTGTAGATGCCAGCGATCCCCATGGGCACGTCGCCGGGCTGGAAGATGCGCCAGCGCACGGCCTTGCCGGTCTCGTAGCTGGGCTCGAAGATGCTTTCGGCCGGCACGATGCACCGTTGGCTGCGGCGCCAGGCGTCCCGGAAGCTCGGCAACGTGGCGACTGTCTCGGTCCTGGCGTTGTAGGTGCGGCGGCCGAAGGCGAGCTCCTTGGCGAAGTAGGGCAGCAGACCAAAGGCGCCGTCCTCGACTTGGCGGTTGCCGGAGCCACCCTCGGCCAGCCGGATGAACGGCGCCAGGCCAGTCGGAAAGATTGTGGCAGTCGGTTCGTCGCGCTCGCGCACAACACCAAAGAAGCTCAGTAGGCGATCGGCTCGGGAGACAGGATCGTAGTTCGAGCACATTGATCAATGATGGCTCAAGAACGAAAAAACCTGCCAGAACCGCCACCTACTCGCGGTGAGCCGGCGCATGCCCACACGATGGCCGCCACCCAGCCAATGATTGACCACCCGAGGAAAACATTGACCAGCGCGATAGCAAGCAGGCTACGGTGCTGGCGACGCCAGGCTTCGTAGGTCGGCAGCAAGTAGACCAACGGGGCGGCCAGGAAGAACGAATAGGCGACGACCTTGCCGAACTCGTTTGTTCCGGATGGAGGTGCCTGACCCATGCTCCACGCAATGACCACCCAGAGCACAAGATATGCAATGCGCAGAAGGACCATCAATTCCCCAAGCTAGTTGTCCCCGTGCTTCCACCAGACCAGCATTCGGCCTGCAGCACAGAGACCTCAAGTGCGCCTCTGAGTTTCGTTGCTGCCTCACACTTACGGCTCAATAAATCTCTCGATGTCCGTGATGATTTGCTCAATCACCTCAGTTCGCAATGTGTCCACGGCACTCTGGTGTAGCCGCGGTGCTCATGCGAGACTTCTCCCATGACCCGAAGGCACGGTGACGCCACAGAGGAACTCGACGAGCTCGGCCGTGCGCGGCGGCGGCAGATCGTTGAGCAAACCAATCAAATTACGGAACTGCTCCAGCGCGAAGCTATACCGCCCGAGGTCTCCACGCACCAGTTGGTCACCATCGCGGTGCGCTTGGGCGATGCCGTTCGCCGAAGTCACTTCACAAGCAAGGACGAAATCATTGCCGAGCTTACCGACCTGGCCTATCAGCTCAGCCAAAGTGAGAATACGCGCCCGGGAGGTTTCGCGGTTGCAGCCTTTATCGACGCGTGGACAGGGGACAAAGAAGTTTGACTCTGCCGGCACTCAACGCCAGCTGGAAAGTTGCCGCCGGCCCATCGCGGTCGACGGCTCGTAGTTCGAGCACATGCCGCCATCATGCCGAAGACATCGGCCCTACCCAGGCGCCGTGAGTTCATCCAACGGCCCGGGCAGCACCCACCAGCCTTGCCGAACATGCTGCTGGTAGCCGGCCTCCTGCAGGCCGCGCAGCATGATCCCCCCGTCGACCTTGACCAGGAAGGCATGCTCCAGCGTCAGCAGCTCCTTGCCGCCCTTCTTGTCGTAGAGCCGGGCGTCCTTCACGGGCGTTCCGCCGCGATTGCCGTAGATCAGCCAGCCAGGCATAGGGTGGCGCCGCACCTCTTCGGGTGATAGCTTCTCGCCGCGGCGGCGCAACTGATAGATGACGCAAAGCACTGTAAAAGCATACAGTGCTTTGGCGGTAAGCACTATCCAGTAGCACGCTTTGCTGCAACGCGTGTTTTAGTTGGGCGGGCCGCCTTGGCGCGTGGCGCCTTCTTGTCTGCGTCGGAGGGTGACTTTGCTACTCCGAGACGTACTTCGAAATTCACTTCGTACGGCTCGTCATCGATTCTAACGACGATGGTCTTGAGCCCAGGGCCGCCGGTGACAAAGGGTTGAAAGCGAATAATTAGATTGGCCGTTTGGCCTAC
The DNA here is from genome assembly GCF_052871435.1 of Variovorax sp. LARHSF232. Classification (NCBI taxonomy): domain Bacteria; kingdom Pseudomonadati; phylum Pseudomonadota; class Betaproteobacteria; order Burkholderiales; family Comamonadaceae; genus Variovorax; species Variovorax sp. LARHSF232. The sequence goes on along the minus strand of NZ_JBIXJS010000004.1, from coordinate 397,801 downwards.
CGTGAAATCAACCTTTCTTTCTCCCTGGATCTCGGGGGGCCTTGCAGGCAAGCTATCTTTGAACTCGATCGCAAGCGAATGACTGCCGCCCAAATCGCGAATGGTTATGAGAGCCGCGAGACCATGAATCACCAATGGTGATTCCTTCGTGGGTGGCGGTGCGCCCGGTAATAGATTTGCGACAACGATCAAATCTGTGTACATCCCTATGCCGCTCACCTTTCCGTCTGCCTCTTTCCTAAAGTCGTCAGCGAGGTAGAGACGAAATGAAGGCTTGCCACTTGCCTTTGCTCGTGATCGGACTGTTGAACTTGCCATAGTGCTAATGAAAAATCGGTAAATGGGTGAGGACTATCAATGCGGCATTCCGGCGAGATCTTCAATGAAGAAGGCGGAAGGAGATTTCCCATAAATTTCAACACTGTCCTCCACTTGCTCCATTCTTGCCGCAACTAGGTCGATTCCTTGCGCGGTGCTAGGCACAGTCGCGTGGGCCGTGACTCCTGTCGCGGAATATGTGGTGTCAAAGTGCGCAATCCATTCCCACTCATGCCGTCCTGAAGCTCCGCGTGTAAATGCGGGTAATTTAGATTTTTGCAGGGGGTAAACAAGATACCGTGTCTTCGTTGCTGGGACAGCGGTTTGGACTTGCGGAGCTGGAGCTTCTAATGTCTGACCCTCAGCCGAGAAAGACAACCGCAGACCTAGTGCCGAGCTAACCTTGAGTATTGTTGAAAAAGATGGGTCTCGTTCGCCTGAAAGCGCCTTGTAAAGACTTTCGCGACTTAAGCCTGTCTTTTCAGCGACTTCAGCCATTGCGGCCCGTGACTTTGCAATATCTCCAAGTGCTTTGGCAATAAACGACGCGTCGTCACCTGCCTCCTCAACGCAAGCCAGCAAATAAAGACGTGCTTCTTCATCGTCGCGCAGATGATCGGACGCATCGAATTTTCTGATGCCATACTTTTTGGCAGCATCTTCATTCATTTTCAGGCTCTCAGTTCGTTTGCCATCGCAATAGCTCGCTTTATGTCTCGGCGCTGTGTGCTTTTGTCGCCACCAAGGATCATGAAAACGACTGTCGCGCCCTCACGATAGTAGTAAAGCCTATACCCCGGGCCGTGGTCGATCCGCATTTCAAATACGCCTTCACCCACGGGCTCAACATCTCCAAAGTGCCCCGATTGCTCGACCCGCTTGAGTCGTGCAGAGATTCGAGCGCGAGCCACCTTGTCACCGAGGGCGTCGAGCCATGTGCCGAAGGGTTCGCTCTCTTTTACTTCGAACATGTGAAATGTACTGTAGCCAGTTGGCTACAGCGTAGCCCGACGCACGGATCCGGTTAGTCTTTCGACAAGTTCGTGTCTTTTACCACCGAGTAGAAGTGAGCAAGCTCAGCCTCCAAGTGTGGCCAAGACAACAATTTTGCAAGGTGCTCGAGCGTCAGCCTCGGGCGAGTCGGTCAGGCGTAGGTTTTGGCGTAGCTTTCTGTGCTCTTTGAAAAGTCACAGAGGAGAGCGTTGTTCTGCCATTGAGCAACACCCGCAGCACAGCCGGATTCCAGCGTGGGTCCTGTTGCCGCTTCCATCGCCACCGGGGCACGTCGCCTATCACTCCGGAAACTGAACCACCGGCCCCGCAGCCTTCTTGCCAGGCGGCACATAGGCCGGCACCGGTGCGCCGCCGGGTCCCAGCGAGCGGGTAAAGGCATAGATGGCCTTCAAGTCGGCATCGCTCATGGCACGGACATTGAACCAGGGCATGGGCGGCCGCGGCTGCATGTTGCGCGCTTGGTGGATCCACTGCTGCTCGCTCATGTTGGCCATCATCAGGCGCAGGTTGCTGGCATAGGTCGTGCCCCAGGGCCCGGCCCAGCCCAGGGCATCGCCCGTGAGCCAGAGCTTCTCGTCGACCTGGCCGTTCTTCGGTCCGTAGTTGGGGGTGTGGCAATCGTTGCAACCGGCGACCTGGATCAGGTAGCGGCCGCGTCGCAGTTGATCCTTGCTTGCTTCCGTGGGCCCGGCGAAGGCACCGGCACAGGCGAGGAGGGCGAACGCGGCGGCAACGAATCTTGGGTGCGCTGTCATGGAGAACTCCTTGGACGTGATTGACGAGGAAGAATCATTTCCTTCGGCTTGCACTGAACCGGCTTGGCCGGCGCCGGCCCAGGCTGCGCCGCAGCCGCGACCAGCGCCCGGATCGCCCAGCGCCTGACCTTGCGCGCTTCGACGTCGTCGAGTCGAAGCACATCTTTGAAGACCACCATGGCTTCGGGACCGACCACCAGCGCCAGCGCGTGCTTGAGGTTCTTCATCGCCGCCGGCTTGAAAGAGGCGCCCGCCGGGGCGAGCGCGGCTTCAAGGAGCGGCGTCCGGCGGTTCTGGCGCGCCGGCAGGTGCTCATCGGCTTCGCCACGTGCGCTTCGCTCCAGTGACTGCGCCAGCATCATGCGCAGCGGCGCTTCATTGGCCGCGATCATGGCGTGCAGTGCATCGTCCACGCGCTCAAGACGGGCGACCACGTCGTCCGCCGGCGCGCCGCGCAGCGCGTCCTCCGCCTGGGGTGTCTCGATATCGATCGAAGCCTCCAGATGCAGCGCCTCGACGTTCGGGAAGTAGCGGTAGGCGGTCGCGCGCGAAACCAGCGCCTCTTCGGCGATCTCTTCCAGCGTCGGTCGGCGTCCCTGCTTGGTCAGTTGCGCTGCGGCCTGTAGCAGGGCCTTGCGGGTGCGCTGCTTCTGCTGGGGGCGGCCTTCGTTCCCGGCCATGGTCAGCCCACTTGTGGCAACTGCTGCAGGATGGCGCCGATGTCGACCCAGACGTTCTCCGTACGGATATCGCCGTTGTCGGCGAACTCGATCACATGCAGCAGGCGGAACGCCAGCGGACGGTTGCGGCCGTCCATGCCGAAGGGTCGGCCCGGCGCCCGGCCGCTCCACAGTGAATCGTCCACCATGAAGTTGTCGCCGTACAAGCGGCGCCGGGTTTCGACCTTGCCTTCGGACAGGTCGGCGAACAGCGTCTCGTAGAACGGGCGTGCGCTCTCGCGGCCTCGACTGGGGCCGGTGGGCCAGCCGACCACGTCATGCTCGACGTCGGGGGTGAGCGTGGCCAGCACGCCCTCCACATGGTCCTGGGCTTCGAAACTGAAATGCTCGTCGAGCTTGCGATCCATCTCGCTGCGGGTCAGCGCCATGATGAGCGTCCTTGGGGTGTTTGAGATGCCGCCATCGTAATGAGATTTCTGTCTCATTACAAGAAGTTTGTCTCACCCTGCGTCAAATACTGCATTGGCGGCACGCCGATCAGTTGGATGAGGCGTTTCTGCAAGGCCGCGCACGACAGGCCGACGCGGCGCCCGAGTTCGTCCATGTTCCAGTCCTGCGCCGGCTATTCGTGCATCCAGGGACCGCGGGCGGCCGACGCAGCTTTCACCGTCGAAACGACTAGGAGACGTAACAAGTGGGAAGGTTCGAACATGCGCTCGCGTCGTCGCTCTAGTAAGTTCGCGCCGGTACTGGCTATGACAGCATCGCCTCTGTGACCGGTCGTCCATGCCAAGATCTCCGTTGCGTCTGGGCGACCGGAATCGGCCTTGCAGCGTGAATTGGCCGAGCGGCCGGGACGGACAGCAACCGCTGCTGACCTGCCGGACAGCGGTGGATGATGATGGGCTGGGCCGGGCTCGGTCCTGCCCACCGTCGTCGAAGGCGGCAAGGCAAGTTTGCATCTGAGTGCCGACCTTCGTGCAGTCGAACTCGACCTCCTACCAAGGCCGGAATCAACCCTCCCTTGACAACGGCCTTGCTTCACTACCCAGCGACCGCCTCCGAAACCATGTCATTTCGTCTGCTCGTCTGCAAGCAAGACAACGTTGTCTTGCCCGAGGGCGACGTTGCGCACGGCACCGTACAGGTCGCCAGATCGGGGCGCCGCGTGGCCGGGCGCGCTCACCTTCACTTCGATGGTCACCTGCGAAAAGCGTGACAGGGGCCGATCGGGCGTCATCGCCAGGCTGTCATCGAGAACGAAGGGCGCCGGCAACTCCTTGGCCGAAAGGCGCAGCACCGCCACCGGCATGCGCTCTCCCGACGGTGCCCGCGCCAGCACAAACACCGTGGCCTGCGGCGCAACACGATCGCGCAGTTCCGGCGCGATCGACACCGTGCCGGCGATGCGTGCGGCAGCGCTCGGGTGGCTGGATGCCAGCGGTGCATCCAGGCGCGCCAGGTTGGCCTCGATGTCGCGGCGTGCCTCGGAGTCCGACGGCAGGAGGCCGCGCACCGCATCCCACCGCGCGCGAGCTTGGGCCGCATCGCCGCGCTGGTAGGCCGCCATGCCGGCCAGCGCCAGTGCCTTGTGGTGCTGGGGGTCGATGTCCAGTGCGGCGTCGATGGCCTCCTGCGCCGGCCCACCCAGATCGCCTTTGCGAGCAGAGCCCAGCGCGTCGGCATAGTCAGCCAGCAGTTGCGGTTGCCCCGGCGCCAGTTCGATGGCCTTGCGGTAGGCCTGCACCGCCTCGTCGTAGCGCTGCAGCACCTCGTAGGAGCGCGCCAGCACGATCCAGCCCTCGATGTCCGCAGGTTGCGCCTGCAGGCGTGCGGCCAGTCGCCCCACCACCTGCTCCAGGTCCTGGCCCGCCTGTTCGTGCGCGCTGGCCGGGCCGGCGGCCAGCGCCGCCGCGGCGCGCGGATCGCCAACCTGCTGGTAAAGCAGCAGCGCCCCCGCCGGCAGCGCGAGGCTCAAGCCAAGGGCCACGCCCCAGGCCATCCAGGGCTTGGCCGGCCGCGCGGCAGCGGCGGGCTGTGCCGCTTCCTCGATTAACTGGCGCTGCAGTTCCTCGATGGCCTGCGCTCGGTCCCCTGCATTCAGGGCCTGCGCATCCACGTCGCGCTCGAGTTGGGCCAGCTGTTCGGCGAAAACGCGGCGTGCCAGCGCCTGGCGCGTCACGTCCATGGCGCCGGGGTTCCTGAATAGCGGTGGCAGCACCAGCGCCAGCGCCAATGCGATGAGGGCGACCACCGTCAGCCACAGGGCGATCATGTCTCGTCGCCCTCCAGCAAGGCCTGGGCGTGCGAACGCTCGGCGGGCGTCAAGGGAGGAGGCGCTGCGCATTGGCGCCGCCGCACGATGCGCGCCAGCAAGACAAGTCCCAGCATCAAGAGCGCGAACGGCCCCAGCCACAACAGCCAGGTCGAGGGCCTGAACGGCGGGTCGTAGCGCACGAAGGCGCCGTAGCGTTCCTCGAAATAGTCGCGGATCTGCGCCTCGCTGTTTCCCCGAGTCAACTGCTCGCGGATCTGCCGGCGCATGTCGAGCGCCAGCGGCGCGTTCGACTCCGCAAGGGTCTGGTTCTGGCAGACCATGCAGCGCAGCCTGGCGGCAAGCGCGAACTCGCGTTCTTCGAGCCCGGGGGCGGCGTGCGCGAGCCGCAAGACCGCGAGCAAGGCCAACAACATGAGCCAGCGATGCGTCATTGCAGGCTCCGCACGAGCGGCAGCAGCTCGTTTCGCCAGATCTCCGGCGTTACGGGCCCGGGATGCCGCAAGCGGATGAGGCCCTCGCGATCGATCACGAAGGTCTCGGGCACGCCGTAGACCCCGTAGTCGATACCGATGCGGCCATCGCCATCGACCGCCGAGGCGCGATAGGGATTGCCATGGCGGCGCAGCATGGTGCGCGCAGCTTCGCCCTGGTCCTTGTAGTTGAGGCCGTAGAGCGCGACGCCATCGCGGCGTGCGGCGTCCTGCAGCACCGGCAACTCCTCGCGACAGGGTGCGCACCAGGAGGCCCATACGTTGAGCAGCCAGACCTGACCGCGCAGCGTGTCGGTCTGCAGGCGGCGCTGCGGGTCCTCCAGCAGCGGCAGGTCGATGGCCGGGGCCGGCTTGCCTACCAGCGCCGAGGGCAGGCGGCGCGGATCGCGACTCAGCCCTGCGGCCAGCAGGATCGCCAGCACCAGGAAGATCGCCAGGGGCAGCTTGAAGCGCATCAGATGCCTTCCCGCGGCAGCGGCTGAAGCGTGCCGGCGGCCGGCCCGGATGCAGTGCGCGCGGCGCGCGCCAGCCGGTAGCGGCGATCGGTGGCTGCCAGCAGGCCGCCCAGTGCCATCAGCAGGCAGCCGGCCCAGATCCAGGCCATGTACGGCTTCACATGCAGGCGCATGGTCCAGGCCGAATCGCCGGCGGGCTCGCCCAGCGCGACGAAGAGATCGCGCGTGGGGCCGACGTCGATCGCGGCCTGCGTCAGTGGCATCTGCTGCGCCCGGTAGGTCCGCTTTTCCGGATGCAGCGTCACCGGCGCGCGGCCGGCCCGACTCACCAGCACCGTGGCGCGTTGCGCGTCGTAGTTGGGGCCGCGCACCGGCGCGATGCCGACGAAGCGGAAGTCGTAGCCGGCCAGGGACACCGTCTCGCCTACCCGCAGGCTCAGCTCGCGCTTGCTCTCGAAGCCGTCGGCCAGGGTTGCGCCGAAGATGAAGACGCCGATGCCCGCATGCGCCAGCAACATGCCCCACCAGCCGCGCGGCTGGCGTCGCACGCGCGTGCGCCAGTCGTCCGCGCCCTCATGCAGGCGCTGCCATGCATGCACGCCGGCGCTGCCCAGCGCCCATCCGGCCAGCAGAAGGGCGAAGGTGGAGACCGGCGACCAGGCGCGCTGTTCAGCCGGCAAGGCGAATGGCCACAGCAGGGCGGCCGCGCCACCGACTGCCAGCGCCCAGCGCAGGCGCCGGGCCAGCTCGGGCACCTGGGCGTTCTTCCAGCGCGCGACCGGCCCGATGCCCATGAGGAAGATCGCGGGCGCCATCAGCGGCACGAACACGGCTTCGAAGTAAGGCGGCCCGACCGAGATCTTCTCGCCGTGGAGCACGTCCAGCGCCAGCGGGTAGAGCGTGCCGAGCAGCACCGACATGGCGGCCGCCGTCAGCACCACGTTGTTGGCCAGCAGCATCGATTCGCGCGACAGCAAAGCGAAGCTGCCGCCCATGCCGATGCGCGGCGCACGCCAGCCGAAGAGCAGCAGCGAGCCACCCACCACCGCCACCATGAAGGCCAGGATGAACAGGCCCCGGCCCGGGTCGACCGCAAAGGCATGCACCGAGGTCAGCACCCCCGAGCGGACCAGGAAGGTGCCCAGCAGGCTGAGTGAAAAGGTGAGGATGGCCAGCAGCACCGACCAGCTGCGGAAGGCTCCGCGCTTTTCCGTGACGGCCAGCGAATGCAGGAGTGCGGTGCCGGCTAGCCAGGGCATGAAGGAGGCATTCTCCACCGGATCCCAGAACCACCAGCCGCCCCAGCCGAGCACGTAGTAGGCCCAGGCGCTGCCCAGCAGGATGCCCAGGGTCAGGAACATCCAGGCGGCCGCCGTCCAGGGGCGCGACCAGCGCGCCCATGCGGCGTTCAGTTCACCCGAGAGCAGGGCCGCGATGGCAAAGGCAAAGGCGACCGAGAAGCCCACGTAGCCCATGTACAGCATGGGCGGATGGATCACCATGCCCGGGTCCTGCAGCAGCGGATTCAGGTCGCGTCCTTCGAGGGCCGGCGGCATCAGGCGCGTGAAGGGGTTGGACAGGAACAGGAGGAAGAGCAGGAAGCCCACGCTGAGCCAGCCCATCACCGCCAGCACGCGCGCCACGAAGGCCGGCGGCAACTGCCGGCTGAAGCGCGCCACCGCCAGTGTCCAGCCCGACAGCATGCACAGCCACAGCAGCATGGAGCCCTCATGCCCGCCCCACACCGCGGCAAGTCGGTAGGCGGCGGGCAGCTCGGTGTGCGAATTGGAGGCGACGTAAAGCACCGAGAAATCGTTCTGCAGGAAGGACGTCGCCAGGCAGCCGAAGGCCAGCATGGCCAAGGCGAATTGCCCCACTGCGGCCGGCCGCGCCACCGCCATCCAGCCGGCCACGCCCCAGTGCGCGCCGGCCAGCGGCAGGCTGCCCTGGATCAGCGCCAGCAGCAGCGCCAGCACCAGCGCGAACACGCCGAGTTCGGGGATCACTGCGGGGCCTCCCGCGCGGCCGGTCGAGCCTGCTCGAGCGCTGCCGCGGCTTCGGGCGGCATGTAGTTCTCGTCGTGCTTGGCCAGCACCTGGGTGGCAAGAAAGCTGCCGTCGGCTTGCAGGCGGCCGGCCACCACCACGCCCTTGCCTTCGCGAAACAGGTCGGGCAACAGGCCGCGGTAGTGCACCGGCACCCGCTGCGCCCGGTCGGTCACCACGAAGCTCAGCGCCAGGCCATCCGCGGCCTTGCGCACCGATCCTTCCTCCACCAGTCCGCCGAGGCGGAAGGCGTCATTGCGCGGCGCGGCATGGGCCACCACCTGGGTCGGCGTGAAGAAGAACACCAGGTTGGACTGAAGCGCATTGAGCACCAGCCAGGTCGCCGCGCCCAGCACCAGCAGTCCGGCGGCGACGAAAGCCAGGCGCCGGTTCCTAGGCTTCATCCTCTGCCTCCTGCGGCGGCGCCTGCCCCCTGCTGCGCCGCGCCAGCTGCCACACTTCAAAGGCCAGCAACAGCACGGGCACGGCGTAGGCCGCGAGGATGAACAGGAGATGGGCGCCGGCTTCGGTCATGCTCGCCTCGCCAGGGCGTCGCGCTCGGCGATCAGGCAGCGCACCCGCGCCAATGCCACCGCCACCGAATAGGCCCAGCAGGCGCCCGCCATCAGCAGCAGGCCCAGCAGCATGGTGCGGGCCATCGTCGGCGCGGCGGTGAAGCTGATCGAAGCGCCCTGGTGAAGCGTGCTCCACCATTGCACCGAGAAGTAGATGATCGGCACGTTGACGACGCCGGCCAAGAGCAGGATCGCCCCGGCCCGGTCGGCACGCCGCGGATCATCGATGGCCGAGACCAGGCCCAGGTAGCCCAGGTACAGGAAAAGCAGGATCAATTCCGAGGTGAGGCGCGCGTCCCATACCCACCAGCTGCCCCAGGTCGGCTTGCCCCAGGCCATGCCGGTCCACAGGGCGATGACGGTGAACAGCGCGCCGGTTGGTGCCAGCGCGCGCGCCATCAGCGGCGACAGGCGGGTGTTGAAGACCAGGCCCATGGCCGCATGGAAGGCCGCCACCAGGTAGATGAACATCGACATCCAGGCAGCCGGCACGTGGATGAAGATGATGCGGTAGACCTCGCCCTGTTGATGGTCGGTCGGTGCCACGACGAAGCCGACGAACAGTCCGGCGACGGCTAGCACGAGCGCCAGCGCGGCGAACCACGGCAGTGCGCGTCCGGCCCAGTGATGGAACACCGGCGGCGAGGCGAGGCGTCGCCAACGGCCGCCCGGCGTGCCGTGGGCTTCGCGATGCAAGGCGGAATCGAGCGGGCGCAGGCTGTCCATCGCTTGGCCTCTCATTCGAGCGCGAGCCGCAGCGCGGACGCAACCGCCCACGGGCACAGCAAGGCTGCGAGCAGCAGCCAGGCGGCCAGGATCGACAGGTGCGGGCCGGCCGACATGCCCTGCTGGCCGGCGCTGACTGCGCCGCTGCCGAAGACCAGCACGGGCACGCACAGCGGCAGCATGATGAGCGCCAGCAAGGCGTTGCCGCGCAGGCCCAGGGTGAGGGCAGCGCCGAGCGCGCCCAGCAGCGACAAGGTCGGCGTGCCCAGCAGCAGCGAGGCCAGCAGGATCGCGATCGACGGCGCCGACAGTTCGAATTGCAGGCCCAGCAGAGGAGCCACCAGCAGCAGCGGGAGGCAGGTCACGAGCCAGTGCGCCGCGACCTTGGCCCAGACCAGTCCGAGCAGGGAACGCGGGGACAGCAGCAGTTGCTCCAGCACGCCGTCCTCAAGTTCCGGCAGGAAGAGCCGGTGCAGCGAAATCAGCAGCGCGAGCAGCGCCGCCACCCAGACCACGCCCGGGCCGATGGCGCGCAGCAGGGCCGGATCGGGCCCGACGGCCAGCGCGAACAGCGTGCCGACCACCGCGAAGAACAGCAGTGCGCCGAGCGCGTCCATCGGACGCCGCGCCGCCGTGCGCAGTTCACGGCCGATGATCGGGATCACTGCGAATGGCATCGTTCATCTCGTCCATGTCCAGGGCCTCGCCGCTGCCGGCCCGGTGCGTCGCCACCACCGCCAGGCCGCCGCCTTGCACATGTTCGGCCAGGCAGGCGTCGAGCACCTGCTCGCCGTCCGCATCCAGGCCGGCATGCGGCTCGTCCAGCAGCCACAGCGGGCGCCGGCTTAGCAGCACGCGGGCCAGCGCGAGGCGGCGCCGTTGGCCTTGCGAGAGCAGCCGCACCTGATCGTGCTCGCGCCCCGCCAGTTGCAGCCGATCCAGCACGGCACGGCAGAAGGCGGCATCGGGCCGGCTCCCGGCGATATGCAGTGAAAAATCAAGGTTCTCGCGCAGGGTGAGTTCCCCGCGCAACCCATCCGCATGGCCCAGGTACGCCAACTGCCGGATGTAGTCTGCGCCCTGCGCCGCGATCGCTCGGCCCTGCCAGTGCACCTCGCCGCGCGCGGGCGGCAAGAGTCCGCACAGCAGGCGCAGCAGGCTGCTCTTGCCGCTGCCATTGGCGCCGCGCACCTGCACGAGCTGGCCGGCCTGTGCCGAAAATGTGAGCCCGCAAAAGACTGGGCGCCCGGCGCGCGTGCATGCCAGGTCGCGAACGGAGAGCATCTGCTGCAAGACCTCAGCCACCCTTCTTTTCGCCAGCGGGGTCGGCGGTGGGCGCCAGCGCCTCGCCGCCTTCCTTCGGCACCACCTGGCCGGGCGAATCCGAGGGCCCCTGGCCCGGCGGAATGTGCGGCAGATGGTGCGCGATGCCCTTGTGGCAATCGATGCAGGTCTTCTCCTTGTTGGCCAGGTAGGTCGTGTGCATGTTCTGCGCGCGCACGCTCTGGCGCGTGAAGTCCATGGACTCGTAGTTATGGCAGTTGCGGCATTCCAGCGAGTCGTTCGCCTTGAAGCGGGCCCACTCGCGCTGCGCCAGCTCGAGCCGCTTGTCGCGGAACTTCTCCTGGGTGGAAATGGTCCCGAAGATCTTGCCCCACACCTCCTTGGAGGCCTGCATCTTGCGCGCGATCTTGTCGGTCCAGTCGTGCGGCACGTGGCAGTCGGAGCACATCGCGCGCACGCCGGAGCGGTTGGTGTAGTGGATAGTGGACTTCAGTTCGACGAAGACGTTGTCACGCATCTCGTGGCAGCCGGTGCAGAACTTCTCGGTATTGGTCAGCTCCATCGCGGTGTTGAAGGCGCCCCAGAAGATGATGCCGCCGATGAAGCCGCCCAGCGTGAGGAAGCCCAGGCTGAAATGAACGCTGGGGCGGCGGATGATGGTCCAGTAGCGCTTGAGGCGTTCGATCATGGTGCGGCTTCCTGCCTCTCATTTCCCGGTCGGCGCAGCGACGCCTTCGAAGGCATTGCCGACGATGGGTTGTGCCGGGTCCTGCGGCACGTGGCACTGCATGCAGAAATAGCGCCGCGTCGAGACTTGCGGCAGCACCTTGCCGGCCCGGTCCAGGTAGTGCGTGGGGCTGACGGGGATGGCCAGGGAGAACTCGGTCTTGGCCCGCGCATGGCAGTCCAGGCACTTGTTGAAGTTCTTGTCGATCTGGTAGCCGTCCACCCGGTGCGGAATCGTGGGCGGCTGCATGTCGTAGTTGCGTGGGCGGCGCACGTCGTCGTTGATCGCGTTGGCCAGGCGCGGCGGATCTGTGAGCTTGTCCACCGCCACCGGGCCGCGCGCCGCGTCCACCAGGCCGGTGCCAGGTTGCGCACCTGCCACGACGGCCAGCAGGCCCAAGAGGGGAAGAAGTTGGCGCAGCTTCATGGCGGCTTCGTGCGCGTCACACCTTGGTGATCTTCACGGCGCACTTCTTGAAGTCCGTCTGGAAGGAAATCGGATCGGTGGCGTCGAGCGTGACCTTGTTGATCAACTGGCTGGCGTCGAACCAGGGCACGAACACCAGTCCCTGCGGCGGCTTGTTGCGCCCGCGTGTCTCCACCCGCGTGCGCATGCTGCCGCGCCGCGAGGCGATCTCCACCTCGACGCCGCGCCGAACGCCCAGCGCCTTGGCATCTTCCGGATGCATGTAACACACGGCGTTCGGCACCGCCTTGTGCAGTTCGGGCACGCGCCGCGTCATCGAACCCGAATGCCAGTGCTCGAGCACGCGACCGGTCGAGAGCCAGAAGGGGAATTCCTTGTCGGGCACCTCTGGCGGCGGCTCGTAGGGCAGGGCGAAGATCAGCGCCTTGCCGTCCGGGTGGCCGTAGAACTGGTAGCCGGTGCCGGCCTTCACATAGGGGTCATAGCCCTCCTTGTAGCGCCAGCGGGTCTCCTTGCCGTTCACCACCGGCCAGCGCAGGCCGCGCGTTTGGTGATAGGTGTCGAAGGGTGCCAGGTCGTGCCCGTGGCCGCGGCCGAAGCTCGCGTACTCCTCGAACAGGCCCTTTTGCACGTAGAAGCCGCATTCCTTGGCCTCGGCGTTTTCGTAGCCCGCCTCGATCTGCGAGTTGGGGAACTTGTCGACGTCGCCGTTTCGGAACAACACCTCGTACAGCGTCTTGCCGCGCAGTTCGGGCTTCTTCGCGATCAGATCTGCGGGCCACACCTCCTCGATCTTGAAGCGCTTGGAAAACTCCATCAGCTGCCACAGGTCCGACTTCGCCTCGCCCGGCGGGTTCACCAGCTGGTGCCACATGTGGGTGCGGCGCTCGGCATTGCCGTAGCAGCCTTCCTTTTCCACCCACATGGCCGCCGGCAGGATCAGGTCGGCCGTGAGCGCGGTGACCGTGGGGTAGACGTCGGAGACGACGATGAAGTTGTCCGGGTTGCGGTAGCCTGGATAGCCCTCGTTCATGAGGTTGGCGGCCGCCTGCATGTTGTTGTTGACCATCACCCAGTAGGCATTGAGCTTGCCGTCCTTGAGCATGCGGTTCTGCAGCACGGCGTGGTAGCCCGGCTTGTCGGGGATGGTGCCGTGCGGAATCTTCCAGATCTCCTCGGCATGCGCGCGGTGCTTGGGATTGGTCACCACCATGTCGGCCGGCAGGCGGTGCGCGAAGGTGCCCACCTCGCGCGCCGTGCCGCAGGCCGAGGGTTGGCCGGTCAGCGAGAAGGGGCTGTTGCCCGGGGTGGAGATCTTGCCGGTCAGCAAATGGATGTTGTAGACCATGTTGTTGGCCCACACACCGCGCGTGTGCTGGTTGAAGCCCATGGTCCAGAAGGACATGACCTTGATCTTCGGGTCGGCATACAGCTCGGCCAGCGCCTCCAGCCGGTTCTTCGGGACGCCGCTGAGCTTGGCGGTGTAGTCCAGGTCGTAGGTCGACACGAACTTGGCAAAGTCGTCGAAGGTGATGGGCTTGGCGCCGCCGGCGTCCCCCGCATTCTTGGCCGCCTTCTGCAGCGGATGCTCGGGCCGCAGGCCATAGCCGATGTCCGCATTGCCCAGGCGAAAGGCGGTGTGCTTGTCGACGAACTCGCGGTTGACGCGGTTGGTCTTGATGATGTGGTGGGCGATGTAGTTGAGGATCGCCAGGTCGGTCTGCGGCGTGAAGGTCAGCTCGATGTCGGCCAGCTCGTAGGAGCGGTGCTCGAAGGGCGAGAGCACGGCCACTTTCACATCCGGCTTGGACAGGCGGCGGTCGGTCACCCGTGTCCACAGGATCGGGTGCATCTCGGCCATGTTGGAACCCCACAGCACGAAGGCATCGGCCGCCTCGATGTCGTCGTAGCAGCCCATTGGCTCGTCCATGCCGAAGGTGCGCATGAAGCCCACCGCGGCGGAGGCCATGCAGTGGCGCGCATTCGGGTCCAGGTTGTTGGAACGGAAGCCCGCCTTCATCAGCTTCAGCGCCGCATAGCCCTCCCACACCGTCCATTGGCCGGAGCCGAACATGCCTACCGCGGTCGGCCCCTTCTCTTTGAGCACGCGCTTGAACTGCTCGGCCATCACGTCGAAAGCCTGGTCCCAGGAGACGGTTGTGAACTCGCCGTCCTTGGCGTACTTGCCGTCCTTCATGCGCAGCAGCGGTTTGAGGAGGCGGTCTTCGCCATACATGATCTTCGAGAGGAAGTAACCCTTGACGCAGTTCAGGCCGCGGTTCACTTCCGCCTCGGGGTCGCCGTGGGTGGCGACCACGCGGTTGTCCTTCACGCCCACCGTCACGCCGCAGCCGGTGCCGCAGAAGCGGCACGGGGCCTTGGACCACTTGATGCCTGGTGGATGCGGGTCCATGGTGGCCGCCGGCTGGGCCAGGCCCGGCAGGGGAATGCCGGCGACGGCGCCCGCCGTCGCTGCCGCCGTCTGACGGATGAAATCGCGCCGGTCAATGGGCATCGGGGAGTTCCTCGTTCATCGCTTCCTCCGAATCGGCGTACTGGTAGACCAGGGTGGCGGCGAGCACGCCGTCGGTGCCCTGGATGGCGGCCACCCGGCCGTGCATCTCGTCGGCGCTATCTGCGTCCAACGTGACGACCAGCTTGCCGGCCGGAGAACTGCCGTGCACGCGCGCCCCGGGCATGCGGGCAATTGCCTCCGCCACGCTCTGCACACGACGCGGTGTCGAATGCACGACAAGGCTGCTGATGTGGACTTCGGCGGGCATCGCGGCTCAGCTTCCGGGCGGGCCGGCAAGCAGTTGGACCATCCAGACCATGAAGCCGTAGCCCCCGACGATCATCACGGCGAGCACGGGAGCCATCACGACGGACAGGAACAGGAAGCTCACCAGCTCCTGCTTCTTGGTGAACTCGCCAGATTCGACCGAATTTCTCACTGGGTCCCTCCGTGCTGTGCTTCGGGCCTCGGGGTGCAGTGAGCGTGGGGCCTCTGCACCAAAAGTGTGAATGGATTCTTTCTAGATCATTGCCCAGTGTCAACTGATCGCGGAATCCCGCAAAAGGCTTCGCGAGGGCGTGGACGCGAAAGGTTTCGAGCCGAGGCCGCCGCTGCCCACCCGCCAAGCGATTAAGTACTACAACTACAACCGTCCGCAAAGTGTTTCAAACCGATGAGGGTCTACGGCGGCCAAAGACTGATTGCGGTCCTTAAGTCACGATGCCTGACCGTCGCAATCGGGCCCCAAGCCGACCTACAGCGGACGGAGATCCTGCTCGGAAGCGGCCGTTGGATCCTCGCTGCACCTGCGCGCCCGCGGAACTGTGAGAAAGAAAGCGGTGCAACTTCGAAAACGGCGGCCGTAAGCCGTTGATTCTCTTGGGTTAGCAAATGCGACAACCTTGGAGGATCTCAGCGATGATCTTGCCACGGCGCATCTGACCATCGCGGAAGTCGACGAAGTGCACAGGCTGGCCAAGATGAAGGTTCGCACGAGCGGCAATGCCGCGGCGTGGGTCGGCCAGCATGCCTTCGATCAATGCCTTGAGTTGGTAGAGCTGCAAGCTGCTCGCGCCCTCGAGGGCTTCGATCATCCGCGGGTCGGTGCCTTGCAGAGTCACTGCGTCGTCCTTCGTTGCGCAGCCCGGACGCGTGTGGTTCAGGCTGCCGGTCGTTGCTCGACGTGGTGCCCGCCGAAATTCCACGGCAGCAACTCGTCGATGCGGTTGATGGGATGGTCGGCAATGCGTGAGAGCACATCGCGCAGGTACGCCTGCGGGTCGAGCTCGTTCAGCTTAGCCGATTCCACCAGACTGTAGATCGCCGCCGCCCGCTCACCTCCGGCGTCCGAGCCCATGAAGAGGTAGTTGGATCTTCCAAGAGCGACACCACGCAAGGCGCGCTCGGCAGCGTTGTTATCGATCTCGATGCGACCATCGTCGCGGTATCGGGTCAGCGACTTCCAGGGTGTCAGCGAGTAGCCGATCGCCTTGGCGAGCTCCGACGTCCTCGACACCTTGCCCAGCATGCTGGTGAACCAGGCATGCAGGTCTTCCAGCAGCGGTCCAGCGCGGGGCCTGTCGCACCTGGCTGGCTACTGGACAAATAGCTGACTATGCCCTTCGTTCCATCGGTAGTGGCTTGCTCAGGCCGTCTGGCGCCGCGGCTGCGCAACAGCCGCAGGAGCCACCCAGCTGCGCAGCTTGCCGGGGTTGAGCAGGCCGTGCGGGTCAAAGCGCTGCTTGGCGCCCACCACGGCCGGGTCCAGGTTGTTCTGCTTGCCGTCTTCTACGATGTACACGTGGGGGTTGTTGATCTGCACGCCGTGGTCCCGGTAGATCTGCATGATCTCGTTGAGGCGCTCCTCGGTGCTGTAGCGGATGAGCTGCAGGCCGCTGCAGTTGAAGGCGCCTTCCTTGGTACGCAGGAACTCCAGGTGCATCATCACCTCGCCACCCAGCGCCGCCTCCAGGGCCTTGACCTGCTCGATTCGCGTGGCAGGGGTGAAGCCGCTCTGGATGTAGGTCAGCGTCTTGTCCACCTTGAGCGCATGCAGCGTGGTGTGGTTCCAGGTGTATTCGACCAGGGTCTTGTGGCTTTTGGCCACCTCGTCGGCCGTCTTGCAGTAGCGCACTTGGCCGCCGTGGCGCGTGGCCATGTCGCGCATGCCGGCCTCGGAGTGCGGCGCCACCAGCAACATGACCGCATGGCAGCCCTGGGGCAGGTGCTCGGCCAGGCTGGTGAAGTAGTCGGGGATGGGCGCAGCCAGGAAGCACACCTCTTTTTTCTCCAGTCCCGGCGCGCTGCCAAAGCGGTCGGCAAACTCCAGCGCCGCGTCGAACTGCTCGAAGGTGACGATACACTCCGTCCACGCCACCGTGGGCGTGAGGGCCACCTCCAGCTCCAGCACGATGCCGTTGGTGCCATAGGTGTGGTGCAGCAGCATGGCCTCGGGGCCGCGCAGCTCGATGACCCGGGGCTCGGGCTCCATCGTCATCGCGCGCACCGCCAGCACGTTGCCGGGGGCGGCCAGCGGGCCGTGGTTGATCGATCCTGCGCCGCCGAAGCCGCCGCCAAACAGCCCGCCCAGCGTGGCGCTGCGGTATGTGGAGGGCAGCCAGCGCAGCTCCTGCCCCAGGGGCTTGGCCTGCGCGTCGAAGTCCGACAGGCGGATGCCCGCCTGCGCCCGGCCCACGCCACCGTGCACCCAGCCAAAACCGTTGTAGCCGCTCAGGTCTAGGATTACGCCGCCATGCAGTGGCGTGCTCTGGCCGTAGTTGCCGGTGCCGCTGCCGCGCACGGTGATGGGGATCTGAGCACGTGCGCAGGCTGCGACCACCTGGCGGATCTCGTCTTCTGTGCGTGGTCGCACCGCGATGTCTCCGCGCTTGCCAGACAGGTCGCGCTTGAGCACGGGACTGAACCAGGCGAAGTCCTGCGACAGGCGGCCCACGCGCAGCGGGTCGGCAATCCAGTCCAGGACGGGCAGCAGGCCGGGCAGCTGGTGGGCGGCGGTGGTGGTGCGGGCGGCGGTCATGGTGCGTCTCTCCAGAATCAATCGGCCTCTTTGGGCAAAAGGGGGCCTACACCGCGCGTCTGGCACGACGTGGCCGGGGAATGCGTGGGTTACTCAGTCCTGCGAGTTCTCGCTGGCGTGCCAGCTGCCCAGTGCAAGGCGGGTGAGCCAGGCCATCAGCACGAACAGCGCGACGCCGGTGAGCGAGATCAGCAGCAGCGCGGCAAACATGCGCGGGATGTTGAGCTGAAAGCCCGCCTGCAGGATCTGGTAGGCCAGGCCTGCACCGGTGCCGCCCGTGCCCGCGACGAACTCGGCCACCACGGCGCCGATCAGTGCCAGGCCGCTCGAGATGCGCAGCCCGCCGAAGAAGTAGGGCAGCGCGCTCGGGATGCGCAGGCGCAGCAGCGTCTGCAGCCGGGTGGCGCGGTTGAGCTTGAAGTAGCTCTGCAGGTCGGGCTCCACGCTGCGCAGGCCCAGCGTGGTGTTGCTGATGATGGGGAACAGCGCCACCAGCGCGGCGCAGATCACCATGGAGAGGGTCGGGTCCTTCACCCAGATGATGATGAGCGGCGCCACCGCCACGATGGGCGTGACCTGCAGCAGCACGGCATAGGGGAACAAGGCGGTCTCGATGCGCTTGCTCTGCACGAACAGGAACGAGATCAGCACCCCCGCCACCGTGGCCACGCCAAAGGCCAGGACGGTGATCTTTAGGGTGACCCAAAGGGAGGCCCCCAGCGCCGCCCAGTCGGTGATCAGGGTCTTCATCATGAGCAGCGGCGAGGGCACGAGGTAGGGCGGCAGCTCCAGCCCGGTGACCAGGCCTTGCCACAGCGCTATCAGCACCAGGCCTACCAGCAGCGGGTAGACCACGCGCTGCACGCGCGGCTGCGCCATGAGCGGCGTGCGGGTAGCGGCGCTGCGCGGGGGCGCGGGCGCTCGCGGAGGTTGCGCGCTGCGCGCGGGCGTGGCAATGGTCGTACCTGCCGGTGCGGGCACCGGCGCGGCAGGGAAAGACGGGAAGGGGGTACTCATGCCAGGGCCTCCTCGACGTGGGCGCTTGCGCGCAGCAGGCTGTCCTGCAGCAGCTTTGCATAGCGGCTGAATTCGGGCGACACCATGAAGTCGGCGGTGCGCGGGTAGGGGGCGTCGATGTGGAACGCATCCACCACGCGCCCCGGTCGCGCTGCCATCATCACCACGCGGCTGGAGAGGAACACGGCCTCGTGGATCGAGTGCGTCACGAAAATCACGGTGAGCTTCTTCTTGCGCCACAGGTCCAGCAGGTCGGCATCGAGCTTGTGGCGCGTGATCTCGTCCAGTGCGCCAAAGGGTTCGTCCATGAGCAGCAGGTCGGGCTGGGTCACCAGGCCGCGTGCGATGGAGACGCGCATCTGCATGCCGCCCGACAATGCGCGGGGCAGCGTGCTCGCGAATTTCGACAGGCCCACCAGCGCCAGCGCCTCCTCCACGCGGGCATCGGCCTCCTTGCGTGGCACGCCCGCCAGATCCAGTGGCAGGCGCACATTGGTCTGCACGCTGGCCCAGGGCATGAGCGTGGGCGACTGGAAGACGAACGCCATCTTCTTGCCACTGTCGTCGAGGCGCGCCACGGGCTTGCGCCACAGGTGCAGCCG
Organism: Variovorax sp. LARHSF232; assembly: GCF_052871435.1. NCBI lineage: Bacteria > Pseudomonadati > Pseudomonadota > Betaproteobacteria > Burkholderiales > Comamonadaceae > Variovorax > Variovorax sp. LARHSF232. The sequence continues at coordinate 378,856 of NZ_JBIXJS010000004.1, read as the reverse complement.
CCCGTCGGTCGGCTCCAGCAGGCCTGCCACCATCTTGAGCAGCGTGCTCTTGCCACAGCCCGAGGGGCCCAGCAGGGTGACAAACTCCCCTTCCTCGATGGACAGTTCCACCGGCAGCAGAGCCTGCGTGCCATCGGGGTAGGTCTTCTCGGCAGAGAGCACCTCCACGGCAGGTGTGGGGGCGCGGGAACGGGGGCCTGGCGGCACCGGCGGTTTTTCAGCGGAGGTCACGATCGACTTTCGATGGATGCGGCCGGCCGTGCGCGGCATGCTGCCGGCGCGGCCGCTGTTTCAGGGCTGTGCAGGGTCAGGGCAGGACCTTGAGGTCCTTCATGAAGCTGGTGGTGTAGGTATCGGCAAGCTTCACCTTGGCGGGGTCGATGAGCTTGGCGTCCACCAGGAAGTCGTAGCTCGCCTTGGCGCGGGCGTCGGTCATGGTGCCTATGCCCATGCTGGCCGCGTCGCCCCCGGTGACCATGCCCATCTCCTTGAGCTTGGCCACGCTGTAGGCCAGCTGTTCGTCGGTCATGTTGGGGTTGTCCTTCTTGATCAGGGCATTGGCCGGCGCCGGGTCGGCCAGGTAGCTTTTCCATCCCTCCATCGAGGCCTTCACGAACGAAGCCACCGCGGCGCTGCGCTCCTTCACCGTCTTTTCCATGCACGAGATCGTGGTGGCGTAGGCCGGGTATCCCTGGTCGCTGAACATCAGGGTGTTGGCCTTGACGCCCGCCTTGGCGATCGCGAAGGGCTCGGAGGTCAGGTAGCCTTGCTGCGCCGTGTTCTTGTCGGCCACGAAGGGCTGGATGTTGAAGGTGTAGGGGCGGGACTGTGCATCGGTGAAGCCGTACTTGGCCTTGAGCCATGGCCAGTAGCCGCGCTGGGCGGATGAAGCGATCAGAATGGTCTTGCCCTTGAGGTCCTCGAACTTCTTCACGTCGTCGTGTGCGATCAGCACCTGCGGGTCTTTCTGGAACACGGCGGCCACAGTGGTCACGGGCACGCCGCCCTCGCGCATCTGGATCATCTGCAGGTCGCTCGATCCCATCACGCACTCGGCCTGGCCTGCGGCCATCATTTGCACGATGTTGACCTGCGGGCCGCCCATCTTGATGGTCACGTCCAGGCCGTACTTCTTGTACAGGCCCGTGGCCAGGGCCTGGTAGAAGCCGCCGTGTTCGGCCTGCGCATACCAGTTGGTCATGTAGGTGAACTTTTCCTGTGCGTGGGCGGCACCGATAGCACCAAGACCGAGCAGCGCGGCTGCACCAAGTTTGGAAAGGCAGGAGGCAGTCTTCATCATGGCAAATACTCCGGTAGGGTGATGGGAGAGGGAGACAGAGGGGCGTGCGGTCCGCGCCTTGCAGGCTTCAGGCCGGCGTGGTTTCGACATGGCCCGTGTGGCTGGCGCGGCCCCAGGTGGGCTCGCGCCGTGCAGCCCATTGCAGGTGGTGCAGCTCGGCGATGGCAGCTGCCCAGCTCACGGCCAGCGAATCGAGGATGGCGTGGCCCTGCTCGGCCGTGGCGGGCAGCGGGTCGCCGATGATTCCGCTGGGCCCGAAGTCGCGTGCGCTCCAGGCGCAGGCGGGCCGACCATCGGGCGAGAGCAGGGGCGACTCAAAGACGGGCGGGTAGTTGACGACTGCGCGCTCCATGTGCACGGTGTCGGGCGCCAGCGCCAGCATCAGCGCCGTCTCGGCATGGCCCGCGTGCATGGCCAGCTTTTTTTCCTTGTCCGACAGGTATTGGCCTGCCACGTGCGGCACGCGCCAGGTGAAGCTGGGCACCACGATGAAATCGCCATGGCGCAGGCGCAGTTCGCGGGCGCACATCTCCATCACCTGCGGCTGGCCGCCATGGCCGTTGACGAACAGCAGCTTGCGAAACCCCGCGCGGTACACCGATTCGCCCACTTCGTTCATGGTGGCCAGCAGCGTTTCGCCGCTCAGCGTGACGGTGCCCGGAAAGTGCAGGTGCTCCTCCGACTTGCCGTAAGTGATGGGCGCCATGGCAAAGGCCGGCACCTCGGCCGGCAGGCGGGCCAGCGCATGGCCCACCACGCCCGCGCTGATCACCGTGTCCACCGCGCAGGGCAGGTGAGGGCCGTGCTGCTCGGTGGCACCCGTGGGCAGCACGACAACGGTGTTCTCCTTGTCCGGCAGATCGACGATCTCGGTCCAGCTCAGGTAGGGCAGGTAGCGGTGGGGCGGGTTGTAGCCGTGCAGCATGGGACAGGTCTTTCTTGAAGGCGATGCGGTGCGGGAAGGGGGCGGCGCGGTCAGCGCGGCGGCAGCCAAGCCGTGGCTTCCACCTCGATGAGGATGTCGGGGGCAGGCAGCATGCCGCTGACCTCCACCACGGTGGAGGCCGGGGGTTCGCCCGTGAAAAACAGCTTGCGCACCCGGCTGTACTGGGGAAAGTGGTCCAGGTTCTTGAAGTACTGCACCAGCTTGATCACGTCGGACATCTGCCCGCCAGCGGCCTCGATGGTCAGGCGGATGCGGTCCAGCACATACCAGCTCTGCGAGAGGATGGGACCCTCCTTGAAGTCGCCGCTGAACTCGCCCGTGCGGCCGATCAGCGTGGCCGCCTCGTCGGGAATATCGGCATAGCCGCGCACGATGCGGCTGGCCGCCGGGTCGACCGCAATGACCCCGGACAGGAACACCATGTCCCCCGCGCGTCGCCAGGCGGCGTAGCGGGCCAGGGGCTGGGCGATGCCCGAGGTAGTGGGTGCGGGGGCGCTCATGAGGTGAGAGTTGGGGTCGGGGTGGATCGGGTGTTGGCCACGTGCCATGCGGCGCTCGCATGGCCGCTCGCAACGCGACCCTGGCGCAGCACCACGCGGGGCTGGGTGCGCGAGGGAAAGCCCCAGCGGTCGGCCTGGTTGAAGACCACCAGGTCGGCCGCACTGCCGGGCTGCAACGGCAGTTCGTCCGGGCCCCGGCGCAGCCAGTCGGCGCGGCACAGCGATTCGGACCAGCGGTCGAACGGTGCTTCGAGCTGCGCGGCGAGCACGCCACAAGCCAGGGCCTCGAGCGGGTCGAAGCTGCCCACGGGGCAGAAGGGGTCCTGCACGTTGTCGCTGGCCACCAGCACCGGGATGCCGCGCGCATGCGCTTCCTTGACCAGGGTGAGGCCGCGCTGGCGCGGGGTGCGGCCGGTGGTGGCGTCCTGCAGCAGCAGGTTGGTGATGGGTAGGGTGACCAGGGTGATGGGGCTGCGCGCCACCGCATCGAGGGTGGCCAGCGCCGTGGCCTCGTCATGCGCGGCCAGCGCACAGGTGTGGCCGCAGACTACGTGGCCTTCGAAGCGCAGCTCCTGCAACAGCGTGGCTGTGGTGGGGAGGCCCAGCGCACAGGGATGCAGTTCCTCGTCAACGTGCAGGTCCACGTTCAGGCCCTGATGCTGGGCGGCCTCGAACAGGTGGCGTAGGGCCTGCGGGTTCCAGTTGGTCGAGTGCACGAAGCCGCCCAGCAGGGCGCCGGGCCCGCTTTGGGCCACGGTGCGCGCCAGGTGCATGGCGGCGCTGCGCTCGGTGTACAGGTGCAGCGGGATCAGGCCCACGCGCTCCAGCGTGATGCGGCCGGTCCATTCCTGCGCGAGCTCGCGCAGTACGTTCCACGCCAGCGGCTGGGCCTCTGGCTCCCACCAGTCGCAGTGCGTGCGCAGGTGCACCACGCCGGCGTCGTACGCCCATTGCAGGGCGCGGCTGGCGCGGGCGCGGATGTCGGCCTCAGTCCAATCCTGGCGGTCCACCATCATGGCTTCGATGGCGCCCAGCAGGCCGGGTTTCACCGTGGCCATGCGCGGTAGGGTGAAGGCCTTGTCAAGGTGCGTGTGGGCGTCTACCAGGCCCGGCAGAACCAGGGCGCCACCCACGTCCCAGGTGGTGCCCGCAGGCAGGGGGCGCGCCGGGTCGTGCGGGACCATGCCCTGCATGAGGCCCTGGGCGCTGTGCAGATCGGCCAGTGCTGGCTGGCCGCCACTGGCGGGCCACTGTCGGGGCAACAGCCACCGGGGCAAGCGGGCGCGGACGATGCGGTCGGGGGCGTCGGATACGTGCATGCCGGTCCCTCAGGCAAAGTGCGACATGGCCTGGCCGACGCGAGCCTTGAAGGCTTCCAGACGCGGGGGCGTGGCCACGTTCATGTGGTAGTAGGCGTGGTAGTCCACGCGGGCCTTGCCGCCCGTGAGCAAGCGCATGTAGCGCGTGACGGACTTGCGCGGCGGGTCGCCCATGAGCAGGGCCGTCCAGCGCGGGCGGCCATAGGTGACCACGGCCGAGATGCGCTTGATGTGCGTGAGCGAGGGCTTCACGTTGTGCGGGTCGCTGATGTCGAAGGCCACGCCTGGCATCAGCACGCGGTCGAAAAAGCCCTTGAGCATGGCCGGCATGCCGAAGCACCAGGTGGGAAAGCAGAACACCACGGCCTCGGCGCACAGCAGGCGGTCCACATAGCCCTGCACGAGCGACCGGTTGTTCGGCACTTCGTGGTAGCCCAGTCGCTCCTCGCGGCTCAGCACGGGGTTGAAGTGCTCGGCATACAGGTCGCAGTCGTCCACCTCGTGGCCGCCCGCGCGCAGGTTATGCACCACCTCGGCATGCAGGGCCGCGTTGTAGCTGGTTTCCACCGGGTGGCAATAGATCACGAGGATGCGCATCGCGGGTGTCTTGCCAAACGCAGTCAGAGATCGAGCGTGAGAGTCGGGCCATGGCTGCGCGCGCAGCACACGGCCACATGGGTCAGCTGCTCGTCGCCACTCAGGCAGCTGTCGCGATGGTCGGGCTCGCCGTCGAGCCAGCGTGTAACGCAGGTGCCGCACACGCCTTGTTCGCACAGGGTGTCGATGGGCACGCCGGCGAGTTGCAGCACGTCGGCCATGCTTTCGCCGGGCGCTACGGGCAGCCGCATCTGGCTGCGCGCGAGCACCAGTTCAAAGGCCTGTCCGCTTGGAGGCAGTGGGGTTGTCGTTGTTGGGACCTGCATATTTGACCAATTGATCTGATCGATTGGTCAAACTAACGCAAGGGCTGTGCCAGTGTTACCTGCCGGCGCTTTGGATCTGCCGAGGCACTTCAGGCCGTCTACGTTGGGGGTTGCGGCAAGTCACCTGCCGCGCACAGAACCGCAGGGCGGCCTAATCTGGTGCGAGGCCGCAGCCCAGCAGCACAAAAGTGGTGAGTTCTCGCACGATGTGCTCACGGTCGATGGGTTCATCCGGCGCCAGACCCAGCATGATGTGCACTTGCACGCCATAGTCGGCGTAGTGCTGCGTCATGCCCCAGATCTGCATGAGCAGGACCTTCGCATCCACAGTGCGCATGCGGCCTTCGGCGATCCAGCGGTTGATCAGATCTACCTTCTGCTGGGTGGACTTCACGGCGACCGGCCAGTATTTGCCCAGGTTGCGCCCGCCGCCCAGCACCTCGGTGGTGAAGATGCGCGACAGGCCCGGGTTGTCCAGCGCGTAGTCCAGCTTCTTGCGCACGTAGCTGCTCAGCACCTTCTTTGGGTCGTCACTGTTGTTGTCGAATATGAAGGCCCCCGACCAGCCATTGAGCACGGAGTACAGCAGTTCTTCATAGAGCTCTTCCTTGCTACTGATGTAGTAGTGCAACTGGGGTTTGGTCAGGCCCGCGCGTTCGGCAATGGCTTTGGTAGACGCGCCCTTGAACCCATGGCGGCTGAACTCGGCAATGGCCGCTTCGCGGATGGCGCCCAGGATGCGCTCGCGCCCCTGCTTGGCGCGACTCAGGTGTGCGCCGGATGGGGCATCGACTTCAGGTTCGGGCATGGACTGGACGGGCACAGTGGTCGAAAGGGAGCCGTGAGAGACGGTGCAGATTCTGCCCGCTAGCGGCCTGGACGGGCGCCTCACGCCTTCCAGAAGCCGACATGGGGCGCACTCGCTTTCTCGATCATCGTGGGCCCAATGCACTCGATGGGATGGGGGATGCCGCGAATACGTCGCGGCAGGACAGCTCTGCATCACGCTGCTCGACCCGCTCGCCGCGGAACACGCGCAGGCGCACGGCATCGATGCCAAACACCACACGCCCGATGCCCGACCAAAAATGGCGCCCGCGCATCACACACGGCTCGGCCGACGAGTACAGAGTGGCCTGGGCCAGTGTGTTGATTTCCATCCAGAAGTGATCCACCGTGGAGGGGCGAATTCCTTCTATCTGCACAGCGACGAGGTCACGGCAGTTGGAGATCCGCACCACCATCACCTACCCCGCGAGCACCGGACGCAACTTCGACGAGATCCTGCGGGTGAGCGACTCGCTTCAGCTCGCCGACAGCCACAAGGTCGCGACGCCGGCCAACTGGCAGGATGGCGACGATGTGGTCATCGTGCCGAGCCTTCAGGACCCGGCGGAGATCGCGCAGCGATTTCCCAAGGGGTACCAGGCGGTTCGGCCTTATCTGCGCATCACGCCGCAACCCAACAGGTAAGGCGGGCAGCGGCTGCGCCCGCAAGCGGGCCCGGTCTGCTGGAACAGAGTTGTCTCCAAGTCGTCTCTCAACGGCTTTTACGGATCTTAGGATCCGTTTTTTTTTGGAGAGGTCAGCGCGGGTCAGGAAGGAAGCGGTTGCCCGGACGCGGAAGTCCGAGGTTCCCACGCAGCGTCGTGCCTTCGTATTCCTGCCGGAAGATCCCTCGCCGCTGGAGTTCGGGCACCATCTGGTCGGCGAATGCGTCGAGCCCGCCCGGCAGCCATGGGAACATGATGTTGAAGCCGTTCGAGCCTTCGGTCTCCAGCCATTCCTGCATCTCGTCGGCAATGGTCCGCGCGGTGCCCACGAAGGCCAGCCCGCCGTAGCCGGCAGGATCTTGAGATGGTCGCGCTCGCGGCCCAGCGCGGCGAGCCGGCCCTTGACGTCGGCATAGAAGCTGCGCCCTTCGGCCAGCGTGCCCTGGGCCGCGAAGATAACCTCGGCCGTCTCGGCCGCGAGTTGCCGGCCCGGCTCGGACGCGCCGGCCTGCACGATCACCGGCCAGCCCTGGACCGGCCGCGCAATGTGCAAGGGCCCGCGCACCGAAAGATAGCGGCCCTTGTGGCCGAGCGTGTGCAGCCGCGACGGGTCGAAGTAGCGGCCGCTGGCCGCATCGTGCACGAAGGCATCGTCGGCCCAGCTGTCCCACAGGCCGGTGACCACGTCGTAGAACTCGCGTGCGCGGGCGTAGCGCTCGTCATGCGGCATGTGGTCGTCGAGCCCGAAGTTGCCAACAGACATCGAGGCTGACGATCCATTTGATGCGTTCCTGCTGGCCATGGCAGTTGCCGGCGAGGCCGACTATTTGGTGACCGGCGATCATCGCGCCGGACTCCTGCAACGCGGTCACATCGGCCGTACCCGCATCGTCGCGCCGGCCGCGTTCTGCACCGAAGCACTCTGACTTCCAATGCCCGTCGACTTCCCGACGGCCATACACCGCGAACGATACGGCCGTTCCCCCGACTCCCTGTCGGCCGAGGAGCTGGCCATCCACACGCTGAACACGAGACGCGCCGGCGCAGCACGCTGCAGCAACTCAACCTCGGCGAAGGCCGGCACAGCCCCGCGCGCGACGTGTTCCACGGCAAGCGCGGCGTGCTGTACCAGCATCTACAGAGAAGGGCAGGAGGATCAGCTGAATGCCCTCGGCACCCAGCGCTGGCGGGAGGTCGGGGAAAAGATTCGCCGTGGCGTGACTGTAGGCGATGGCGGCAATTCGAACGGACGGCCAACTTCCGCAATGCCTGAACGTAGCGCCAGCTTTCGTGGGGACCCGTGAACGTACGATGCGGCATACTGCCTTGAACCACCCAGAGAGGCCCGCCGCATGGACAAGGAAGTCGACACGCAGGTACTCGCTGTCATCAACGAGAAGCGCCTGTCAGGTCCGCGGCTCAACCCGGTAGAGATCGTTGAAAAAATGGGTGTGCTCGCCGCGCGGGAAAGGCCGTTCGACTATGCCTGGCTCGCGAGCGGCGACAGCGTCATTGCCACTATCTGGGCCGAGTTCGTCACCGTCGGAGCCGGGGCGCGCTGGTTCTACCTCGAATCATTGGACACTCAGTTTCGAGGAGGGGGCGGCGCGCGCAGCCCCAACCAGGTTCAGCGTGCCAAGGACCGACTTGCCTTGCTCAAAAGGACCTTGGATTCGGAACAGAACTTTCGGGTGGTTTTGCAGACCAACCGAGTCCCGATCGACGAACTGGAGAGCAACAAGAGCGCGAAGGTCTCCACGCGGGTTCGAGATGATGACCCGTGGCATGTCGCAAGCTGGGAGGCCGATCAAGGCCTAGCGGTTCTGGTCCGCGGCCCCCGCGGCTGGGTTCCGTCTGCCGCCGAAATTCAGGCTGCGCGAGCGCGACGGGGCGTTCCGGATGCGCAACAGGCGCGACTGCTGGGTTCCGAACCGGCTTCGGCAGAGGATGTCCACGCCGCCGCGATGGCCTACGTGACGCGTCACTTCACAGGCTATGGCTACGACGCACAGGACGTGAGCACTCAGCACCTCGGGTATGACATCGAGGTGTCTAGTCCGAAGGGCGAAACGCTCCTCAGGGTCGCGGTGAAGGGAAGCTCACTCGAGGCGCCCGGATTCGAGCTCACGGATGCCGAACGCGCATGCTCGACGCGGGAGAAGCTGTGGCGCCTCCTTGTCGTCTCAGAGCCCCTCAGCGCGGCGGCGCAGCACAAGATCTACAAGCCAGGCGAGGTGCCTCAGGCGCGGGACATATGAGCAACACATAGCACACGCAGTTATGTTTAGTCCAAGACAGCTTCGCCGCACAAGGATTGATGGTCACCATCGGTGCTCGTCTTGTGCTCGTTGAAGATGGTGAAGTTGACCTGCCCCCTTCCAGCCGTACCAGCGTGATGGCAGCGAAGTTCGGGGGGCATGGCGCGCCTTGACTGGTCGCCTATTGCATTCGCCACCGTGATGTAAGTCGCTTCAGAACGGCAACTCCCCCCTTCGGATCCGAGCCGATCGGCTTATCGCGATACAGCGTGCGCAACTCACTGAGCACTTCGAGACTCTCGCGCGCTGGGCTCAGTCGAATCGCCCCGCGATGGAAACAGCCCGACTCCGGTTTGACCAGAAGGGCGTACGCAGCGGTTCCGTTATGGGCCAGAAGTAACTGTTCAAACGCGCAGCATAGCCCCGTCGCCAACGAGCCCAAACGTCTGCTTTGCTTTGGGCGAAAAGTCGGCTCAAGGCCCTGATCGCCAGTACGCAACATGCGGATGCAGCCGTTCACACGCGACGAGTCCTGGTCGTCCGTTGCAGCGCTCGGGCAACGCGAAGAAGTGTTGGTGGGCAACGTCGTGGGTCAGGTTTCCTCAATCGACGCGCCTGGCGTTCGAGCTGGCAACGACTACGCTCACGCGTTGACTGCATCCTTCAATGCTTTGCCTGCCGTGAATTTCGGCGCCTTGCTCGCCTTGATCGTCATCTGCTCGCCGGTCGATGGATTGCGGCCGGTGCGCTCGGCACGCCTCGCCACGGTGAAATTGCCAAACCCAATGAGTTGCACGGCTTCCCCACGTGCCAGGGCCCGCGTCACGTTTCCAAGGGCCGAATCGAGTACCCGGCCGGCCTCGGCCTTGCTGACGTTAGTGTCGGCGACGATCGCGGCGATAAGTTCGGTCTTGTTCAAAGAGAAGTTCCTTTCGAAAACATGATGAACAGGATAGCTCCATCCGAGCTTGTCAGAGGCTGGCAGGAAACGCCATGCCCGCAGATGGAGTGTGAGGCGGTAGTGAGCCAGGCGTCGTCTTGCAGCTTGCGCGGGTTATGTGTACTGCCGAACAATCCCCTGAAAGTCCGCGCCGGCGTTGAGGATCGCATCTCTGCGCGCCCTGACAAGCTGTCGCCGCTGCGGCGCGCTTCGCGCCGGCCCGAAGGGGACTGCCATGCCTTTCCGTGCACCCTCGGCGGCGCGCATGCCGCCGCTGGACTTCCTGCTGGCCGACCAGATAGCGTCGCCCCAGCGCATTGCCCGGCACCTGGGCGTGAGCCTGCGCTCCCTGCAGCGCTGGCGCGCGAGCGGCAACGCGCCGCGCGCGGTCTACCTGGCGCTGTGGTTCGAGAGCCGCTGGACCTGTAAGCACTGCAGGCGCAGGCCTTCAATGAAGTCCAACACGCGCGCGCCTGGGTTGCATCGCTGGAGCGCGAGTGCACGCGGTTGAGGGGCGTCATTCGCGCCGATGAGCGCAGAGGCACAACCGGCGGCCAATGGGGCGGCTTGTAGCTCGATCTAGGACGGACAGACCTCCGGCCGACAGGGTGTCCTGCGGCAAGGGCAGGGCAGACATCCCAGGGGCAACCGGTAAACCTGGCGCCCACGCTAGAGTTGGCTGGTCACCACGGTCGTGTAATCCTGGCCGCCTTGGTCTCGTGCAGACCCAGTCGTCGCTGTGCGGATCGCGATGGAAGGCGCCATGACCAGGCGCGCCACCCGCTGCGCCGGGAACCGGCCGCGCAACAGCAGTGCCAGCCCGGTGGTGTGCACCGAAAACGAGTCAACCCCCATCCGCAACACCTCACGGTGAAATAGCTGTGCACACGTCAACTTGGCGCATTGATTGCTACCTGAGTGATCAACTAATTGCTTGGGGTTAGTAGGAGGCCATAGGCGTCGAACACTGATGTTTGGCTACAACCTGCTGGACGCACCGGTGCATGTGCCCAATGAGTTCTTCCGCATCGCGTCGATCGAGAAGGCCTCAGGGTATGGCCGCGGATGCTGTGCGAACTCGCCACCCTCGAGCCCGCGCAGTTCCACGGTACATGAAGAACCGGAGCATCGGCGTTCAGCCTGAATGAAGCGCGTGAGAGAGGCCGGGTCCGCGGTTCAGTGCAATCTCTGCGTTGGGCTCCCCACGTCTGAGCGCGCCCATCGAGTCGTCAACCAGGGTCGCTGCCCTGGGACGCTTCGTCGGTGTGGAAGAAAACGGCGTCCTGCAGGTTGCGCAGCGCGATATCCAGAATGCGCGCCGTGGTCTCGCTGCGGTGGTGCGCGAGGTACGAGAAGTAGTAGGGCACGTCCGGCACCGCGGGCTTGGCGCGCAGCACTTGCAAAGATTTTTCGGCGACCTGCCGGCGCGTGATGGAGGCGGGCAGCACGGCGATCGCATGGCCGGAGGTGACCAGCGCGACCATGAGCGAAAGAGAGTTGCAGCTGCTGTACTCCTCGAAGGCATAGCCGTCCGAGGCCAGCCAGCGCGACGCCGATTCGTGCAGGGTCGAAGGCGCCGCATTGCAGACGATGCGGTGGTTCAGCGCGTGGGCCGGCAGAAAGTCTCCCTCCGGAACCATCAGGTCGTGGGTCGCCACCCATTGGTGCTGGGTAAGTCCCATGAACTGGCTCGTCACGTCGGGCTGGCCGCTCTGCCCCGTGTGTAGCGCGATGTCCAGCTCGTGGTTGTTGATCTTCTGGAGCAGCTGGGCGCCTCCGCCCACTGTCAGATCTACGCGAAGCGCCGGATAGCAGTCCTTGATGTCCTTGAGGATCTGCGGCATCCCGATGATGGCGCAGGACTCGTCCACGCCCATGCGCACCAGGCCGGTGATGGTGCGCCGCAGATCGAGCCGCGCCATATCCTGCGCCGACGCCAGCACGCGCTCGGCATACACCAGCACATTGCGCCCGAGTTCCGTCACCAGCAGGCGCTGGTTCTGCCGTTCGAAAAGCTGGATACCCAGCTCCTCCTCCAGGTCGCGGATGCGGTGCGAGATCGCCGGCTGGGTGAGGTGCAGATGCCGCGCCGCCGCATGCACCGTGCCGAGACGCGCGGTCCAGACGAAGGCCTGCAGCTGGTGCAGGGTGAACCTCGTTGATAAGGAATCCGAATTAACCATCCTGAGAATTGATCAATATCCGCGCCACAGGCGCTTACCTACGATGGCCGTCATTCGACAACGACGATATCCGAAATGACTGGCATCGAACTAGGAGAGCTGCCTCCGCCCTGTGCGCCGCAGCTGTTGGCACTGCTAAAGCAGGCCGAACCGGCCACCATCGGCCACTTTCACGACCGCGGCTTCCTGCACGGCCGGGTCAAGGCCATGGCGGCAGTGACGCGCACGGTCGGTACCGCCGTCACCGTGCGCTGCGAAGGCTCGGACGGATCCATCCTGCATCACGCGCTGGGACAGCTGCGGGCCGGCGACTTCCTGTTGGTCGACCGCGCGGGTGACGAGACGATCGCGTGCATGGGTGGCGCCAGCGTGCTGGCGGGGCGCCTTCGCGGTGTCGCAGGCGTGGTGGTGGACGGCTGCGTCACGGACATCGAGGAGCTGCGCGCGCTCGGCGTGCCGGTATGGGCCCGCGGCCTGAGCGCCCGAACCACCCGCGCCGGCGGGCAGTCGGGCAGCTTCTGCCTGCCGATGGACTGCGCTGGCGTGCGCGTGCACCCCGGCGATGCGGTGCTGGCGGACGAGAACGGTGTCCTGGTGATGGCGCCCGACGAAGCGTGGGCTTTGGCCGACAAGGCCATCGGCCTGCAGCAGGCGGAACAGCAGACGCTGGCACGGCTGCACGCCGGCGAGTCCTATCCCCATGTGCTGGGTACGCAACTCGATGTCCGGGAGGTGGCCGCATGACGAACACCAGCCAGCTCAGGCCGCCCGCCTTCGCGCCGATGGCCGAACTGTCGCGTGCCTTGCGAACCGGCGAGACCAGTTCGGTGGAACTCACGCAGGAGTGTCTTCGCCGCATCGCAGCGCATGACGCCGGTTTCAAGAGCTTCCTGGCCGTCTACAAGGAGGAGGCCCTGGCTGCGGCGGCCCTGGCCGACCAGGAGCTTCGCGCGGGCCATGACCGCGGTCCCCTGCACGGCATCCCGGTGGCGTTGAAGGACCTGGTGGACATCCAGGGAAAGCCCACGACGGCAGGCTCACCGCTGCTGTTGGCCAACATCGCGCAGGAGGACGCGGCGATTGTCCAGCGCATCGCCGAGGTCGGCGGCGTCATCGTTGGCAAGACCCATCTGGTGCAGTTCGCGCTGGGCGCCTGGGGCACCAATGCGCACATGGACACGCCGCGCAATCCGGCCGGCCGCGCGACGGATACCCTGGTGGCAGGCGGCTCCAGCAGCGGATCGGCGGTGGCCGTCGCGGCCCGCTTGGTGCCTTGGGCGATCGGCTCCGACACCGGCGGCTCGGTTCGCGTGCCCGCGGCCTTCTGCGGCATCGTGGGCTTCAAGCCGACCATCGACGCGCTACCGCGCGGGGGCGTCTACCCCCTCAGCGACACACTGGACAGCCTGGGCCTGTTCGCTTCGTCGGTGCAGGATGCCCGGCTGTGCTTCGAGGCGCTGGCCGGGGCGCCCCGGGCGACACCTGACGCCCGCCGCCGGATCGGCGTCCTGGAAGCGGAAGAACTCGTGCCGCTCGCGCCGGCCGTCGCGCGATGTCACGCGCAGAGCCTGAAAAGGCTCGAGCAGGCGGGCTTCAGCTTGGTGCCGTTGCGTCTTCCGGCGCCCCTGGCGGCGTTCAGGGAAGCCACCAATGCCATCATGATCGCCGAGGGCGCCTGGGTGAACGACCGCTTCCTGGACGACCCGGACGCGCCGATAGATCCGTCGGTGCGGCCGCGGCTCATTGCCGCCCGGGCGACGACAGTTGCGCAGTATCTCGAGGCTCAGGCCACCGCGTCGCGCTGGCAGCAGGCCTTCGCCGGCGAGATGGACCGGTTGGGCCTCGGTGCCGTTGCCATGCCCGTCACCGCCATGACCGCGCCGCGGATCGAGGACGTCGATCACGACGTGGCCCCGGTCCACTTCACCCGCCCGGTCAACCTGCTCGCGCTGTGCGGCATCGCGCTGCCTGCGGGCCAGGACGAGGACGAGCGGCCGATCGGGCTGCAACTGGTCGGGCGTGCGGGCGACGATCACGCGCTGCTGGCCGTCGCGTCCGCAGTCGTGGCCGCATTGGCTTGGTCTCCAGCCTCGTCGCAGGAGTTCTGCAGTGCTTAGGAAGCTGCTCCCCGTGCTGCTGGCGGTGGTCGTTCCGTGCGCGGTGGCGCAAGACTACCCGGCCAAGCCGGTGCGCCTGGTCGTTCCATTCCCTGCGGGCGGCAGCGTGGACCTGGTCGCGCGCCTGGTCGGCAAGAGCCTGCAGGACGCACTGAAGCAGCCCTTCGTGGTCGACAACAAGCCGGGGGCCTCCGGCAATATCGGTGCCGCCTATGTCGCCAAGGCGCCGCCGGATGGCTACACGCTGCTGGTCGGCAGCGCCGGTGTCTTCGCGGCCAATCAGTACCTGTATGCCAATCCGCCCTTCGATCCGCTGCAGGCCTTCGCGCCCATCATGCGGATCGTCGACCAGCCCAACATCCTGGTCGTGGGCAACCAGTTGCCGACCGGCAGCGTGAAGGAACTGATCGCGATGGCCAGGGCGCGTCCGGGGAAGCTGACCTTCGGCAGCGCCAGCGTCGGTTCCGCCCAGCACTTCTCCACCGAGATATTCATGCAGCAGGCCGGGGTGGAACTCCTGCACGTTCCCTACAAGGGCGGCGCCCCTGCGCTCGTGGATCTCATGGGGGGCCAGATCGACATGCTGTTCGACACCTCGCCGACGGCCCTGCCTTACGTCAAGAGCGGCAAGCTGCGCGCGCTGGCCATCACCAGCCGCCAGCGCTCACCGCTGCTGCCCGACGTCCCCACGATGAAGGAAGCGGGCCTGCCCGACTTCGAAGTCGTCACCTGGACCGGCATCGCCGCGCCGGCCGGCACGCCCCATGCCGTGATCGACAGGATCAACACCGTGATCAAGGCCGCGCTGCGCGGGGAGTTGCGCCGGCAGCTCGAAGAGACCTCCCTCATTCCGGTGGGCGACTCGCCCGAGGCCTTCCGGAACTTCATCCGCAAGGACGCGGACAACTACGCGCGCCTGGTGAAGGCCGCAAACATCACTCCCCAGTGATTCTCTTAGTTGGATGCATATGAAAACTGCTCTGAAACATGTGTTGTGCGCCCTCTCGCTCGCGGTGTCAGGGTTGGCGTCGGCGGCGGACTACCCGGACAAGCCCATCCGCATCGTGGTTCCCTACCCGCCGGGCGGCGCATCCGACACGGTGTCGCGGCTGATCGGGCAGCAGCTGTCACTGCGGCTCAAGCAGCCGGTCGTCGTCGAGAACAAGCCGGGTGCCACCGAGCAGATCGCGGCCAGCTTCGTCGCCAAGGCGAACCCGGACGGCTACACGATCCTGCTGGCCTCCACCGCGGGGCTGGCGGTCAATCCCACTCTCTACAAAGGACGGCTGGCATACGACCCGGAAAAGGACCTCGCGCCGATCGTGATGGCCGTGACCCTTCCCAGCGTCATCATGGTTCATCCTTCGCTGCCGGTTCAATCGTTCGACGAGCTCACGGCATTTGTCCGTACCTCATCGACGCCGATCAACTACGCCTCCAGCGGCGCCGGCAACCCCAGCCACCTGGGCATGGAGTTGTACAAGCGGGCGGCTTCCCTCGACATGACGCACGTGCCCTACAAGGGCGGCGCGCCCGCGCTCCAGGATCTGATGTCGGGCCAGGTGTCGGTGATGATGGCCATCGGGCCGGAGTCGATGCCCATGGCCAAGGCGGGCAAGATGAAGGCGCTCGCCGTCACCACGGCGAAGCGCTCGGCCGCCTATCCTGGGCTGCCCGCCGTCTCCGAGTCCAAGGGCTTCGCCAACTTCGAACTGCTGCACTGGTTTGCCCTGCTGGCACCCGCCCGCACACCAGATGCGGTCATTGCGCTGCTGAACAAGAACGTGAACGAGATCCTGCAGGACGCGGAAGTGAAGAAGAAGCTGATCGAGATGGGCATGGAGCTCGAGGGCGGCTCGCCCGGCAAGCTGGCCGACACGATCAAGCGTGACCGGCTCAAGTGGGAGAAGGTGATCATCGAATCGAACATCAGGGTCGATTGATTCCACCTTGCCCGATCAACATCAACTGAAAGAGAACGACATGGTCTTTGCAGGAAAAGGCATCCTGATCTCGTCGATGGAGGTGCGCCCGGAGGAGGAGGCCGACTTCAACGAGTGGTTCGACCGCGAGCACTTGGCCGAACGGGTGGCGATCCCCGGCTTTCTGGAGGCGCGGCGCTACGAGTCCGTCGGCGCGCCGACCCGGTACCTGCAGATCTACAACACCACCGGCTTCGACGTGCTGAACAGCGCAGCCTACCGGGCGGCCCTGGCGAAGCAGACCGAGTGGTCCAACCACCACATTTCCCGATTCATCGCGCCGACGCGCACGGTGGGACGACTGGCGCGCAGCGCAGGGGTGGCGCGGGGCGTCGCTGTCGTGCTGTTGCGACTGCGTCCGTCGGGCGATCCGGCCATGATGCCGGCGCTTGCGGATGTTCTGGACGTGCTCGAGCAGCCGGGCACGGCATCGATCCACTTTGTCGAAGCCGATGCCAAGCTCTCCAGGCCTGTGACGGCCGACTCGGGCTATGTGGGCGCCGAGGACTGCTACGTGGTCGTCGAATGCACCAGCGAGGCTGCTGGCGGGCAAATCGTGGCTCAACTGGAAATGCCAGTGCAGAAGTACGGAGAACTGATCGACGCGCGCATTTTCCGGTACCGCATGGATATCAGCGCATTGGCGCTAGCGGCGCAGTAGAGCGCGCGCACGTCATGGTCGGCTGCGTTGACTGATCACGCGCATCGTCATGGCTTCACCCTTGGCGAGGCCCAATTCGCAACATAGCAGACGTTCTGCCCCTCAACTCCGGGCGGAATGCAGACAAGCACGACCCTGAGCCGAGTCAGGGCTGCAATAGAGCTCGCCGAGCGGCGGCCAGGAGCTGGCGGGTCAATCCATCAAGGAGAGTCGAGGCTGCGCGCGCCTGCTGCCAGTGCAGTGGAACGTCTAGGGGCGATTTCGGCACAAGCTCGACGAGCGAGCCGTCTTTGAGGTGCGACGCAATCAATGCCCGCGGGTGCAGACCCCATCCCATGCCAGCCAAGGTCGCGGTCACGAACGCGTGGGGACAAGGGAGTGAGTGCCGGGGTAGCTCTATGTGCCAATGGCAGAGACGGCGCGCCCATTGGGCCCGCCAGGCGGTACAGACGGCATTGGGGCCTGGCGAAATGCTGGCCGGTGGATTCGGCGACACCCGTTCCTTCATCGCCGAGGGCAACCATTTCCCCAAAGGCACGCCGTTCTATTCGGAGGCCGGCACCGCCAAATACAACGAGCGCGACGCCAAGAAGGCCAAGGCCATGGCCGAAGCGGCCGGATACAAGGGCGACGCCGTGCGCATTCTGACCAGCCGGCAATATGACTTTCACTACAACATGGCGCTGATCATGGCCGAGCAATTGAAGCGCGCCGGTTTCAAGGCCGAGCTCAACGTGGTGGACTGGGCCACGCTGCTGCAGCGTCGGACCGACCCGAGACTGTGGGACATCTACATCACCCACTCCGGCCTGTTCCCCGAACCTATGCTTTCCCCGCCGCGGGACCCGGTACGGACAAGCGGCGCCCCGCCGACAGCAGCCCGCCGCGAGGCGCAACGGAGCATCTCCGATCGATCTTGGAGGAGATCGTGCTGCGCTTGGATTCGAATGACGGTTCGGTCTCGGGCTCTGGAACGCGGGCCCGATGCGGCTGGAGGAACAGAAGGCGCTTGCTTTCCAGGCGGCGATGGACTCGTACGTGCTCAGAGCGCCTGCTTCAGGAACTTCCGAATGCGCGGATCGGCACGGTCTCCGAAGAAGTCGGCGGGGGCGGCGGCCTGCACGATTCGGCCGGCCTCCATGAAGACGACCTTGTCCGCAACGGCGCGGGCGAACCCCATCTCGTGCGTGATGCACACCATGGTCATGCCATCGCGCGCCAGCAGGATCATGATCTCGAGCACCTCCTGCACCATCTCCGGATCCAGTGCGGACGTGGCCTCGTCGAAGAGCATGACCGACGGATTCAAGCACAGCGCCCGTGCGATCGCCACTCGCTGCTGCTGTCCGCCGGACAAGGTCGACGGGTAGCTGTGCGCCTTGTTCGCGAGCCGCACCTTCTCGAGAAATTGCAGCGCGACGGCCTTGGCCTGCGCTTGGGTGCGCTTGCGCACCCATGCCTGTGCGAGCATGCAGTTCTGCAGAACGCTCAGGTGCGGGAACAGATTGAACTGCTGGAACACCATCCCGATGTTCGCCCGCACCAGCTCGGTGTGTCGGATGCGGGGAGAGATGTGCACGCCGTTGACCTTCACGTCTCCGTGCTCGTACGGCTCCAGCCCGTTGAGGCAGCGAGCGAGTGTCGATTTGCCGGAGCCCGATGGTCCACAGACGACGACGCGCTCGCCGGCACGCACGGTCAGGTCAACGCCCGAGAGCACTTGGTGGTCGCCGAACCATTTGCTCAGGCCGGCGACGGACACCACCTCGGGAGCGGACAGGGCTTGCATGGCCTTGCTCACGCCGTACGCCGGTACAAGGCCGCGGCAGGACTGTCGCGCCAGGCGAGCAGCCGGTTGTCGCTGACCCGGGTACGACCGTAAACGATCCATGCGTCGTCCACGGAGCCGATGAACTCGACGATACGCAAGGTCTCAGGGTGCTGCTCGGCGGTCGAGACGTAGCCGAGTCCGACCTCGTAGTTTCCGTCGAGCAATCCCTGGCTGACTTCCGCCACGGTCTCGACGAACTGCACTTCGTCCCAGCGCGTGCGGTCGGTGTAGTCGAGCGTCGGCTGCATCACGGCCAGCGTGCGAGGCTGGCTGGCGTCGACACGCTGGATGATCGCCAGATCCTGGCTTGGCGAGATGAAGGTGTCCACCACGTACAGGCCTTCGAGGTACTTGGCGACCGTGGCCATCGTGGCCGGATGCACGGCGCACTGAACCATGAAATCGGCGCGGTGCGCCAGCACCAGCATGGCACCCTGCTCGAAATCCTTGACGAGTTCGATCGTGGCACGGCCGCCCAGCCCATGAAACTCCAAGTAGCGGCGTGTCACGAACTCGTGATTGCTTCCGTGGGGACCGAGCGCAATGAACTTCATGTGGGTTGCTCCAGCTTTTTCATGAGTATTCGAACAGGGCTTCAAGCTTGCGCATGGCGAGCATCAGGCTGTAATTGATGGCAAGGTAGACCAGCCCGGCACTGAGGAACACCTCGTACGGTGCATAGGTCTCCGAAGTCAGCAGCCGTGCGGTTCCCGTCAGCTCCAGCAGCGTGACCGTGCTGGCCAGCGAGGTGGCCTTGCAAGTCAGGATCACTTCGTTGCCGAAGGCGGGAAGCGCGGCCTTCACGGCCAGCGGCAGCTCGACCTTCCAGAAAGCCTGGGGTCGGCTCAGGCCAAGCGTGAACGAGGCTTCGCGCAGGCCCTTGGGCACCGCCTGCAGCGCGGCCGCGAGCGTCTTGCCGGTGTAGGAGGCCGAGTTGAGGCCCAGCGCGATCACCACGCACCAGAAAGGATCGCGCAGGACGGGCCAGAGGACCGAGCGCTGGATCGCATCGAACTGGCTCGCCCCGTAGTACAGGAGGAACACCTGGACCAGCGACGGCGTACCCCGGAAGAACATCACATAGGCGTTTGCGCCGAAGCGCAACGAGGAATGCGCGGCGTTCTTGCAGAGTGCAACCGGAAAGGCCAATGTCGTGCCCACGAGGATCACCAGCGCCGTGAGTTCGAGGGTCAGCAACGCACCCTGGCCGAGCGTCGGCAGGACGGACCAGACGAGAGAAAAGTCGAACATCGGTCAGCGGGCGTAGGCACGCGATGCGCGACGCTCGCACCATTCGAGGCCCAGCGTCGCCAGGCCGGTCAGCGCGAGGTAGATGCACGCGGCTGCCAGGTAGATCGTGAAGGGTTGGCGCGTGGCGCCCGACGCCTCGGCCGCCTTGCGCATCAGCTCGTCCGCGCCGACGATCGACACGATGGAGGTCTGCTTCAGCAGGACGATCGCCTGGTTGCCGAACGGTGCCAGCGCAATGCGGGCAGCCTGGGGCAGAACGACGGTCCACAGCGTCTGCGCCGGGGTCAGGCCCAACGAGCGCGCCGCTTCGCGCTGCGCATCCGCAACGGATTGCAGCGCACCCCTCGCGATCTCGGCGGCATAAGCGCCGAACGACAGCGCCAGCGCCACGACACCGGCCAGGAAGGTATTGATCTCCACGTAGCGTCCCGTCAGCGTCGCCAGTGTCAGCGAGCCGCCGAAGTAGATCGCGAAGACGACCAGCAGGTCGGGCACGCCGCGGATCACCGCGGCGTACAGGTAGCCCACACTGCGCATCGGGCGGCTGCCCGAGAGTTGCAGCCAGCAGCCCAGAACACCGAACAGCGTACCGACCACCAGCGAGGCCAGGGCAAGCTGGGCGGTCGAGACCGCACCGAGCAACAGTTGGCTGCCGAAACCATGAAGCGGATTCATTGCTCGCGCCGCCCGCTACATAAGCTTGAACGGGAAGTACTTCGCGGTGATGCGGTCGTAGGTGCCATCGGCGCGGATGGCCGCCAGCGCGGCGTTGATCTTCGATAGCAGTTCAACGTCGCCCTTGCGAACCGCAATGCCGTTGCCGTCGCCGAGCAGGCCGCCCTTGAGGTCAGGGCCGACAAAGGCAAAGTTCGCGGATTCGGCGGTCTTCATGAAGCCTACGTAGTAGGTGACCATGTTGCCCAGGATGTATTCCACCCGCCCCGCCACCAGGTCGAGTTCCGCCGCTTGGGGCGTGTCGTAGAACTTCAGGTCTGAGTTCTTGTAGTTCTGGCTGAGGTAGTTGGCCTGGATCGAGCCGCGTTGCACGCCGATGGTCTTACCTTTCAGCGCGCTGGGGGAAACATCCTGCCGCGTACCTTTTTGGGCGACGAAGCGGGAGATGGTGTCCTTGTACTTGTCAGAGAAGTCCACGCGCTGGCGCCGCTGCTCGGTGATCGCCATGCTGGCGACGATCATGTCGTACTTCCTCGCCATGAGGCCGGGGATGATGCCATCCCAGTCCTGAGCCAGGATCTCGCACCGTGCCTTCATCCGCTCGCACAGCGCATTCGCGATGTCCACATCCCAGCCCTGAAGTGCACCCTGCGCGTCCTTGAAGCTCCAAGGCCGGTAGGTGCCTTCGGTCGCAATGCGATAGCTGGCCTGCGCGCAGGCGAGGCCGCTGCATAGAAGCGCAGATAGCAACACACAGACGGATCGGTGGTGCGAGCGGCGAGAAGTG
This sequence comes from Variovorax sp. LARHSF232, assembly GCF_052871435.1. Classification (NCBI taxonomy): domain Bacteria; kingdom Pseudomonadati; phylum Pseudomonadota; class Betaproteobacteria; order Burkholderiales; family Comamonadaceae; genus Variovorax; species Variovorax sp. LARHSF232. Next base: position 357,690 of record NZ_JBIXJS010000004.1, on the reverse strand, counting down.
AGCGGCAGGCGCATGAAGTACCTCATCAATGTGCAGTTGGTGAGGGAATGCTCGATGAGTCCCAGGGGACACACAATGCTTGCGTATCAAGCAACCCGGCCGTCATTCGTCGCCGCGCCTGGAGCGCGGATCGGTGCGGCGTGCGAGCCGCCTTGCCGTTGAGGCTCATTGCACAGCATGCAACTTTGCGCAGAAAGCCTTGAACGCGGACAAGGTGCCGGCGCGACTCCACTTCTTCAAGACTGCGGACAGGCCGGCCAGCCATGTGCAGCGCCTGAATGAGGACACGCGGCTTGCCGGCGCTCAAAGTGGTTGGCGCAGGCGCACAGGCATGCCAGTGAGGCAGGCGCGACCGCCTGCGTGTGGCCTCCCTAACCGCGTGCTAGCGCAAGAGGAGCGCGATGAAGGCCACGACTGCGGCAGCAACTGCTGCAGGCGCGATCATGCGCAGCATCCTTCGGGTGCGACTGCGGCGGCGCCTGGCCGGCCAATGTTCAGGTCCGATCAGGTCGATCGGCATGGTCGAGTGCCGAGGGGATTCTTGAGATCGCGCCATGCTTTCATGTTGCCATATGTCAGACCGCCGAACCGGCGGCGCCCGATGGCGCCGGTCTCGCTACCTGGGCCCCATGTTCGAGCGTTCCGCTTGCGCGTCGGCTCCCAATCACGCAAGGGGAGGGCAGGCTTACTGCGTCCCTTCACGGTACCACGCCATTCTCGCCGTCAAGGTCTGCGCGTGCTTCGCGCGCTGGTGGCCTAGCGGCCGTCTTTGCAGCACGACTGCAGTTGGGGCTGTCGGGTGATTGGCGCTTGGATTGGACTGAAGCAAGAGCACCCCAGCTATCCCGCCTTCCATCGGCAACATGAATTTCGGCCGGAGAAAACCGCATCAAGGTTGTCCGACTGGACCTCGTTCTCGGGGCTGATCGACCAATCGGCTTCCGGTTATCCTTGTACTTGATTGATGATGATGTCGAAAACGTCGCTTCCCCGCAAATCGCTCCATCTCCCGCGCCAGCAAAAGATCTGCGCTTTTGACGGTAAAAATGACGGTAAAGATCCCATGTCGATCACAGCCAAGTCCTTTAACCATGCGGGTTTGGACGGCCTGTTGATGATGGAATGGGGGAATAATCCGCAGGGCTCCCAGGGCTATCGCGAACTATAGATAAATCGCGATCGCCATGGTATTGCCTGGCTAGCCGCTGTATGAGGCCGCCCCCGCCACGGCAAGCGGGTGCGGAATGCCGCCATCTCCGTAGGAGCGGAGAACCTGTGCAATGACGACTTGGTAGCCCTTGAGCCAAAGCGTCTGGCGCTGCTTTGCAGCGATGTGTGCCGGATGCCCCATGAGTTCCTGGAGCGCGTCCATGGTCTTCCAGTAGTACACGTTGGAGACGAGGCCCGTTGCATGGTTCTCCCAGCTCTCTTCGCCAAGGTAGCCGGGAATGGATCTGGCAGCCTGGGCGATGACATGGTCTAAAGCATGGAACGCGTCGTCAAACTCGCCCTTGGCAAAAGTGAAGGTGGAGGTGTACATGGCTTTTTGCAGTCTCGTCAGCTCGCTCCGCCTGCACTGCGCATCAGTCCCGCCAGTTCGTCGCGGCCGCGCGCCTCCAACGTGTCTGCGGCGCTGAGGCGGTCGCGCGCTTCCCTGTTCTGGCTGAGCTTGGACTTGCCCACCAGCGAGGTGATGGCGATCTCGATGCCCACGATGTTGCGCACCATGCTGTCGATGTACTCGGGTGCGGAGTCGCCCATCTTCCAGGGCCTGGGTTCGGCCGCCTCGTGGCGCCGCGTCAGGCGGGCGATGATGCCGCGCGCGAAGCGCTCGTCGTCGTGCACGGTGAGCACGCCGTGCGCGTGCACCACCTCGTAGTTCCAGGTCGGCACCTGGCGGTGCGCCTCGTGCTTGGACGGGTACCAGTTGGGCGAGATGTAGGCCTGGGCACCGCCAAAGATGACCATCACCGGAGTTCCTGTGGGGCAGCGCTGCCACAGCGGGTTGGCGCGAGCGAGATGCGCCGACAGCAAGCCATGCGTTCCGACTTCAGGATCGAACTCGAAGGGGAGGTGATCGGCGTCCAGGCCCGTGGTCCCTTGCGTGACCAGTGCACCCAGCGGATGCTCGCCGATGATGCGGCTCAGTTCCTCGGGTCTTGTCTCGGCAAAGTGCGTGGGGATGTACATCGGAGGAGGGGAGGGATAGGGTGGGCAGCTGGTACTGTCGCGCGGAACCGGCACAATGGGAAGGTCCAGTTTTCTTCCTTTTGCATGGACCAGTTTCGTACGCAGCCAAACCAGAGTTCCGGTGCCAAAAGGGCCGGCCGCCACATCTACGACCTGCTGCGCTCCCAGATCGCCGACGGGACGCTCGCCGCGGGCGCGCAGGTGCCGTCCACGCGTGACTTGGCGGCCGATCTGGGGGTGTCGCGCACCACCGTCACCTCTGCCTACGAGCAACTCGCGGCGGAGGGCTTCCTTGCCACGTCGGTCGGGCGCGTTGCCCGCGTCGCGAGTCCGCTGGCTGCGCCTGCGTGGCCCGACGCGAAGCCGAAACGGCGAAGCAGGACTGCGCCGACCCTCTCGGATTTTGGCCGTCGCGTGGCGGCGATCGAAATGCCCGGGCTTGCCTCTGCGGAACCCTGCCGCATCGACTTCGTCTACGGCGCGGTGGCTTCTCGCGACTTTCCGGCGCTGGCCTGGCGGCGTGCATATCAGGCCGAACTGCTTCGCCATCAACGCAGCCTCTACTACCTCGCGCCCGAAGGCGACGCGTCGCTGCGCCGCTCTCTGCAGGGTTACCTGCGGCGCGCGCGCGGCCTGGCCTGTGATACCGAGCAGATCCTCGTGGTCCACGGCTCGCAGCAGGCCATCGATCTGTGCGCGCGGCTTCTGTTGAATCCCGGCGATGCCTTCGTCTTCGAGGAGCCCGGGTACCTGATGGCGCGCCGGTGCTTCGAGGCCACGGGCGCCGAGGGCTTGGCGATACCGGTGGACGCTCAAGGCCTGGACACCGCCATGCTGCCAAACGATGACCGCACCCGTCTGGCCTACGTGACGCCCTCGCACCAGTTTCCGCTGGGGGGTGTGCTGCCCATCGGACGGCGCATGGAACTGCTCCGTTGGGCGCGAACACACCGCGCCTGGGTGATCGAGGACGACTACGACGGGGAGTTTCGCTACGGCCAGCGGCCGATCGACGCGCTGCAGTCGATAGACACCGACGGCCGCGTCATCTACGTAGGTACCTTCTCCAAGGCACTGTCGCCGCAGCTTCGGCTCGGCTACCTGGTGCTGCCGCCCGAACTGGTGCCGGTGTTCCGGCAGGCCAAGCGGCTGGCAGACCGCCATGCGCACGTGCTGGAGCAGCGTGTGCTGGCGTCGCTGATCGACAGCGGCACCTACGAGCGCCATGTGCGGCGCACGCGCCGCGAGCACGAGCGCCGGCGGGCCGCGCTGCTCGATGCCATGGCGCGCCACCTGCCTGCCAGCGCCACGGTCACCGGCACGGCGGCCGGGCTGCATGTGGTGCTGTGGCTACCGTTCCTGCAGCCGCAGGACGAGCCCGCCCTAGTAGCTGCTGTGCGCAGCAACGGCGTGGGCGTCTATGCGGTGTCGCCGCTGTTTGCCAAGCCGCAATCGCGCACACAACCTCGGCCGGCCGGACTTATCCTGGGATATGCCAGTTTGACGGTAGAGGAGATCGATGAGGGGATGCGTGTTCTGGGTGCGGTGATCGCCGAGCGGGTGGTGAAGCCGAGCGTACGCCGCTAAGACAAGGCGGGCGCGCGCCGAAGCTCCCGGTACAGCGTCGCACGGCTGATGCCCAGCCGGCGCGCGGCCTTGTCCTTGTCGTCGGCGGTTTCCGCGAGCGTCTTGCGTAAGCAGGCATCGCGCGAAACATCCCGCTCAGTCTCGATCGCCCCAACCTCGGCGGTCCTCGTGCCGTTCATGTCTCTCGTGGCGATGCCAGTGGCGACCATGTTCCCAGTCGCCGCGATAGAATCGTCGACCCTCACGATACCTTGGCTCGTAGTAGACGGGCGCTGGACCGTAAGCCACCGGCGGTGCAGGGCGGTAGTACACCGGCGCAGGTTGGTAGTACACGGGGGCTGGAGGCGAATAGACGGGCGCTGGCGGGTAATAGACGGGTGCCGGCTCGCCTGCGCTGACAACGACGCCAGGCACAGCGATGTCGACCGACCAGTTCGGGCCAGCGGTTGCGGAAGCGACGCCAGCAAGCGCTGCGATGGCCACGGCCCCAAAAGCTGCCAGCTTGGCCAACGTTGAGCGACTTGTGTTCATTCTTGATCTCCTATGCGAGGCAATTGCTGCCGGGTGCCAATCAAACGCCGATGCGGCGAGCGCCGTGCACGGATGGACTGCAAAGATGGTGTAAACCCAAGGAGTCCTGGGTTGTTCTGCCGACATTCACTGCGGGCATGAGAATGCCCGCTCATGCCGCGCTGGGCTGCCGCTTGTCATGGTTCAGGTTCCACGCAGGATGTCGAATGAACCGCCATCCGGGGGCCTTGCGAGGGCTATGAACTCGAGAGAAGCATGAACTTGGAAAAGGATCATCCGCCTGTGAGCAAGGATCTGCTGGCGCCTGCGGAGTGGACGATGGAAATTCAGCAGGAAGAGAACCAGTCCACCACCGTAGTGAAGCGCTCTGGCACCCAAATGTGCCGGTTGTCGATCGCGCCGGCCGCGGGAACCAAGAAATCAAGTATTCATGCGGGTTTCCGGCCCTCGAAAACCATCGAGTGGGCGTAGGGGGAGGGCGGAGCGGTCCGCGGCCATGCTATGCCTGCCGCCACCGAACGCCTCTTCTTCGCCGTCCGCCCCGATGCGCCCGCCGCGCAGCGCATCGAGGCGCTTGCCCAGGCATTGCGCCAGGCCCATGGCCTGCACGGAAGATCGCTCGGACCGGAACGCTTCCACGTCACCCTGCATCTGATCGGCGACTTCGCGGGCGGCGTGCCGCCGCGTGTGGTCAATGCGGCGCTGGACGCGGCCCGGCCGGTGGCCGCGCAGGCGGCGCCATTCGTGATCGGCTTTGACCAGATCGCCAGCTTCACTCGAAAGCGGCGCAACATGCCGCTGGTCTTGTTGGGGTTTGATGGCGTGCAAGGCGTGGCGCGGCTGCAAGAGGCACTATTCGCCGCGCTGATCGAGGCGGGCCTTGCGGCAAAGGGCGCGGCGCTGCCCGCCAGCTTCACCCCGCACCTGACCCTGCTCTACGACGACATCGCGCTTCCGCCACGACCCATCGATGCACTGATGTGGCCGGTGCACGAGCTGCTGCTGGTGCGCAGCCTGTTGGGCAGAAGCCGGCACGAGGTTCTGGCAAAGCTGAGGTTGGGAGGCTGAGGCTTCATCAGGCCGCGGCCAGCGGCCGGGGCTGGCGCAACTCGGCCCGCACCACCACCAGCACGCCTGCGACCACCATCAGCAAGCCGCCAAAGGCCGGCATGCCGGGGCGTTCGCCCACGACAAGAACGGCCAGCATGAAGGCGACCACCGGTTCGCCTAGCGCCAGGGTCACGCCAGTGGCCGCCGAAATGTGGCGCAGTGCCAGGCTGAACAGCAGGTAAGCCACGCCGGCGGTGGCCACGCCCACGTACAGCACGGCCCCCAGGTCGGGCCAGGTGAGGGAAGGCGTGCCGCCGTCGATCCAGGCCGCCGGCACGGCCAGCACGGCCGCCACCGAGAAGGCGCTGAAGGTGATGCTGGCCGCAGATGCGCGATGCACCAGTTCCTTGTTGACCAGCGTGTAGATCGCGTAGGACAGGCCGGCGACAAGGCACAACGCAATGCCGGCGGAACTGACGGCCAGATCGGCGGCGCTGCTGCCCGAAAGCGTCATCAGCACGCCGCCGGCCACCGCCACGGCAGTGCCCAGCCACCAGGCCGCAAGCGGAAGGCGGCGCGTGATCAGCGCCTGCAGGATGCCCGCCCACAGCGGACCGCTGCCCAGTGCCACGGCCGTGCCCAGTGCAACTCCGGTCTGCCGCACGCCGGCGAAGAAGGCGAGGTTGTAGAGCGCCATGCACACGCCAGCGGCCAGCACGCCGGCCAGGGGCAGCCGGGCGGGCGGCGGCGCTTTCTTTTTGTCGCGCGTGGCCCAAGCGTAGGTTGCGAAGAAGAGGGCGGCGACGACCAGGCGCAACGCGCCGAACCACGCCGCGGACAACTGGCCGCTGGTGAAGGCCTGCGCCGTGCCGGTGGTGCCCCACAAGGCCGCGGCCAGCAGCACCATGGCCACGCCGGTGGCGGGATGAATCTTTCTTGTCTCGTGCATGCAGCCATGCTGCGCGCAAGCGGACGTCCAAGTGTCGAGAAACTCTCGATCTGCTCGTTCGCGGCGGCCGGACGCTTCTTTCAGCTGCCGGCGGAGCGCAGCGCGCGCGCTCCGACACCGCGCTCGCGGCGCAGCGCATAGGCCAGGGCACTGGCGCTGGCGTAGCCGACCTGCAGGGCGCTGGCCTCCAGCGACAGCCCGGCGCGCAGCAGGCGCTGCGCTTCGTCCAGCCGGCGCCGGCGCACGTAGGCAGCCGGCGCCAGGCCGGTCAGCTCCATGAAGCGGGCGTGAAAGCGCTGCGGACTGAGCTGGCACAGGGTGGCCAGCTGTGCCGTGCGCCAGTCGCGGTGCAGTTCGCGGCCGATGCGCTCGTTCAGCATGTCCAGGTCGATCGGCCGGCGCTGCAGCAAGGTCGAGGTGCCCGCCATTTCATGCAGCGCCGCTTCGGCGTCGAAGCGCCGGCGCAGGTCCTTCCAATGTGGCGGCGGCACGAAGCGGCGCACGCGCTCCAGGCCGTCGCGCAGCGGGCTGTCGATCACCAGCATGCCGGCCTCGCGCTGGGCCAGGTAGCTGTGCGTCACGCCGGCCGGCACGACCAGTGCGCTGGCCGCGTCGACGTAGGTGCCGCGGCCGTCCAGCTCGAGCTCCATGCGGCCATTCAGCCCGATCAGCACCTGCGCGAAGTCATGCGAATGCGCGCTGTACTCACCGCTGTAGCGACGCAGCGTGGCATCGGCTTGCCAGGCGGTGGAGGGCGTACGGGCCATGGATCGACTTTACTTCTCCAGCGTCGCGCCGGCATCCAGGAACGGGATGCGCCGCAGCCGCTGGAACCAGTGCGGCCGCTGGGTGTTCCCGCCGATGGGCGCGTCTCGATAGATGGCGCGCTGCTCTTCAAGAACGGCATCGAGATCGCGCAGGTTGCGCTCGTTGTAAGCCCAGGCGCCGGAGACCAGGATCTCGCCGGATTGCAGGGGCCTGACCTGGATGTCGATGGCGCCGATGCGTTCGAGTGCCGCCACCCGGGCCGCCGCCTGCAGGGCCGGATCGCCCATGCCGGACATCGGTCGCGACGATTCGAAACTGATCAGCTGAACCTGCGGGTGGAAGCGAACGAGATGGGCGCATGCCTCGTAGAAGAGCCATGCGCCGACGTTGCGCGGCTCGGCTTGCATCAGCGGCGTCGGCACGAACCGTTCGAGGTGGACCTCCGTGCCGCGATTGCGCAGCCGCACCGGATCCACCCGGCCCAGAGGCAAGCGGCGTGCGGACATCAGCATGGGCTGGCCGAGTTCGTAGGGCGCGCCCTCCGGCCCGGTGATGCGAATGCCCTGGTCACTCATGCGGCCATTTTGCCGGCAGGGCGTGACATGCGGGCTGTGGCAGATCCTTCATTTAACATAATACACATTGTGTTATTCAAGGAAGCAGCCGACCTGGACCCGAAATCGCCACGTTTGGCGCGCCCCTTAGCGCGCTACCACTTCCCGTCGGTCGGCCGCTTTTGGGCCGCCGGTCCGCGCGACAGCTGCAAGGCGGCGTCGCCGCGATTGGCCTTCTTGGCAAAGTCCAGCGCCGTCATGCCTTGCTGGTTCTTCATGGCCTGATCGGCACCTTCGTCGATCAGCAGCTTCACGGCCTCGGACGTGCCGTACATCGCCGCCATCATCAGCGGCGTGGTGCCGTTGGGCGACTGGGCGTCGATGAAGGCATGCTTCTCCAGCAGCACCTTCATGACGGCCACGTGCCCGTTGGTCGCCGCGTAATGCAGCGGCGTCCAGCCCGGCTTGTTGATGTCGGCGTCGCGCGCGATCAGCTTCGTCACCAAGTCCAGCTGGCCTTTCAGCGCGGCCATCATCAGCGGGCTCTCGTCCTTGCTGTTGCGCATCTCGACATCCACCTTGGGCGATGCGATCAGCACGTCGACCGCCTTGGGCGACGGCTCGCGCATCGCCACCAGCAGCGCGGTCTGGCCGTGTTCGTCGCGCACGTTGGGGTTGACGCCGCGTTCGAGAAGGCTCTTGACGCTGCCGGCGTTGTCGGCCCGTGCTGCCCTGAACAGATCGACCTGGGCATCGGCATTCGCATTGCCAATAAATGCAATGCTGGCAAGTACATAGACAACTATATTGAAGTATTTTTTCATGCAGCTTTAACGTCGTGGAACAAGGTCTCGAAGTTGTTACTTGTAACTTGGGCCACCTCCTCGATGGGCAGGTGTCGAATTTCGGCAATCTGTTTGGCCACATAGGGCACCAGCGCCGGGCTGTTGGTCTTGCCGCGAAACGGCACCGGCGCCAGGTAGGGGCTGTCGGTCTCGATCAGCATCCGGTCCAGCGGCACGAAGGCCGCCACCTGGCGCAGGTCCTCGGCCTTCTTGAAGGTCAGGATGCCGGAAAAGGAGATGTAGAAGCCCAGGTCGAGCGCCGCGCGCGCCACTTCGGCGGTTTCGGTGAAGCAATGGAACACCCCGCCGGCGGCTTGGCCCGAGCCGGTTTCGCCCTCCTCCTTCAGGATGGCGATGGTGTCGGCGGAAGCCTCGCGGGTGTGGATCACCAGCGGCTTGTGCGTCTGCTGGGCGGCGCGGATGTGCACCCGGAAGCGCTCGCGCTGCCATTCCATGTCGGCAATGGTGCGGCCGCCCTTGCGCTCGTCCATCTGGTAGTAGTCCAGCCCGGTCTCGCCGATGGCCACCACCTTGGGCCGCGCCGACAGTGTGACCAGGCGCTCCACGGTAGGCTCCTCGATGTCTTCGTTGTCCGGATGCACGCCCACGCTGGCCCAAAAGTTGTCGTATTGCGCGGCCAGCGACTGCACCGCGCCGAACTCTTCCAGCGTGGTGCAGATGCACAGCGCCCGGTCCACCTGGGCGGCGGCCATGGCGGCGCGCACCTCGCTCATCTGCGAGGTGAATTCGGGAAAGCTCAGGTGGCAGTGGGAATCGGTGAACATGGGGACAGCCCAGGAAAAACGGCGCGGGCCTCGCAAGGAGGCCCGCCGGAGAAAAGAGAAAAGCCGAACTCAGATGGTTTGAGTCGGCCGGTCCGAGGCAATCGTACCGCCCAGCACATCCTCGATTTTCGCCTTGAGTTGGCGCGACTTCTCGTCGGAGGGGAATCGAATGCCGACACCCGGCGCCCGGTTGCCGGCAGCGCGCTCCGGCGTGATCCAGGCCACCTTGCCGGCCACCGGGTAGCGCGTGGGGTCGTCCGGCAGCGTCAGGAGCACGTAGACGTCATCGCCCAGGCGGTATTCGCGCGAGGTCGGGATGAAGATGCCGCCTTCGGCAAAGAGCGGGATGTAGGCCGCATAGAGCGCCCCCTTTTCCTTGATGGCCAGCTGGATGACGCTGGGACGCGGCGTGGTGGCGGTAGGTGCGGACGGGGTGGTGGTCATGGGCGGGCGGGTTTGCCGGCGAAGTTTAGGTGGACTCTGGCTTCGCTCACAAGCGCTTCCAGCATCAGGCCGGCATTGAAGGGATGTTCTGCGGTTTTTGCCGCGTTTGCCAAAGAGCGTGACCAAGCAGAAAGACTGCGTATCGGCGGCGGCGCCGGCAGATCGGCTGTCTCGAAGAAGCGCGGCTGCGCGCCGGCGCCGACCGCCAGCAAGTCGTGGCAAAGCTTTTGCAGCACGTCGATGGCCTGTGCCGGGCTGCGTTCGGCCAGCGCCGCGACCTCGCCGCGGCGGATGGCCTGCGGCAGCTTCGACCAGATCTGGCCCGTGAGGCCGGCGCGCGCCAGCCGCAAGGCGTCATTGGGCCGGCCGCCGGCGGCGCGCAGCAGCGTCGGGGCTTCGCCGGCGGGCACGCCCTGCTGTACCAGCCAGGCCTGCGCCACCGCCGGCTCCGGCCAATGCATGGTGTAGCCCAGGCAGCGGCTGCGGATGGTCGGCAGCAGTTGCCAAGCGGCCTCGCTGGCCAGCACGAAACGCACATCACCGACCGGCTCTTCCAGCGTCTTGAGCAGGGTGTTGGCCGTGACGTTGTTCATGCGTTCGGCCGGGTACACCAGCACCACCTTGCCGCGCCCGCGCCCGCTGGTGCGCTGGGCGAAGGCGACGGCGTCGCGCATGGCTTCGACGCGGATTTCCTTGCTGGGCTTGCGCTTCTTGTCGTCCAGGTCGGCCTGCGACTTTTCGTCCAGCGGCCAGGCCAGCTCGAGCATGGCCACTTCGGGCATCAGCACGCACAGGTCGGCATGGGTGCGCACCTCGATGGCATGGCAGCTGGGGCAATGGCCGCAGGCGCCTTGCGGCGTCGGCGCTTCGCAGAGCCAGGCGGACGCCAGAGCCAAGGCCAGTTCGTACTGGCCCAGGCCCGACGGCCCCTGCAGCAGCCAGGCATGGCCGCGCTGGCGCAGCAGGTCGGCCAGCGGCGCGGCAAGCCAGTCCTTCATGGGGTCAGCCCCCGCTGCGCCAGGGCATCGGCCACCTGTTCCCACACTTCTTCCTTGCTGCGGTTGGCGTCGATATGGATGAAGCGGCCAGGATCGGCGGCCGCCCGCTTCGCATAGCCGGAGGCCACGCGCCGGAAGAAGGCGGTCGATTGCGCCTCGAACTTGTCCGGCGCGCGCGCATCGGCCAGGCGGGCCGCGGCGATCTCGGGCGGCAGGTCGAACCACAGCGTGATGTCGGGCTGCAGCAGCTCGCCGCTGCCGGGCCGCGCCTGGGCCCAGCGCTCCAGCGTGGCAAGCACCTGCGTGTCGAAGCCGCGGCCGGCGCCCTGGTAGGCGAAGGTGGCGTCGGTGAATCGGTCGCACAGCACCACCTCGCCGCGCGCCAGGGCCGGCTCGATCACTTGCAGGATATGGTCGCGCCGGGCGGCAAAGACCAACAGCGATTCGGTCAGCGGGTCCATCGGCTTTTGCAGGATCAGCTCGCGCAGCGCTTCGGCCAGCGGCGTGCCGCCCGGCTCGCGGGTGCGGGTCACGGTGCGGCCATGGCTGCGCAGCAGCGCCTCGATCGCATTGAGGTGGCTGGACTTGCCGGCACCATCGATGCCTTCCAGGCTCAGGAACAGCGCCCTCATTGCTTGCCGCCCTTCTGATAACGGTTGACCGCCCGGTTGTGCTCGTCGAGTGAGCTGGAGAAATGGCTGCTGCCATCGCCGCGCGACACGAAATAGAGCGACTTGCTCGGCGCCGGTTGCACCGCCGCCAAAAGCGCCGCCTTGCCGGGCATGGCGATGGGCGTGGGCGGCAGGCCACCGCGGGTGTAGGTGTTCCAGGGCGAGTCGGCTTGCAGGTCTTTCTTGCGCAGATTGCCGTCGAAGCCGGCACCCAGGCCATAGATGACGGTCGGGTCGGTCTGCAGCGGCATGCCCACGCGCAGCCGGTTGATGAAGACGGCGGCGATTTCGGGTCGGTCGCCTGGCTTGCCTGTCTCCTTTTCGACAATGCTGGCCAAAATAAGCGCCTCATCGGCCGTCTTGAGCGGCAGATTGGCGGCGCGGGCAGCCCAGGCGGCCGTCAGCTGCCGGTCCATGGCACGCATGGCCCGCTGCAGCAGGGCGACGTCGGTCGAGCCCTTGGAATAGGTGTAGGTGTCCGGAAAGAAGCGCCCTTCCGGATGCTGGCCGGGCCGACCCAGGCGGGCCATCAGGGCTTCATCGGACTCGCCCAGGGTTTCGGGCTTGAGCTGGTCGGCCTTGGCCAGGGCGGCACGCACCTGGCGGAAGTTCCAGCCTTCCACCAGCACCACGCTGCGGGTGGCTTCGGCGCCGCGGACCAGGATGCTGAGCAGGGTCTTGGGCGTGACGCCGCGCTCCAGCTCGTAGCTGCCGGCGCGGATCTGCCGGTCTTGACCCGAGATGCGGAACCACCAGTACAAGAGCTGCGGCTGGACTTCCACGCCGGCATCCGCCACCAACTGCGCGACACCGCGCGGCGTGGTGCCGGGCTCGACCGACAGGTCCACCGACGGCGCCGGCAATACGAGCGGCTGGTGCACCCACCAAAGGCCCCAGGCGCCCACGCCCAGCGCCACGAAGGATGCAAGAAGGAAGATGGTGAGAAGGAAGCGGCGCACGCGAAAGCGGTTGAATTTGACAGGTGTTGGCGCAAGGCCCTGCGCCCCGGACGGGTCGCGGCCGGCCATGATAATTCAGCGATGAACCCCGTCGTCCTCAATGGCGCCTGCGCCCTTCCCCACCTTGGTGTGATTTGTGCCGAGGGCCCCGATGCGGCCAGCTTCCTGCATGGCCAGCTGACCCAGGATTTCTCGCTGCTCGACGCGTCCCAGGCGCGCCTGGCCGCCCTGTGCACGGCCAAGGGCCGGATGATTGCCAGCCTCATCGGCATCCGGCCGCAGCCCGAAACCATCCTGCTGGTGTGCAGCCAGGACATCCTGGCCGCTACCTTGAAGCGCCTTTCGATGTACGTGCTGCGCGCCAAGGCCAAGCTGCGTGACGCCAGCGCCGAGTACCTGCTGTTCGGCCTGGCCGGCACGGCGCTTGCCAGCAACGGTATCGATGCCGGCGCGGCACCCGGGCAGCGCAGCGTGGCCGGCGCCGCAAGTGTTGTGTCGCTCTACCCGGCCGATGGCGTGCCGCGCGCGCTCTGGATCGCGCCGGTTGGCACCCCGGCGCCGGAAGGCCCCGAACTGGACCTCGCGTTGTGGCAATGGACCGAGGTGCGCAGCGGCGTCGCCACACTGACGGCGCCGGTGCTCGACGCCTTCGTGCCGCAGATGCTCAACTACGAGTCGGTGGGCGGGGTGAACTTCAAGAAGGGTTGCTATCCCGGCCAGGAAGTCGTGGCGCGCAGCCAGTTCCGCGGCACGCTCAAGCGCCGTGCCTACGTGGTGCGGGCCGAGGCGCCGGTCGCCGCCGGGCAGGAGGTGTTTGCCGCCCAGGACGCCGAGCAGCCCGTCGGCACGGTGGTGCAGGCGGCCCCGGCACCAGACGGCTCCTGGGCCGCCATCATTTCCATGCAGATCGCCGCCCTGCAAGCCGGTGATCTGAAGGTGGGCGGGCCGCAGGGCGTGGCCCTGGCGGTGGAGCCCCTGCCCTATCCGCTGCTGGCGGACCTCTGAACGAAAAAAATCCCCGGCGAGCGCGATGCCTGCCGGGGATTCGAAATCCCCCTGACTCCCCTCCTTGGGTGGTCATTGCTTCTTCTCGATGTGTGACAGCACGCGGCCAATTGAATCAATTTTTGACAAAGTTGAACATCGGACAAGGCGTCAAGGGGCCGGGGAAGATTCCGAAGGATCAAAGCGCCCGCTGCATCTCGATGTGCGCAATCCCGGCCTCTTCGAAAGGACTCCCGCTGGCCACATAGCCCAGTCGCAAATAGAAGGCCTCAGCGCTGCGCTGCGCATGCAGGCGCACTTCGCGATCGCCGCGGGCGCGGGCCGCGTCTTCCAGCAGGCGCAGAACCTGCGCGCCCCAGCCGCCGCCGCGCAGGCCGCGGTGCACTGCCATGCGGCCGATGCGGGCCAGGCCCGGCGTCTCCCCGGAAAGCAGCCGGCCCGTGGCCACAACCTTGCCCAAGCGGTTGCGTGCCACGCCGTGCACGGCCACCGCGTCGTGTTCGTCCCATTCCATTTCGGCCGGGATGCGCTGCTCGCCGATGAAGACCTCGCGGCGCAGCTCGCCGGCGCCCTCCCCCAGTTCATCCCAGGACCCAGCCTTCAACTCGCACACCGGTGCACCGGCTTCGTAGTCGGTGAAAAGCTGGCGCAGCAATTGAGGCACCGGGCGCGAGGTCTGCGTGGCCGGGTCGGCGAACACATAGACCAGCTCGCTGGACACCAGCAACTCGTCGCCGCGGAACAAGCCGCCCTCGAACAGGATGGAAGAACTCCCCACGCGCGCGCAGCGCATGCCGACTTCGAGCATGTCGTCGATCCGCGCCGATGCGTTGAACTCGATGGTCGCCTTGCGCACGTACAGGTCGCCCTCCAGCGCAAGCATCGACTCCTCGTAGGGCAAGGCCAGTGCGCGCCAGTAGTCGGCGATGGCCGTGTCGAAGTACATCAGGTAGTGCGCGTTGAAGACGATCTTCTGCATGTCGACTTCGGCCCAGCGAACGCGCAGGCGGTGGAAGAAGCGGAAGTCGGATTTCTTGGGCTGGGTCATGGTGCTTGTCTCAGTGCTCGTGGTGAAATGCCTGGCGCAGGGCATTGGCGGCATCGGCATGCGCCTGCAGGGCTTCGGGAATGGCGCGGCCCATCTTGATGAACTCGTGGGTCACGCCGCGGTAGATCTCCAGGTCGACCGGCACGCCGGCGGCGCGCAGCTTGTCGGCATAGGCGATGCCTTCGTCCACCAGCGGGTCGACCTCGGCCAGGCCGATCCAGGCCCGGGCCACGCCTTCGACGTCGTCGGCGTTCAGCGGCGCGAAGCGCCAGTCGTCGCGGTCTGCGGCGGCGCGCACGTACTGGCCGAAGAAGTAGCTGATCAGCGCTTCGGTCAGGATCGGCGCGGCGGCCAGCGTGCGGTGCGAAGGCGTGTCCTGGTGGGCCGTGGTGCCGGGATAGAACAGCAGCTGCAGCGCAAGGCGGATTCCCGCATCGCGCGCCGAAATGGCGCACATCGCCGCCAGCGTGCCGCCGGCGCTGTCGCCGCCGACCGCGAGGCGGCTGGCGTCGATGCGCAGCGCGTTGTCGGCGCCCTGCCCTGCGATGGAGGCGAAGGCGTCCCACGCATCGTCGGCCGCGGTCGGAAACTTGTGCTCGGGCGCCAGGCGATAGTCCACGGACACCACCGCGCAGCCGGCCTTCAGGCTCAGCACGCGGCACAGTGTGTCGTGCGTGGCGATGCTCCCAACGGTGAAGCCGCCGCCGTGAAAGTACAGCAGCACCGGCAGGCGCTCCTGCGAAGGCGCGTACAGGCGGGTGGGCAGCGCATGGCCGTCGCGCGCCGTGATGGAGAAATCCTCGACGCGTGCGAGCTCGGGCTTGGGCACTTCCAGCACGCCGGCGCCCTTCTCGTAGGCTGCCTTCGCCTGCTGCGGCGTGACGGCGTTCAGGGGCGGATGGCCCGCGCGCTGCATGCGTTCGACAACGCCGGCCATCTTCGGCGTCAGTACGGGCAGCTTCATGAGGCGGGCGTGTCGCCCAGGCGACGGCGGCGTGCTGCCGCAAGGGTTTTGTTCATGGCTTCGGGGAGACGAGGTTTGTTAGATTGAGCGGCTCGAATCGTACCGTCCACTAAAAGCCATGGCGCTCATCCAGTACCTCACGCAGATCCAGTTCGAATTTGGTGCCATCCAGCACCTGTCCGCCGAGTGCGCGCGCGTCGGCATCAACCGGCCGCTGATCGTCACCGACGCCGGTGTGCGTGCCGCCGGCATCCTGCAAAAGGCGCTGGATGCGCTGGGCGACCTGGAGGTGGCGGTGTTCGACCAGACACCTTCCAACCCGACCGAAGCCGCAGTGCGCGCCGCTGTCGAGGTCTACCGCACACAGCGCTGCGACGGCCTGGTCGCGGTGGGCGGCGGCTCGGCCATCGACTGCGCCAAGGGCGTGGCCATTGCCGCCACGCACGAAGGGCCGCTCAAGACCTACGCCACCATCGAAGGCGGCTCGCCCAAGATCACCGACAGGGTGGCGCCGCTGATTGCGGTGCCCACCACCAGCGGCACCGGCAGCGAGGTGGCGCGCGGCGCCATCGTGATCGTCGACGACCACCGCAAGCTGGGCTTTCACAGCTGGTTCCTGATGCCCAAGGCCGCCATCTGCGACCCGGAACTCACGTTCGGCCTGCCGCCGCGGCTGACGGCCGCCACCGGCATGGATGCCATCGCGCACTGCATGGAGACCTTCATGTCGGCCGCCTTCAATCCGCCCGCCGACGGCATCGCGCTGGACGGCCTGGAGCGCGCCTGGGGCCACATCGAGCGCGCCACCAATGACGGCCAGGACCGCGAGGCGCGCCTGAATTTGATGAGCGCATCGATGCAAGGCGCCATGGCCTTCCAGAAAGGCCTGGGCTGCGTGCATTCGCTCAGCCACAGCCTGGGCGGCATCGATCCGCGCCTGCACCACGGCACCCTCAACGCCCTGTTCCTGCCGGCCGTGATCCAGTTCAATTCGGGCGCGGAGTCGGTGCAGAAAGACCGGCGCCTTCAGCGCATGGCCGGCGCGATGCACCTCGATTCGGCCGGCGACCTGGGTGTGGCCATCCGCGACATGAACGCGCGCCTTTCCCTGCCCAGGGGCCTGGCCGAGGTGGGCGTCACGCCCGATATGTTCGAGAAGATCATCGACGGCGCGATGGTCGACCACTGCCACAAGACCAACCCTCGCCTGGCCACGCGCGAGGACTACCGCGGGATGCTCGAAGCCTCGATGTAGGGCTGGCCTAATCGGCCTTGACGCCGGCGCGGCGGATCACGTCGCCCCACTTGCGTGTCTCGGCGGCGATGAAGGCGTCGAACTCCTCCGGCGTGCTGCCGGCCGGAAAGGTGCCCATGGCATCCAGCTTGGCCCGGGTCTCGGGCAACTGGATGATGCGCGCCACCTCCTCCGACATGCGCTTGACGATCTCGCGTGGCGTGCCGCGAGGGGCCAGCATGCCGGCCCAGGTGCTGCCGGTGAAACCGGCAAAGCCTTGCTCGATGAAGGTGGGCACCTCCGGCACTGCCGGCAGGCGCTTGTCGCCCGCCACGCCGATCAGCCGCACCTTGCCGGCCTTGCCCTGGTTGATGAGGCCGGTGGGCGCGTCGAAGAAGAGCTGGATCTGCCCGCCCAGCAGGTCCGTCAGCGCCGGTACCGCACCGCGGTACGGGATGTGGATCATGTAGGTGCCGGTCAGCGCCTTCCACAGCTCGGTGGTGAGGTGTGCGGCCGAACCGTTGCCCGATGAGCCGAAGCTGATCTTGCCCGGGTTGGCACGCGCATAGTCGATCAGTTCCTTCGCCGTCTTGAAGGGCGCGTCGTTGTTCACCGCCGCCAGCAGCGGCGATACGCCCATCAGCGAAACGCCCACCAGGTCCTTGGCCGGGTCGTAGGGCAGCTTGGGGTACAGCGTGGTGTTGGCGGCGTAGGCGGCGATCACCACGCCGAAGGTGCTGCCATCGGGTGGCGCCTTGGCCACCGCGTCGACGCCGATCTGGCTGTTGGCGCCCGGCTTGTTGTCGATCACCACCGGCTGCCCCAGGCGCGCCTGCAGGCCCGGCTGCACCAGCCGCGCCATCTGGTCGGTGAAGCCGCCGGGCGTGTAGGGAACGACGATGCGGATCGGCTTGCTGGGCCACGCCGGCTGGGCCAACGAGGGCGACGCCAGCGTGACGGCGGCGGCGCCGGCGGTCAGGTTGAAGGCGCGGCGGGTCAGGCGGTGCTGGGGCATGTCTTGTGTTTCCTTCTTTCTTGGTGCTGTGGGGCATTCTGAAAGGCCCGCAACGTTGCAGCGCCCAGGGTTTGCCCGTGAGGATTAGCATTCGCGCATGGCACATGACGACCACGATCACGACCACGCGCATCCTCACGATCACCCCCACGATCATGACGCGCACAGCGAACTCGGCGAGATGGACCTGCGCGTGCGCGCGCTCGAAAGCGTGCTGGCCGAAAAGGGCTACATCGACCCGGCCGCCCTCGATGTCCTGATCGACACCTACCAGACGAAGATCGGCCCGCGCAACGGTGCCCGCGTGGTGGCCCGCGCCTGGGTCGACCCCGGCTTCCACGATTGGCTGCAGCGCGATGCCACGGCCGCCATCGCCTCGCTGGGCTTCACCGGCCGCCAGGGCGAGCACATGGTGGCGGTGTTCAACGACGATTCGCAGCACCACATGGTCGTGTGCACCTTGTGCAGCTGCTACCCCTGGCCTGTGCTGGGCCTGCCGCCCACCTGGTACAAGAGCGCGCCCTACCGATCGCGGGCGGTGCGCGATCCGCGCGGCGTGCTGGCGGAATTCGGTGTGCAATTGCCGCCCGGCAAGGCCATCCGCGTCTGGGATTCAACCGCCGAACTGCGCTACCTGGTGGTGCCGCAACGGCCGGCCGGCACCGAGGGCTGGAGCGAGGAACAGCTGGCCGAGCTGGTGACGCGCGATTCGATGATCGGCACAGGCCTGCCGCGCCAGCCAGGAGCCGCGCCATGCGCTACCTGAGCCATGCCGACCTGGGCGGGCGCGATGTCCCGGGCGCCATCGTTCCCGAGCCCGAGAGCGACATCTTCCATGGCAACTGGGAGGCGCGCGCATTGGCCCTCACCCTGGCCATGGGCGCCACCGGCAGCTGGAACATCGACGCCAGCCGCAGCGCACGCGAGACCCTGCCCCACTACGCCCGGCTGAGCTACTACCAGATCTGGCTGGCCGCGCTGGAGAAGCTGATGGCCGAGCGCGGCCAGCTCCTGCCCGATGAGATCGAGGCCGGACGCGCACTCCACGTACCGCCACCGGTGAAGCGCGTGCTGAGGGCCGCGGACGTCGCGCAGGCGCTGGCCAAGGGCTCGCCCGCCGAGCGCGCGGCCACGCAACCGGCGCGCTTTTCCGGCGGTCAGCAGGTACGCACACGCGCCGGCCATGTCGAGCACCACACCCGCCTGCCCGGTTATGCCCAGGGCAAGCGGGGCACCATCGAGCGCGTGCACGGCATGCATGTGTTTGCCGACGCGAATGCGCAAGGGCTGGGCGAAGCGCCTCAATGGCTCTACACGGTGCGCTTCGATGGCGAGCAACTCTGGGGTGCGGCGGCGCAACCGGGCCTCAGTGTTTCCATCGACGCCTGGGAAAGCTATCTGGAACCGATCGAGCCATGAAGCCATCCGCCGAACTTTTTGCCGGCATGCCACGCGACGGCAGCGAGCCCGTCTTTCGTGAGCCCTGGGAGGCGCACGCCTTTGCCATGGCGGTGTCGCTGCACGCGCGCGGCCTGTTCAGCTGGCCCGAGTGGGCGCAGGCCCTGGCCGAACAGATCGCCGCGGCCCGGGCTGGCGGCGATGCCGACCTCGGCGACACCTACTATCGCCACTGGCTGGCCACGCTCGAGGCGCTGGTGGCCCGCAAGGGCGCAAGCAGCGCCGAGGACCTGGTGCGCTACCGCGAAGCCTGGGCGCGTGCCGCCGAGCGCACGCCGCACGGCCGGGCGATCGAGCTGCGCCCGCTGGACTTCAACTAGCCCTTCTTGCCCCCGAAGACCAGCAGCGCGCCGCCCACCACGATCACGGCCACGCTGGCCCAGGTGGGAAAGATCACGTTCTCCTGCTCCTTCACCGACAGCTCGATCGAGCCGAGCTTCAACTGCTTCGTTTCCTTGGTGAAGCTGAAGCCGCCGGTGCCGATGCCGGCGATGCCGGCCACGATCAGGATCAGGCCGATGATGCGGGTCACGGTCATGGTGAATTTCTCCTCACGCAGTCGATGGATGATGGCACTGGCCGGACCTTACAGCGGCAGCACGTCGCGCGCATCGCCGGGTTCCAGCCATTGGGCAAATTCGTCGGCCAGCTGCTGCGCCTGTGCCGCAGCCTGGGCCCACACCTTGGCGCGCGCCGCGCCGTCGTTGCCGTAGCGCGCGAAGTCGTTGCGGTCGGGCAGCTTGCCATTGGGCAAGGTGCGCACCCATTCCGGGTTCGGGGCCAGCACCACCATGCGGTCCAGGTAGGACGTGCTCTGGTGCCGCCACTTGAGGCCCTTGTCCAGCCAGCCCGGCACCACCGCCTTCTGGAAGTGCGGATACAGGACGATGCCCTCGTCGTTGCTGTAGTTCAGGTGCAGGTGGTAGTCGGTGATGCCGCCGTCCCAGTAGGCGCCGGGCGGCGCGCCGGGAATGTCGTGCACCGCTTCCAGCATGAAGGGAATGGAGCAGGATGCCTGCAGTGCCGCCTCGAAGTTCGCCTCGGTCAGCTCGACCTGGCGCGAGCGGAAGTCTTGCGTCGCAAAGGGCAAGGCCGCGCCGGGCGTGGAGAACACCACCCGCTCCAGCCAGGCGCCCAGCGACTTGCGCCGCACGCTGTTGGTGATGAAGGCGCCCAGGTAGCCGAAAGGCGTGCGCGCCGCGCCCTCGCGGCCCAGGATGTGGCGCCCGCGCGCGGTGATCACGTGCAGGCTGTAGCGCGGGTTCATCAGCACTTCGCCGCTGCGCCCGCCGTAGAACTGGCGCAGGCCATCGCCGAACTGCGCGCTGACCTGCTTGGCCGTCAGCCGCTTCTGGCCGGCCGGCAGCTCGAAATGCTGGTGCACGTAGCCATGCTCGAAATCCTGGAAGGCCTTCACCGAATCGTGCAGGCAGGCATTGGCCAGCCGCCAGGCACCGATGGATGCGCCCACCAGGTGCACTGGCTGGCGGGAGCGCTCGAGCCACTCACCGAAGATGAAGCGGTCGATCGGCCCCAGGATCAGGCCCTTGGGCCCGCCTGCAGCACCTGGAACCACGCGCACGTCCTGCGGCCGCAAGCCCTGCGCCTCGATGTGCTGGCGCGCCAGCGGGCCGGCATAGATGCGCAGGGCTTTCATGCGGCGGCCGCTACGCAGGGCGTGGTCATGAATTACTTGCGCAGGCCCTGCAGCTTGGCGAAGGCGTTGGCCATCTGGCTGGAGGGTTGCGGCGAGTTGTCGCGGCGCTGCTGTTGCTGCCCGCGCCCTGCCCCCTCGAAGCGGTTGTCGCGCGGGCCATCGCGCCGCGCTGGGGCCGCGTCCAGCTTCATCGACAAGCCGATGCGCTTGCGCGCCACGTCCACTTCCATCACCTTCACCTTGACGATGTCGCCGGTCTTCACCACCTCGCGCGCATCGTTGACGAACTTGTGGCTGAGCTGGCTCACGTGCACCAGGCCGTCCTGGTGCACACCCAGGTCGATGAAGGCGCCGAACTGGGCCACGTTGCTCACCGTGCCCTCGAGCACCATGCCTTCCTTCAAGTCGGCAATGTCTTCCACGCCGTCGTTGAAGCGCGCCACCTTGAAGTCCGGGCGCGGGTCGCGGCCGGGCTTTTCCAGCTCGGAGAGGATGTCCTTGACGGTGATGACGCCGAACTTCTCGTTGGCAAAGAGCTCCGGGCGCAGGGTCTTGAGCATGTCGGCGCGGCCCATCAGCTCGGCAACCGGCTTGCCGGTCTTTTGCAGGATATCTTCCACCACCGGGTAGGTCTCGGGGTGCACGCCGGTGATATCCAGCGGGTTGCTGCCGCCGCGCACGCGCAAGAAGCCCGCGCTCTGCTCGAAGGTCTTGGCGCCGAAGCCGGTCACTTCCAAGAGCTGCTGGCGGCTGGCAAAAGCGCCGTTGGCCTCGCGCCAGCGCACCACGGCCTTGGCCACGCTGCCTGACAAGCCCGACACGCGGGACAAGAGCGGCACGCTGGCCGTGTTGAGGTCCACGCCGACCGAGTTCACGCAGTCTTCCACCACCGCGCTCAGGGTGCGCGCCAGCTCGCTCTGGTTCACGTCGTGCTGGTACTGGCCGACACCGATGCTCTTGGGGTCGATCTTCACCAGTTCGGCCAGCGGGTCCTGCAGGCGGCGCGCGATGCTGGCGGCGCCGCGCAGGCTGACGTCCACGTCGGGCATTTCCTGGCTGGCGAATTCGCTAGCGGAATAGACCGAGGCACCCGCCTCGCTTACCACCACCTTGTCGATCTTCAGCTCCGGCTGGCCGGCCTGCGCCGCCATCTTGGCCAACAGCTTGATGAGGTCGGCCGCCAGCTTGTCGGTCTCGCGGCTGGCCGTGCCGTTGCCGATCGCGATCAGGTTCACGCTGTGCTTGGCGCACAGCTTGCCCAGGGTGTGCAGGGACCCTTCCCAGTCCTTGCGCGGCTCGTGCGGGAACACGGTTGCGGTATCGACCAGCTTGCCGGTGGCGTCCACCACCGCGACCTTGACGCCGGTGCGGATGCCCGGGTCGAGCCCAAGCACCACGCGCGGACCGGCCGGCGCGGCCAGCAAAAGGTCGCGCAGGTTGTCGGCAAAGACCTTGATCGCCACCTTCTCCGCATCTTCGCGCAGCCGGGTGAAGAGATCGCGTTCGCTCGACAGGCTCAGCTTCACGCGCCAGGTCCAGGCCACGCACTTGCGGATCAGGTCGTCGGCGGCGCGGCCGGCATGGCTCCAGCCCAGGTGCAGCGCAATCTTGCCTTCGGCCAGCGACACCGCAGGTGGCGCTTTCACGTCTTTCGGCTTGCTTGGCTCGGGCTCGGGAGGCAGCACCAGCTTGGCGTCCAAAATTTCCAGCGCACGGCCGCGGAACACGGCCAGCGCACGGTGCGAGGGCACGCGGCCGATCGGCTCGTCATAGTCGAAATAGTCGCGGAACTTCGCCACGTCCGCGTTGTTCTCGTCCTTGCCGGCGGCCAGGCTGGACTTGAGCAGGCCGTCGTTCCACAGCCATTCGCGCAGGCGTTGCACCAGCACCGCGTCTTCCGCCCAGCGCTCCGACAGGATGTCGCGCACGCCGTCGAGCACGGCCGGCACGGTGGAGAAATCCGGGCCCGGCTTGCCGTCGTCCAGCGTCTCGGCCGGCTTCAGGAAGGCCTGCGCCTCCACCGCCGGATCGAGCGTCGGGTCGGCCAGCAGCTTGTCGGCCAGCGGCTCGATGCCGGCTTCGCGGGCAATCTGGCCCTTGGTGCGGCGCTTCTGCTTGAACGGCAGGTACAGGTCTTCCAGCTCCTGCTTGGTCGGCGCGGCCTCGACGGCGGCGCGCAACTCGGGCGTGAGCTTGCCCTGCTCGTCGATGCTTTTGAGCACCGCGGCGCGCCGATCTTCCAGTTCGCGCAGGTACGACAGGCGCGCTTCGAGCTCGCGCAGTTGCACGTCGTCCAGGCCGTCGGTGGCTTCCTTGCGGTAACGGGCGATGAAGGGGACTGTGGCGCCGCCGTCGAGCAGGTCGACGGCCGCTTTCACCTGGTGCTCACCAACCTTGATTTCGGCGGCGATCTGGCGAAGGATTTTCTGCATGTCTGAAGCGAGGCATTGGCACCTGCCACCCGTGAGCGGAAGCGCCTTTCGGAGATAAAGCGGGCAAGTTTGCCACAGGGTGCGGGTAGGCGACGGCGGCCGCCGAGGCCGTCGACGTCACAGCGCGGCAGCCACGGACTCGAGCTGCGACAGCCTGCGCGCCATGCGCCCGACGAAGTTCTGCGTGACATGCGGCAGCACCCGCTGCGTCGGCACCACGATGCCCACCTGGAGTTCGTTGAGGGCGGGCAGCTCGAAGGGCCGCCACAGCAGCTCGCCGCGCTTGAGTTCCTCGATGAAGGCGATCTTGGAGAAGCAGGAAATGCCCTTGCCGCCCATGATCAGGCGCTTGAGCAGCGGCGTGGAATTGCAGGTGGCGGCGGGCTCCATGTTGTCCCAGAAATCCGCGAACTCGGGTGAGGACGAGGCGCTGATGACCGGGTGCGAGCTCGAGCGAAGAAAAGGAAACTGCGCGCAATCCTTCAGCGAGAGCACGTCGAACTTGGCCAGCGGGTGCCCGGGCGGCATCACGATCCCGATCGGCAGGTGGGCCAGATTCATGGCCCGCACGCCACCCGGCAGCCGGCCGACAAAGCACAGGCCCACGTCCGCCTGGCCCGACATCACCATTTGCGCCACCTCCATCGGTTGCGTCGAAGTGATGGTGTAGGTGACGGCGGGAAAGAGCTGCAGGAATTCCTCGACCGCCGAGGGCAGCAGCTCCTCGAAGAAGGAATCCATGGCCGCGACTTTCACGTGGCCGGTGCGCTCGCCCTTGAGCGCATCCAGCTCGGTGCGCATCACCTGGAACTGGTGCAGGGTTTCCTGTGCGTGCTTGAGCAGGCGCTCACCGGCCGGGTTCAGACGCAGGCCGTTGGGCATGCGATCGAACAGCTCCACGCCCAGCTCGTCCTCCAGCTTGTGGATCTGCCGGTTGACGGCACTGGCCGCCACGTAGAGCCGCTCGGACGCCTTGCGCACCGAGCCGCAGGCCGCCACCTCGATGAAATACTTGAGGACGCTGGCGTGCATCAGCCGGCCCTCCCCTGGCCCCAGCGGCTAGGCGGCGGCGCGGACCGCGATCGGAATGATCCGCGCGATGGCGGGATGGTCACAGGCCACGCGCTTGCCATCGGCGCCGCCCGGCGAGTCCAGGCCGCTGACTTCGACGCCGAAGAACTCCCGGTTGATGGCGGTGAAATGCGCGAGCTCGGATGGCAGCCGGGACTCTTCAAAAATGGCTTGTGTCGGGCAGGCCGACACGCAAACGCCGCAATCGATGCATTCATCGGGGTGAATGTACAGAGTACGGCCGCCTTCGTAGATGCAATCGACCGGGCAGACCGGCACGCAGGCGCCGTCCTTGACGTCGATGCAGGCGGTGGTGATCACATGGGCCATGGCGCGCGCTCCTGCCCTTCAACGGCCCTGCCACTGCGGCTTGCGTTTCTGCTGGAAGGCCAGCACGCCCTCGTTGGAATCTTCCGATTGCAGCGCCGCCACCAGCGCCGGCAGGCGCATGCCGTGGGCTTGGGTGGGCGACAGTTGGCCGGTCTGGCGCACCACCTGCTTGATGGCGCGCAGGGACAGCGGCGCGCAGGCCAGCAGCTGCTGCACCCAGCGTTGCGCGGCGCCATCCAGCTCGACCCGCGGCACCACCTCGTTGACCAGGCCCATCTCCAGCGCTTGCCGCGCCTTCACCCGCTGGCCGGTGAGCATCATGCCCATCGCCTGGCGGTACGGAATCTGCCGCTGCAAGAGCAGCATGCCGCCGTCCAACGGCAGGCGGCCCACCAGCGGCTCGGGCAGGCCGAAGCTGGCTTCCTCGCAAGCCACCACCAGGTCGCAGCCCAGCACCATCTCGAAGCCGCCGCCCAGGGCAAAGCCGTTGACCTTGGCGATCACCGGCACGTTGAGCGTCTCGCGCAGCGCAATGCCGCCGAAGCCGCCGGGCCGGCTGGCAGCCCAGTACTCGACGCCCTTCAGGTTGGTGGTGTTCTTCAGGTCGGCACCGGCGCAGAAGGAGCGCTCGCCGGCCCCTGTCAGCACCACCACCCGCACGTCGTCGCGCTGCTCGATGTCTTCCCAGATGCGGATCAACTGCGTCTCGGTCGGCAGGTCGACCGCGTTCAGCACCTCGGGCCGGTCGATGGTGACCGTGGCCACATGGTCCTTGACTTCGTACAGAACGCTCACGATGCCATCTCCCACAGGGCGCGGGCCTCGGCCAGCACCTCTTCGGTGTGCTCGCCCAGGCGCGGCGGTGCGCGCCGCAGGCCGGCCCTGGCGGCCGACATGCGGATCGGGCTGGCGATGAACTTGAGCGGCCGCTGCGACGGCGTCGCGCCCTCCAGGATCATCTCGTTGTGCAGGGTTTGCGGATCGACCAGGGCTTCGCGCATGTCGCGCACCGGGGCCGACAGGAGGTCCTGTTCTTCCAGCCGGGCCAGCCAGTATTCGCGGGTGTTGCTGGCAAAGCGTTCGCGCAAGATCGCGTGCAGCTCGGCCTTGTGCTTGAACTGGGCTTGCAGGTCGGCAAAGCGCGCGTCCTGCGACAGGTCCTCGATCTGCAGCGCGGTGCAGATGTCGCGCAGGGGGTGCGTCTTGAAGGCGCCCACCAGCACCAGGGCGCCGTTCTGCGTATGAAAGACGCCCGACAGCGGCATGGCGGCCCAGTTCACCTCGGAGTCTTCCATCATGACCATGGCGGCTTCCTGCATCTGCATGGCCAGCATGGAGTTGTAGAGCGACACCGAGATCTTCTGGCCCTCGCCGCTGCGCTCGCGCTGCAGAAGCGCCATCAGGATGCCCTGCACCATGTGCATGCCGGCGGTGTAGTCGGCCAGCGCCGTCGGGTAGATCGAGACCGGCACCGACTCGTCGGCGCGGCGCGCCATCACGCCGGTGAGGGCCTGGGCCAGCACGTCCTGCCCGCCCTTGTGGGCATAGGGCCCGGTTTCACCAAAGCCCGTGCCCACCGCGTAGATGATGCGCGGGTTGAGCTTCTTGCAATCTTCGTAGCCGAGGCCGAGGCGCTCCATGACACCGGCGCGGAAGTTGTTGGTGACCACGTCGGCGTCGGCGATCAGGGCCTTCACCAAGTCCATCTGGGCCGCGTCGCGCAAGTCGATCTCGACGCTGCGCTTGTTGCGGTTCAGGCTGCAGAAGATCGGGTTGTCGTGCCCGGCGACCGGCGCGAAGGTGGAGCGGCTCAGATCGCCCGCCCCCTTGCGCTCGATCTTGATCACGTCGGCGCCATGGTCGGCCAGCATCTGGGTGCAGACCGGGCCCATCATGACCTGGGTGAAGTCGATCACGCGGATGCCGTCGAGCGGCAGTTGGCTACTTTGAATGCTCATGCAGCCTCCGCGAAGGAACGTGCCAAGGCTGGCACATCGGCATTGGGTCCCTTCTGGTCACCCGGGTCCGCGCCCTGGGCGCGCAGGGTGCGCTGCAGTTTCGCGACATCGACATGGCGCACCGCCACGCCGGCGTTCAGCGCCAGTGCCGCAGCGGTGCCGGCAGCCTCCCCCATCGCCATGCAAGGCGGGATTTCGCGCGAGATCTTCTGCGCGGCCGAGGTCGACGAGTAGTGGCGTCCCGCCACCAGCAGGTTCTCGACGCTGCGCGGAACCAGGGTGCGATAGGGGTAGTAGTAGTCGCGGCCACGGGCCACGCTGTCCTCGAAGCGGGTGCGCTGGGCCACGTCTTCCTTGCTCATCACGTACTCGCCTTCCAGCAGGCGCGTCTGGCGGATGCCGGTCTGCGGCGCCATGTCGATGAGATAGCAGCCGGCAAAGCCCGGCAGCTTGCCGCGGATGAACTCGATCACCTTGTGGATGGTGGCGCGGCCTTGCACTTCGGCGCGCGTCAGGTCGGCCACCTTGAGCCCGTCCAGGCCCGCCATGTGCGGGCAGTTGCACCACACCACGCCGGGCAGCGGCGTCTTGAGCCACCACGAATCCCAGGCGCCGCCCAGGAGGTGCTTGACCTCGCGGTCGATCGCCAGGAACGCGGCCGGCTCCTCGTGCTCGAAGCGCTCGGCTTCATCCGTATCGACGCCGCCCAGGCGGAACACGGTGGTGACGATGTAGGCCCCGCTGATGTGCGGCGCGCCGGCCGAAGCCGCAACGTCCAGGTCGCCGGTGGCGTCGATCACGACCTTGCCCAGGATGGCTTCGCGCCCGCTCTTGGTCTCGCAGACCACGCCCTTGACCTGGCCATCCTCCACCAGCGTGCGCGAGAACCAGGAATGCAGGCGCAAATCGATGCCGGCCTGCTGCACCATCTCGAGCGAGGCGCGCTTGAAGGCGTCCGGGTCGAAGGCGGCGGCAAAGCAGATCGGGTGCGGCTTCTCCTTGCTGTGAAAGTCGAAGGTGCCCCAGCGCTTCCAGCGGCGCACCGACTCGGGCAAGGTGCCCCAGTCCTTCTGCCTGGGATATTCGGCCAGGCCGCGCGCGGCCATGCGCTCGATCATCTCCATGCAGATGCCGCGCACCGAGATCTCCTGCAGGTGGCTATCCCACATGTCGTCCAGCACCAGCACCATGCCGCCGGAAGCCAGGCCGCCCAGGTGGTTGTAGCGCTCCAGCAGGGTCACGCTGGCGCCATTGCGGGCGGCAGCCAGCGCGGCCGCCTGGCCGGCGGGGCCGCCACCAACCACCACGACGTCCGACTCGGCTGCGACACGGATTTCGTGCGCGCTCTCATGCATCCAGTCGCCAATTCGGCTCATAGAAAACTCCTAGTGAAATGAAGGATGGGAGCGGCACGCCGGGCGCCACTCCGGGTGTTCAATGGCTGCTTTCGGGCTGCCAGCGGATGACCCAGCGCTCGGCCAGAGTCACGAGAAGGAAGAACAGGCCCGACAAGGTGGCGCTCATCACGATCGCGGCATAGAGCAGCGGCGAATCGAAGTTGAAGGTGGCCTGCAGGATCATGGCGCCGATGCCCACCGTGGCACCCACCCATTCGCCCACCACCGCGCCGATCACGCTCATCGAAGCCGCGATGCGCAGCGCAGAGAACAGATAGGGCAGCGAATTGAGCAGGCGCAGGCGGAAGAAGATCTCCCACTTGCTGGCCGACAGCACCCGCATCAGTTCCATCGCCTGCGGGTTCACCGACTCCAGCCCGCGCACCATGTTCACCAGCGTGGGAAAGAAGCACACCAGCGCCGCAATCGTGATCTTGGGCTCCATGCCGTTGCCCATGATCAGCACCAGCACCGGGGCCTTGGCCACCAGCGGAATGGCGTTGAACATCAGCACCACCGGAAAGAAGATGTCCTGCAGCGCCTTGTTGTGCACGAACAGCGTGGCGATCGCGATCGCCGCCAGATTGCCCAGCAGAAAGCCGCCGGCCGCCTCCATCGCGGTGGGCAGCAGGTTGTCCAGCAGCACCGCCCGCTTGGCGTAGAGCGTCTCCACCACGGCCCAGGGCGTGGGCGCGATGAAAGGCTTGACGTTGAAGATGACGATCACCGCCCACCACAGGGCGATGAGGCCGGCGATTCCCAGGGCCGGCAGGATGCGTCGGCGCCAGAGCTTGCGGCGCCGCGCGGCTGCCCAGGCCAGGTATTCCGGATCGCTGGATGCCGTATTCAGCACCGGCAGCGCCGTGTCCAGTGAACTCGTGGTCATGTGTTGTGTCTCCCTCAGCAGGTTTCGAGCACGCGCCGCAGATGGGCGGTGAGCTGCACGAACTCGGGCGTTTCGCGGATGTCCAGCGTGCGGTCTTCCGGCAGGTTGACCGGCACGATCTCGCGCACGCGCCCCGGATTGGCCGCCAGCATCAGCACCCGCTGGCCCAGGTAGGCCGCCTCGTGGATGCTGTGGGTGACAAAGAGGATGGTCACGCCGGTCTCCTTCCAGACGCGGCGGATCTCCTCGTTGAGCCGGTCGCGCGTGATCTCGTCCAGCGCGCCGAAGGGCTCGTCCATCAAGAGGATCTTGGGGTCGCTGGCCAGCGCGCGGGCGATCGAGACCCGCTGGCGCTGGCCGCCCGACATCTCGTGCGGCCAGGCGTTGGCGCGGTCCTTCAGGCCCACCAGTTCCAGGAGTTCCTGCGGCGAGCGGCGGCCCTTGCGGCTGGCGCCGCCGCCCACCTGCAGCGGCAGCTCCACGTTCTGCAGCGCGGTGCGCCAGGGCAGCAGGGCCGCGTCCTGGAACACGAAGCCGATGTCGCGCTTCATGCGTGCCGCCTGCGGCGTGGCGCCCAGCACGTCGATGCTGCCGCGGCTGGGCGACAGCAGATCGGCGACCACGCGCAGCAAGGTGGACTTGCCACAGCCCGAGGGCCCCAGCAAGGTCAGGAACTCACCTTGCGGCACTTCGAGGTCCAGGCTCTTGATGGCCGTGACGTCGCGTCGCTCGGTGAAGAAGCGCATGCCGATGTCGCGGCAGGCGATCGCAGGTGTCGCGGACATGGCGTCAGGCCTTGTTGATGCGCGCGCCTGCCGTGGCCTTGAGCGCGTCCAGGGTCATCACGTCTTCCAGCTTGGGCGTGCGCGCGGTGAACTGGCCCAGCTCCGAATAGGTGGAAATCTGCGATTGCCAGACCGCCGGGTCCATCGTCCCCCAGCCCTGGGTCTGCGCCAGGCCGCCCAGGGCGTAGTCGAGCATCACGTCCAGCGCCACGCGCTCGTCCTCGCGCTTGAGGTTGGGATACTCCTTGACCAGCAGTTCCGCCGCCTGGTCGCGGTTGGCGCGCGCATGCTGCCAGCCGCGCGAGGTGGCGCGCAGGAAGGCCTCGACCATCTTGGGCTGCGATTCCAGCGTCTTGATGGATGCGTAGTAAGGCAGGCCGTAGAGCTGGACGCCGGCATCCCACAAGGTCATGTCCACGCGGTCCGGGCCCAATGCCTTGAGCGCGGTGGTGCTGGTGAGCCAGCCGGTGACCACGTCGACCTGGCCGGTGAGCAGCGGCGCCATGTCGGAGCCGACGGTAACCACCGTCACGTCCTTCTCGGCGATCTTGTTCTTGGCCAGGAGGGCGCGCAGCAGGATGGCCGCGGTGGAAGGAATGCCGACCTTCTTGCCCACCAGGTCAGCGGGTTTTCTCACCGGGTTCTTGGCCAGCGAGAAGAAGGTGAAGGGGTGCTTTTGCGCACCGACGGCAAAGCACTTGATCGGCAGGCCCTGCGACACCGCCAGCATCACCGAGGGGCTGGAGGACACCTGCCCCACCTCGTAGCGCCCCGAGGCGACGATGGCCACGCCATCGATGTTGGGACCGCCGGGCTGCACCGCGAAGTCGATGCCTTCCTGCTCGTAGAAGCCCAGGCGTTTGGCCACAATCTCGCCGGCCTGATTGACACTGGGAATCCAGCCCAGCTGCATGTTGACGCGGGCCTTGCCCTGGGCCAGCGCTTCGACCGAAAGAAGGCCGCCCGCCGTGAGGCCGGTGGCCACGAGCGAGGCTTTCAGGATGGCGCGGCGGGCGGGATCGCAAGAGTGGGTCATGACGGTTTCCTGGTTGTCTTTGCAGTTGCGAGAAATCACGTGGAATCGGTGTGTTGTCGTCTTGAAGCGCGAACGAAATTTAGAAGTTGCAGCCGTTCGCGCAAAGCATCGTTTTTAGGAACGGGCGGTCGAAAAATTAGTGCGAGTAGAAACCCGAATTCACTGCACATCTTTATTTAATCCGGGTAGAATGAACGCACTTCTGGAGGAAGCCATGCCATCAGAAACACCATCCGATGCCCCCGCAACACCCGACTCTTCGCCCCAGCACGTGAGCGCCTTCGCCGGCTTTCAGCGCATTGCCAGCGGCCCTGCCGCCGAGGTGATCGCGGGGCTGCGTGCCACGGCACCGCCGCCCGATGTTCTGGTGCGCGTGTTCGACGACGCCACCGGCACGCGGCTGGACCTGGACCTGCGCCCGCAAGCCGCAGACGAGCCATCCCCTGCCCCGACAGCGCCGGCCACGCCGCCGCCGCGCGCCGTCGGGCGCCCGCGCCTTGGCGTGGTGGCGCGTGAAGTCACCTTGCTGCCACGCCATTGGGAATGGCTCAATCGCCAGCCCGGCGGCGCCTCGGTGGCGTTGCGGCGGCTGGTGGACGAGGCGCGGCACGTGCATCGCGAGCGCGATGCGCTGCGCGCCGCGCGTGAAGCCACCTATCGCGTGATGACCGAGATGGCGGGCGACCTGCCCGGCTTCGAGGAGGCGGCACGCGCCCTGTTTGCCGGCGACGGCAAGCAATTTCAATTGCTCATCGACCCCTGGCCGGAAGACCTCAAGACCTATCTGCAGCAGCTCTCGGCCGCTGCCTGGAATCCTTCATGACGAACTCGACCCCGGCCTCCGGCGCGCAGACAGCGCCGGTGCCAGGCGCTGCGCCCTCGGAGCAGCAGCCGCCCCACCACCCTGCCACCATCAGCCCCGAAATCCGGCCTTTGTGGAAGACCTTCCTGGCCTTTCTCGCGCCCATGCTGCTGTCGAACATCCTGCAGTCGATGTCCGGCACCATCAACAACATCTACATCGGCCAGATGATCGGCGTGGATGCGCTGGCCGCGGTGTCCGGCTTCTTTCCGGTGATGTTCTTCTTCATCGCCTTCACCATTGGCCTGGGCGCCGGCGCTTCGGTGCTGATCGGCCAGGCCTGGGGCGCGCGCGAGCGCGAGAAGGCGCGCGCCGTGGCCGGCACCACCTTGACGGTGGGCGTGCTGTTCGCGCTGGCCGTGGCCGTCTTCGGTGGCGCCTTCACGCAGCCGATGCTGCTGCTCCTGGGCACGCCGCCGGACATCCTGCCGGACGCCACGCGCTATGCCCGCATCATCCTGATCGCGATGCCGGGCCTCTTCGTGTTCCTCTTGTCCACCGCGATGCTGCGCGGCGTGGGCGACACGGTGACACCGCTGTACACACTGGTGATTTCCACGCTGACCGGCCTCATCGTCACGCCGGCACTGATCCGCGGCTGGTTCGGCCTGCCACAGATGGGTGTGACCAGCGGCGCCTGGGCCACGGTGGTGGGCTTCAGCATCGCCACCCTGTGGCTGGCTTTTCATTTGCGGCGCAGCAAGAGCCCGCTGGCGCCGGACGCCGACTTCATGCGGCACCTGCGCATCAAGCCCCAGCTGCTCAAGGGCGTGCTGAAGGTGGGCGTGCCCACCGGCGTGCAGATGATCGTGGTGGCGCTGGCCGAGCTGGCCCTGCTCTCCTTCGTCAACGGCTACGGCTCGGCCGCCACGGCAGCGTATGGCGCGGTGAACCAGGTGGTGGCGTACGTGCAGTTCCCCGCCATCTCGATCGCCATCACCGCCTCCATCCTCGGCGCACAGGCCATCGGGGCCGGGCGTGTCGACCGGCTGGGCGCCATCACCCGCACCGCGCTGCAGATGAACGTGGTGCTGACCGGTGCGCTGGTGCTCCTGGGCTATCTGCTGTCGCGCCAGCTGATGGGCCTGTTCATCACCAGCGAGCCGGTGATCGAAGTCGCGCAGACGCTCTTGCACATCATGCTGTGGAGCTGCGTGCTGTTCGGCATGGCTGCGGCGCTGTCGGGGATCATGCGCGCCAGCGGCTCGGTGCTCGTGCCCACCGCCATCTCGATCTTCTGCATCCTGCTGATCGAGCTGCCCACCGCCTGGTTGATGAGCCGGCAGATCGGACTCAACGGCGTGTGGATTTCCTACCCGGTGGCCTTCGCTGCCATGCTGGCGCTGCAGGCGGCGTACTACCGGCTGGTTTGGCGCAAGAAGGCGATCCGGCGGCTCATCTGACGTCCGTTCTTTTCCTCAGTCGAAGGTCTCGTCCCCATTCGGCTCGTAGTGCGGCACCGCGTTCATGCGGTGCCGCAGCTGCGACAGCTCCCAGTACATGCGCTTGCGCGCCCGGCTCTGGTTGCCCAGCGGCCGGTGCTCGGCAATCGTGTGCCAGGGGTTGTAGGACAGCCGCTTGGCAAATTCCATCTGTGCCGGCGAATCGAACGTCTGCCTGGGAATGCGCAAGGTGGCGACCGGGATGCGCGGCGACAACTTCTCCGGCCACAGCACGGCCGCGTTCTCGATCGGCATCAGATGCGAGTCGGTCTGCATCTGCACGCGTACCTGCAGCTCGACATCGCCCTCGGCCAGCGTGTCCACCATCGCCTGGCGCAGGTAGTCGTCGGGCGGGCGCAGCGGCAGGCGCGGAATCGGCGTGCGTCGCTTCGAGGTGGGCCACACCGAATACTGCATGGCCTGCCCTTCGCCCATCAGGTAGGGCACGCAGCTGAAGTACGGCGCCTCGAAGGGGCTGCTCTGGGTCTTGATGAAGAGCGACTGCATGACAAGGTCCAGCACATGCGAATCGCGCCAATCGAGGAAGTAGAAGATCTGCGCGTTCTTCACGCTCCACTTCTGCAGCTGTGCATTGGCCTTGGCATCGGGCGTGACGAAGGTGGGGGTGGAAACGCCGAACATGTCCAGCGTGTGCTGTTCCTCGTCCAAAAGCTTCGGGCCGGGCACGCCCATCAGCTTGATGCTGATGCTCATGAAGCCCACGTCGTCGATGTCGGGCGTGATGTAGGGCCCCGGGCCGGAAAAGCGCACCCAGCACTTGAAGGCCTGCGGCTTCGCGTAGATGCCCCGGCGCATGGGTTCGGGCAGGCCGTCGTGCACGATGAATTCGCCGCGCACGATGCCCTGGGTCTTGGTGTTGCCGCCGCGCTCGTAGCCGCCGGGCTTCCACAAATCGCTCATCTGCCGGGTGAAGCTCTGCACGATGGAATCGGTCCAGGCCTCCTCGTCTTCCAGCAGCCTTTCTTGCGCGATCGCGAGGCCCTCGTCCTTGCGCCCGCGGTTGATGAGCGCGGTGGTCCACTCGGCCAGCCTGTCGCGCAGCAAGGCATCGAAGGCCGGCCGCAGGAAGGGGTCGATGCGCCGCTGCGCCCGCAGCAGCGCCAGCCCGGCGTCGCTGATGACGTCCAGCAGCGTGGAGCCGGTGTTGGCGCGTGGCGTGGGCCGGCTCGCATTGGAGTTGCTGTTGCTGCGCACGATCTCGCTGTCATTGTTCATGGGTTATGGCTCCTTCGCGATGTAGCGCAGGGCGCGGATGCCGGGCAGGAAGAAGTAGGCACCGCCCACCACGGTGACGAACTGCGGCAAGCCAGCCAGGCGTGCGTCGCAGCCGCTGTCGGTCGGCATGGAAAAGCCGTCCGTCGGCTCCTGGTCCAGGCCCGGTAGCCGATGGCCCAGCAGCGGATCGCTCTCGCCATGCAGGCCGGCAAAGCGGGTGCCGGCGATCCATGCGCCCTGCACGAATTCGAACTGTCGCGCAATGCTTGCGCCCAGGCAGATGAAGTGCAGGCCGGTGCCCTCCTCTTCCCCTGGTGGCGCCGTGCCGGCCAGGGCGGCATCGACCGACAGCCCCACGCCGTATTCGCGGCCGCGCCGCAGCAGCCGGTGAAAGCGGGTCGAGGACACGTGGTCCTGCGCCAATGCGTCGGCGTCGAAGCCCAGGGTGCGGATCAGGCGCGAAAGCAGGCCGCGGCCGCCCGGTGGCAGATCGGCATTGCGCGGATTGCTGCGCCGGATGTGGGCGCCGATTGGGCAGCGCTCGCCGCGCCGATCGCCGCGGTAGCTGAAGCTGTTGAGGGCGTCGTCCTCGCCTTCGATCGCCTCGCCCTGGCGGCCGACCAGGGGTTCGCCGTCCCGGGTGCGCCCCACCATGGCGGCGGCCAGCTGCTCACGCTGCGTGGCGTCGCCGCCGGCGGCCGCATGCACGAAGCGCCAGAAGCCGGCCACGTCCTGGCGCAGCTGGCGCAGCACCAGGTAGCTGCCATTGCGCCCCAGGTCGACCCGCTCGGGGCTTTCTTCTGCGCGCGGCAGCAGGCCTTCCGGGTCGAGTTCGTCCGCAAGCAAGGGCCGATCGGTGTACTCCCCGTATTCGTTGGGGTAACCCAGCAGGTACTCGCCCAGGCAGGACAGGTTGCTGTAGTCCAGCTGTTCCGCATCACGTACCGGGCGCCGGCGCGCCCAGTCCAGGCTGGGTTGCGAGATGCCGTCGACGAAGCCGAAGGGCTCGACGCCGTCCATGTCGGCGGTCGACAGCACGGCCATCCGCTCGAAGCCGGCCGCGCATTGGTCCAGGGTCTGCTGCTGCCAGGCGTCGAGCTCGCCCGGCAAGGCGTAAAGCATCAGCAACACATGCGGCACCTCTTGCGGCATACCGCCCCATTGCCAGCGGGCCGGGTCGTTGGCGCCCAGGTCGCCCAGGCGGCGCGCACGGCTGTCGTCGCTGCTCATGCCGGCAATGAACTCGCGCGAGAAGCCCTGCACGATGCCCTCGGCCAGCCCCAGCGCGCGCAGGCCCGGGTAGCTCATCGCCACCTGCAAGGCGGTGCGCGGCGGCGGCGACTGCTCGCGCGCGCTGCTCACCGGGCATCGGGCGAGCCAGGCGCGGGCGGCGGCGACATCGCGCACGCGCAAGAGCAGGAAGCTCGCCTGCGTCAGCTTGCGGTAGCCGAAGCGCACCAGGCCCTGGATGTCGTCGTGGTCGACCTTGGACGCGGCGTTCGCGCTGCTCATAGGAGCCTCAGCCAGGCCAGGGCCTGCTGCTCGTTCATCTCGCCGGCCTCGACGCCTTCGCGGATGCGGCGGTTGCGCTCAAGGTCGCTCAAGGTTAGGCCGGGGTAGGCCTTGTACCAGACCTGGGTGGGCAGTTGGTGCCGCCGCTGGTAGTGCTTGAAAGGCAACTCGTGGCGCGCCCCGCCCTTGATCAACCAGTCGGTTCGCGGCCAGCCGAAGCCGTTGGAGAACACCAGGTTCAGGCCCCAGGCCGCCTTGTTGACGAAGTCGTCCATGTAGCTCTCGTGGCTGCCGTCGTAGTTGCTGCAAAAGAGCACGCGCCGGCGGTCGTCCATGAACACCCAGCGGGCGAAGTGAATGGTCTGGATGCGTGCCAGGTGGCCCTTGCCGAACACGTGTCGGCAGGCGTAGTCGATTGCCAGCAGCACCAGCCGCACCAGCGCGCGGCGCAGCCAGCCGGGCTTGACCGGCCCCAGGGCGGTGAAGCTGTTGGACAGGTCGTGATCCTCCAGGCGCTGCATGGCCTGCACGTCTGCAGCATCCGGACGTGGATGGAACGCGGGGTCGCGCTTCTCCTGGCGGCGCAAGAGGACGATGCCGACAGGCAGCAGCACGATCCAGATCGGCAGCAACAGGAGCGCAAGCAGCGGCACGCCGATCAGGTGCAGGCCGTTGCGGAGCCGCCAGTCCGATGGCGTGGACTCGGGCGGCGTCAGGGTCAGCCGTCCTGCCGCGCGCTCGGCCTTCACGTGCGCCAGCAACTGGCGCCGAACCGCCCGCGGATCGAGCGCGACGCCGCGCGGTGCGCTTTCCGACAGGAGCTTTTGCAGCGCGCTTTCTTCATGCACCTGCCGCACCGTGCGGCCGATGCGGTTCACGTAGTTCGCGCCCACCGGCAGGTCGTGCGCCTTCATCCATGCCACCAGGCGCGCCGTGCTGCCGCCGTCGAAGCCCGCGCAGTGCGCGAAGATGCGCCGCAGGCCCGAGCCCGCCTTCTGCGCAAACTCCTCCAGCTGCTCCCGCGCCGGCCCATCGCATTCGCCGACGAAGGCCAGGTACAGCGGCGGCACCGCCGGCCGCGGCAAGCCGAAGGCTTCCAGGTCGGCCATGGTCGTATCGGGCAGCAGTGCAAAGCGCGCGAAATGCAGGCGCTCGAACAAGGCGAAAGGCAGCAATGCATTCTCCGGGTCGGCCATGCCGCTCTGGCGGTTCATGCGCTCGAGCATCTGGCGCAGCGAGGCTTCGCGGCCTTGCGCCACCTGCGCCACCACCGTGAAGGGCGATTGGGGGGTCACCGCATCGCCCGCGCTGGATTCAGAACTCGAGGCAGAAGTCGATCAGCCGGTCCTTGCCCCAGTACACCTTGCCCAGGTAGAGCTTGGGACTGATCAGCCGGATCTCGTCGCGGATCCACTTGGCGATCAGCGAGGTGTCGGAATAGTCCAGCACGATGCATTCCTTGCCGTCCAGCCAGCTCTCGCCCTTGTAGACCCGCGCCACGATGGCCTGCAGGCCGAAGAACAGCACCTTGTTCTTCAAGAGGCCCTTCTCCGCGTCGAACACCTTCCCCTGCCAGCCGAACACATTGACGATGGTCGCAATGTGCTCCGAATAGACGGTGCCCGGCGCCACGATGGCCGTGCCCTTGGCTTCGCCGTCGGGAATGTCGCCGGCCGGGCTGGCCTTGAACAGATCGTCGAGTTGCTCCTGCGTCATCGCCAGAAGCTGCTGCACGTCGTAGGCCATGGGGGCATCTCCTTGGGCGGCAAAGTGCCGCGGAAAAAAGTGTCGATCAGCCCCAAAGGAGCGTCAATTTGCCTAAAGGCGAATGGCGTGCGCGAGGCATTGGCCTAAAGGCTAGGGCGACGACGCCGGAACGCCCCGCGCCGCGGCCAGCACCATGTCCGCTGCCTTCTCGGCCAGCATGAAGATGGCCGCCGCCACGAAGAAGCCCGGAATGTGCGGGAAGGCCGAGGCGTCCACGACCCGAAGCCGCGCCACGCCGTGCACCGACAAAGTGCTGTCGAGCACCCCGCC
Source organism: Variovorax sp. LARHSF232 (assembly GCF_052871435.1). Taxonomy (NCBI): domain Bacteria; kingdom Pseudomonadati; phylum Pseudomonadota; class Betaproteobacteria; order Burkholderiales; family Comamonadaceae; genus Variovorax; species Variovorax sp. LARHSF232. The sequence goes on along the minus strand of NZ_JBIXJS010000004.1, from coordinate 319,994 downwards.
CTCCTCGCGCGGGCCGATCGGGCAGGTGCAGGAGGCATGGTGGCCCCAGGCGGTGTCGCGCACGAACTGGGCCAGTGCCTCATCGCCCTGCACTGCGGCACCAGGCTGCAGTTCCTCTTCAATCCAGCCGCTCTCGATCAAGGGGCCGGTCAGGCCGCGCACGGACCGGATCGCTTCCACCAGCGCGCGCAGGTCCTCCTCGCTGCCCGGGCTGCCTTCCTCGAAGTGATGGAAGTTGATGAGCGGCATGTCCAGCGGGTCGGCCGAGCGCAGGCGCACCGTGCCGGCGCGGTTGCGCGTGCGGCCTTTCAGGATGGCCCAGCTGAGGCGGTCGTCGTGGCCGCTGATCAACTTGGAAAAGCCGGGAAAGTAGCCTTCGAATTGGGCCAGCAGCGCCATGCAGAACAGATCGGGCTCGGCTGTGGCGGCCTGGCTGGATCGGCTGACCACGCCGAGGGTGGCGCCGTTCGAGCCGTACATGCCGCCGCGCAAATCCTGCCAGCGCTGCCACAGCGCATCGCCGCGCGACCAGCGGGCGCCCTGCAGCACCTCCCAGGGCCGGCGCATGCGGTGCGTCAGCGCGACTTCGTAGCGGTCCTGCAGGTTGCGGCCCACGCCGGGCAGGTCGACCCGTGTCTCGATGCCGTGCGCCATCAGCTCGCGCACCGGGCCGATGCCCGAGAGCATCAGCAGTTGCGGCGTGTTGAAGGCGCCGCCGCACAGGATCACCTCGCGCTGCGCATGCACCTCGCGGCGCTCGCCGGGCGCTCCGTTCGGCGCGGCATGGGCACGGTAGAGCTGGGCGCCCTTGCGGTACTCGACACCACTGGCCGCGCCATGGGCGTCGAACAGCACGCGGGTGGCCAGCGCATCGAGCTCGATGTGCAGCCGCTCCGGGTGGCGCCGGGCCACTTCCCGCAGGCGTTCGCGCACGCCGGCGCGCCGGTGCTGCGATGTCGACAAAGGCGTGTAGCACAGGCCCTCGAAGCTGCCGCCGCGCAGGCGCCGCGCGTTCGGGTCGCCCAGGCCGCCGCGCACCCAGCGCCAGGCGCTCAAGAGCGGCGTCGGCAGCTTGCGGGTGAAGCTGCCAGCGCTGCCGATCAACAGGCGCACCAGGCCGTCATCGCGCAGCACCGACAGCGGCATCGACTTTTCGGTGCGCAGCCAGCCGCTCCAGCCATGCCCCGTCGGGTCGAGCCCGATGTGGCGCAGCAGCCGCCACAGCGGCCGGTGGCCGCAGTCCTCGATGCGCTGGGCATAGCGGCGCATGTTCTGGGCGCGCCAGGAGACGTCGCCAGTCAGGCGTGCGATCTCGTCCCAGTCACCATCGTGCGGCGGCATGAAGATCATCGCGTTGTGCACCGTGCAGCCGCCCAGGGCGCCGGCACGCGGATACAGCACGCCCTGCCCCGGCCGGTACTTGGGGTCGCGCGCCTGGCGCGCCTCGTCCCCGTAGTGGCGCACGTGGAAGTTCCAGGCCAGCGCCGGGTTCTCGCAGGCGAAGGCATGGAAGGCCGGCACCTCGTAGTCGTCGGGCATGCGCTCGGCTTGCTGTGGGTCGCTGCCGGCCTCGATCAGGAACACGCGCATGCCCTCCTCGGCCAACCGTGCGGCCAGCACGCCGCCGCCGGCGCCGGAACCCACGATCACGTAGTCCCAGTCCAGCGCCGTTTCCACGTCTGCCATGAGGGCCGGTTCTTATGGGTGAAAGCGGCGTTTCAGAAGGTCTTGAGGAAAGCGATCAGGGCGCGCTTGTCGGCGTCGCTCAGCTCCGGCTCTTTGCCGAAGGCCTTCTCGTCGGCCGACAGGCCGTCCTGCCGATTGAACTGCGCGGTGCCGAAATAGTGGCCGCGGTTGACCACGAAGTCCGGGCACTTGCTCAGGGCCAGCATCGGCTCGCGCAGGTCGGTGAAGTGCTGGCGCAACTGGACGTCGCTGGCGTCCTTGGGCGCCGTGAGCAGATTGACCTTCAGGCGCAGCGCCAGGGCACTGATGCGGGCCAGGTGCTCGGCTTTGTCGGCGATGTCGCCTTCCTCGGCGCGCAGCTTCAGGTTCGACAGGAGGGAGATCGGCACGCCCTTGGGGATGGGCCCCAGGGTCACGTCGCCGCCCTCGGAGAACAGCTGCGGCAGCCAGCGGTGCAGCCTGCCCTGCAGGGGCTGCAGGCCTTCGGGCACGAAGCCCACCGGAATCACCAGCTCGCTGCGCTCGGTGGTGCGGTCGATGGTGCCATCGACCTTGTTGCCCAGCTCCGAATCATGCTCGCGCTTCTCGGGCCACAGCATCTGCTCGATGGAAGCATTGAACACCTTCATGCGCGCATCCACCGAAGGATTGCCGTCGAAGGGGCCAACCGTGTTGTTGAGCAGGTAAGGCCCGGTGGACCACAGGCCGATGAGCGAGGGCACGCGGGTGTAGCCGCGCCCGCCCGCCGGCATCTGGTAGGGCCTGGATTCTCCGGTGAAGGGGTCGGCCAGCGTCACCGTGCCCACCGAGGGAAGCGACTTGTAGCTGCTGGAGGAGAAGTCGTTCCAGATGTTGCCGCCCAGCGCGTTGGTGGCCAGCGGGCTGCAGACATTGGTGCGCAGCAGGGTCGAGGGAATGCGCACGTCGGTCGAGAGGTAGTTGTTCTCCAGGAAGTCGGCCGCTGCAACGATCTGCCGCATCTGCTGCTTGTAGTCGTCGGTCTGGGTCCAGGCCCAGTAGCGCTGGAAGCAGTCGAGGTAGCCCGGACCGGCGCAGCGAGCCGGCGACAGGTCGATGGTCGGCTTGGGCGCCTTGCTCGAATGGCAGCGCGCGCAGGTGTCGGCGAAGACCTGCTTGCCCTTGTCGAGGCTGGCGTTGTCGGCTTGCAGATGCTTGTCGCCGCCGGGCGCATCCTTCAGCCGGTCGGGCTTCGCAGCCTTCAGGAAGAACAGCGCCGTGGCCGGCGTGCCCGCCTCGGTGGCCTGCCAGTAGCTTGAGTTCTTCTGCGCATCGGCGATCTTGATCGGCGTGATGGTCTTGCCGCCGACCACCGCATTGAAGTGCAGCAGCCACTCTTCGCTGAACAGGCCGATGTTGAGGTACACGCGATTCAGCGCGCCCAGCAGGCCCACCGAGTCGGCCCCGTCCTTCAGCACATGCGGGGTGCGCACCTGGTCGGGCGCGGTGAAGAAGTCCAGCAGCGGGCCGTTGTTGGTGAAGTCCTGAAACTGCTTGTTGTCGCGCTCGCCGCCGGCCAGCTTCTCGTTGCCGAGCCGCTTGGCCAGGTCCATGCGCGCCGGGAAGTCGTACACCGCATTCATGGTGCGCGGGTTGTTGATCGAATCGGTGGACACCAGCGAGGTGTCCATCGAGCCCGGCCTGAAGGTATGGGCCAGCTGGTACATGAAATTGCGCCGGCCCTCGGGCTTGTTGGCATTGAAGATGAAGAGCCGGTCCACCCACATGTACTGCGCGCCCACCGAGGAACTGAGGTTCTCGAACTTGGGGTTGCCGGGGTCAGCCGGCGGCTTGGTCGGGCTGGGCCCGATGTGGCAAAAGCCGCAGGACATGCCCACCCGGAAGGGCCGCACCAGGTCCTTGCGGTTGTAGTAGCTCGGGTCGGTGTAGTACTTCTCGGCGTCCCATGCCTTGGCCGCTTTGTCATCGAAGTCGGGGTTGGGAAAGAGCCGCAGGCCGGCGATGCCGGTGCCATAGCCGTAGAACGAGCCCAGCGGCTGCGTCGTGCCGTCGCCCAGCGGCTTGCCGCGCGAGCCGATCGCCACGCCGGGGTACTTGGCTTCATTCTCGAAGGGATCGGGCGCGCAGTCCTTGCTGCGCACGTCCAGCCACAAGCCGCGCCGCTCCTTCGACGGGCCCGCCGCCTTGTCGAAGCAGGGCTCGTTCACCAGGCCGAAGTAGTCCCAACGGTTGGCGCGCGAATAGCCCTGGCTGGGGTGCGAGCTCACCACCTTCAAGAGGTCGAAGGCGCCGAAGGTGTAGTCGGTCATCTTTGTCCAGAAGCGGTCGTTGCCGCCGCTCCAGACCAGCCACATGTTGCGGCCGCGCACTTCGTCGGGCGTGAGCTGCACGCCGCCATCCATGTCCTTGAAGTAATCCTCGTCGGCATGCGCAAAGGACGCGGCCTGGCGCCCTGCCAGGCGCGCCTCGTCGAGCACGGCGCCGGGCCGTGGTTCGTCCTTCTTCGAGCAGCCTGCGAGGACGCTGCCGAGCAGCAGCACCATCGAAGAGGCCAACAGCAGCCGCTTGCGGCTCGGCGAGCACCGGGTCATTGCCACTCCTCTTCTCTGCCGCATGCGGCGGGATTCAGATGCGGGCGAAGTTTGGGCGCCGGGGTTGGCCTTGGCTATTGGCCATGCGCGCTAACGCAAAGGTGGTAGCGAAAGCCGCTCAGCCGCCGCTCACTTTTTCCTTGCAGCTGGTCTGTGCGCTGCCCGCACCCAGGCGCACCACGGCCTCTTGCCCCTTGCTCCAGAACAGCTGCGCGTCTTCGCCGGCCGGGCCGATGTACCTGGCGCCGCTGGCACTGCGCGCGCGTTCGAACACCCAGACGCTGCTCTTGTTGCGCAGCCGAACCAGCGCAGGCTCCACGTTCACGAAGGTGGCGAAGAGGTGCCCTTCCATCCCCTCGCAGCGGTAGGCCACCGGCCCCAGGCTGATGCTCTTGCGCTCGACGCTGCGCGCCGTCCTGCTCATCACGCGCAGCTCGACGATGCGCGAGAGGTAGGCGTCGCGCGTGCACAGGGTTTCGTTGGCCACGCCGTGGCAGGCATCGCGGCGGCGCAGCCAGTCCTTCTGCGAATTGCGCGCCGGTGCGCCCCAGCGCGCCAGCCGGTACAGGCGCGCCATCTCGGCATCCAGCGCAGTCAGGAGCGGCGTCTTGCAGATCAGCAGTTCGACGCTGTCCGGCCTGGCCTTGGCGCAGTCGAAGCTGGGCACCTGCGCCTGCGCCTGCGCCTGCGCCGGCTTCGGCTGTTGCGCACGGGCGGACACACCCATCGCCAGGGCCGTGGCGGCGGCGACGAGGAACAGGGCGCGCGAGGCGGGACTGCAAGGCATGGTGGCTCGATACTCCTTCGAGCCTCATTGTCGGCGCCAGCGCGCCTACGGCAGAGCGAGCTCGCGCATGAGGTTGCTGCGCACCCACGTGAACGCGCCGGATTGGACGTTGCTCGCTTGCCAGCGGTGAAACTCGGGATCGGCTGACAACGGATCCGTCACCTTGGCGTAGGCCGTCGCATTCTCGAATCGCACGGTCAGGACATAGTTGCCCAGTTCGCCCGCGGCCACGGTCCACAGCTGCGGGTCGGGCGCGCCGTGCTTCTTCCAGAGCGCCGCGCCCACCCTCAGGGCTTCGATGACGGCTCCCAGATCGGCGCCGGGGTTGGGTCGCAGGACATATCGCGCTTCGTAGGCCATGGAAGTCTCCTTCGTCACCGCAGGAGCCAACATTGAAGCACCGAGGCGCCCGTGGGGCAATCGCCCCTGACGAATCTTTCAGTCGTTGCTGCGCTCGCACTTGCGTGCATTGACCAGGCAGGCCGCGTAGTCGGGGTCGTGCTTGAGCAGGAACATCGCACGGGCCGCCACCGCGGTGTCGGCGAAGTCGCTGAACAGGCCGTCGACCCCGGCCTCGTAGAAGGCCAGGTATTCATTGACCGGGTTGCCGCCGAAGCTGCCGGTCAGGCGCTTTTGCTCGCTGCGGAAGGTGTAGGGATGCACCAGCAAGCCCAGGCGATGTGCGTTGGCGATCACCGGCGTGGCGGGCAGCAGCACGCGGTCGCGCTCGTCGACCGCACCGTCGCCGGTCACATCGGCGCAGGCACCGTTTTGCACCGTCTTGCAGGCGCTCGGGATCAGGTAGGGCTTCCAGGGGCCGATGCCGTCGGCGTAGCCGCGCACTTCCTGCAGGCCGGCGGGCGTCAGCAGGTCGGCAAAGGTGCCGGCGCGGTTGCTGATGACCCAGTCGTAGGGCTTGTCGAAGGGCGGCGTGAGGTCCATCGAGCCGTCGGGCTTGACGTCGTTGGCATCCACCAGCTGCACCAGCCGCACGCTGGTCTTGCTGCGCAGGTAGCGCAGGTTGGCCGTCTCGAAGGACTGGATGAACACTGGCGCGTTGCGGTGGTTCCAGCCGGCCGCGGTCAGCGCCGCCAGCAGCCGGTCTTCCAGCGGCAGGCCGATCTGCTGGTGGTAGGTGGGATGCTTGGTTTCCGGATAGATGCCGATGCGCCGGCCCTCTTCGCGCGACTTGCGCTTGGCCAGCTCGATCACCTCGGCCAGGGTGGGGATCTGGAACTTGCCGTTGAAGGCCTGGTCGCGCTCGGGAAAGGACTGCACGGCACGCAGCTGCTTGATCTCGGCCAGGGTGAAGTCGCTGGCGAAGAAGCCGTCGACCGGCACGCCGTCGACCATGGCGGTGCGGCGGCGTGGCGCGAACTGCTGCAGGTCCTTGACGTTGGTGGTGTCGATCAGGTTGGGCTCGTGGCGCGCGATCAGGTGGCCGTCCTTGGTGGCGACCAGGTCGGGCTCGATGTAGTCGGCGCCCAGCTCGATCCCCAGCGCATAGGCCTCCAGCGTGTGCTCGGGCAGGTAGCCGTTGGCGCCGCCGCGGTGGCCGATCACCAGCGGTGCGTTGTCGGCGCGGCGGCGGCCGCGTTCTTCGTCGCGTGCGGTCGCCGGGGCGGCGGCGGCCAGCAGCAGTCCCAGGCCCAGCAGCGCCAGGCCCAGCTTCTTCTTGGTCATCATCACAGAGCTCACGATCGTCTCCTCATCACGGTTGATTGACGCGGGCCGACTAGGGCCTGTTCACACTATTTGCGGGGATCGCGTTGGCCTGCATTGGGGCTGGATGCAAGGCGCCCGTGCGCAGCAATGCTGAAGCATTGCAAGCGCGGGCAACGCCGCAGACGGCCCCAATGCGGGCCAACCCGGAGGGAAGGCATGCCAAAGCGGCCAACTCCGCGTTGCACGCCTTGCGTGTGCCGACGCACACGCGGCGTCGTGCGCCTTGATTTGTCCGCTTTGGCATGCCTTCGCGACCCCGTAAATAGTGTGAACAGACCCTAGGCGCCGCGCATGACAAGTGCGTGAACGAAGCGCGCGACTTTTTGGATTCAGATGCGCGCGACGTTCACCACCACGCGGCCGCGGATCCGGCCTTCCAGGATGTCCCGGCCGGCCTGCGCCGCCTGGCCCAGCGTGATCTCGTGGGTGATGGCGTCGAGCTTGGCCAGGTCCAGCTCGCTTGCCAGGCGCTGCCAGGCCGCGCGCCGCAGGGCCTGCGGCGCCATCACGCTGTCGATGCCGTAGAGGGTGATGCCGCGCAGGATGAAGGGCGCGACGCTGCCCGGAAAGTCCAGCCCCTGCGCCAGCCCGCAAGCAGCGACTGCGCCGCGGTAGCGGGTGCCGGCGCAGGCATTGGCCAGGGTGTGGCTGCCCACCGCATCCACCACTCCGGCCCAGCGCTCCTTGCCCAGCGGCTTGCCGGGCGCGGCCAGCTCGGCACGGTCGATGACTTCGGCCGCGCCCAGTTGCTGCAGGAAGGCCGTTTCGCCCAGCCGCCCGGTCGAGGCCACCACCCGAAAACCCATCCGGCTCAAGAGCGCGATGGCGATGCTGCCCACGCCGCCATTGGCGCCGGTCACCAGGATGTCGCCATCGGCGGGCGTGAGGCCATGCTTGTCCAGCGCCATCACGCACAGCATGGCGGTGTAGCCGGCGGTGCCGATCGCCATGGCCTGGCGCGCGCTCAGGTCATCGGGCAGCCGCACCAGCCAGTCGCCCTTGACGCGGGCCAGCTGTGCCAGCCCGCCGCTATGGGACTCGCCCACGCCCCAGCCGTTGAGCAGCACCCGGTCGCCCGGCTTCCAGTCGGGGTGCGTGCTGTGTTGCACCACGCCGGAAAAATCGATGCCCGCCACCAGCGGAAACTTGCGCACCACGGGCGCCTTGCCGGTGATGGCAAGGCCGTCCTTGTAGTTGATGGTGGAGTACTGCACGCCCACCATCACGTCGCCCTCGGGCAAGTCGGTGTCGCCCAGCGGGCGCAGTTCGGCGCGGTAGCCTGCCTTCTCGTCCTTGTCGATCACGAGTGCCTGGAATGTCATGGTGTCTTCCTTTCTCCTCGCGGCCGCCGCGGCGGCGCGGACGGCTATTGGAGCATCTTGCGACGCGCTGCGGCAGGGGTCTTGGCGGCCGGCGAGGAAAGCTCGGCCTGGTGTTCGAAAGCAGCCTGCACGATCGGCCGGGCCCAGTCGGGCGTGGCATTGAGCGCCGCGCGGTCCTTGGGGCCCGGATAGGTCACATGACCACGCACCGTTTCCAGCAGCAACACCGGGTCGGGAATGGGTTTGCCCAGCGCCGCCTGCGCGCTGTTGTCGAAAACCTGCAGCCGCGCCAACGCCGGCAAAAGGCGGATGAGGTTCAGGCGCGAGGCGTCCCAGCGCTCGCGGATCTTGGCCTGCGGGATGTCGTGGCCGCCCACCGCCACTCGCGCCTTGACGCGCCGCATGTGCAGGTCCACCGAAGCCAGCCCGCAAAAGAGCACGACCACGTCATGCGTGCGCGCGGCCTGGGCCAGCAGGTCGGGAATGGTGTGGGCGCCCAGGGTGGTCTCGAAAGCGAAGTTGCGGCCCTGCGCGATGGCGGCTTCCAGTTGCGCCCGGCCGTGTTCCCAGGCCCTGGCGTTGGCCTCGCCGATGGGCAAGCCCAGCAGCGCCACCAGTTCGCGCGCATAGCTGTCGGGGTTGTACCAATCCAGGCCATGCTCGGCCAGCAAGGCGCCGCCGACCGAGCTCTTGCCGGCGCCGTTGACGCCGGCCAGCACGAAGATGAAAGGCCGCGGGGCTGCACCAGCCTTGGGCATCAGTGGCTGGCACCGACCTTGGGCCGCTTGCTACCGAGCTTGCCCTTGGCGTCGAACAGGGCGCCCAGCCGCGCGCCGGCATCGGGTTGGTGCAGGCTGGCCAGGCGGGCGTCGAAGCGTTGCGAGAGTTCGTCAAGTACCGACTGTTCGCGCGCCTGCAGCGCGGCCAGGCTTTCGGTCAGTTGCTGGTAGGTGGCGGCGTCCAGCAGCACCATTTCGACGGCCGAATGGTTGGTGATGGCCACGCTGCCGTTCTGGCGCACCTGGCGCACCACGTCGCCCCACTTGTTCTTGACCTGCGACGCGTTCTGGCGCGGCAGGTTCTCGATGCTGATGGGCGGGGTGGTCATGGCAGCTCCTTCGCAGTTGCGGCCATTATGGCAAAAATAGCCACATTAGGCAATTTGGACTATTTGCCCTGTCCGCGCCCGATGGCCAGCCAGGCGCTCAAAGCGCTCAACAAGGCCAGGCCGGCACTGGCCAGCATGATCCAGCGAAAGCCGGCCACGTAGGCGGCCCGGATCTGCTCGCGCAAGGCCTCGGCCGCCGCCCCTTCGATGCCCGGCGGCAAGGCTGCTTCCGCCAGGCGGGCGCGCTGCCCTGCCATGAAGTCCACCACCTGCTGCGGCGCGGCCAGCGTGCGCAGGCCCTCGTCCAGCCGCGCGCCGAAGGCCCAGGCCATCAACAGGCCAAAGACGGCAATGGCCAGCACCGCCGCCACCCGCGACACTGCGTTGTTCACGCCCGAGGCGACGCCGGCCGCCTCGGTGCCGACCGCGTTCATCACGGTGGTCGTCAGCGGCGCGATGGTGATCGCCATGCCCAGGCCCAGCACCACCACTGCCGGGAAGAAGCCGGTCCAGTAGTTGGCGCTGGTACCCGGCACGGCAAACAGGGCGAAGCCGGCGCCGGCGATGGCCGGCCCCAGCACCAGCGGCAGCCGCGCCCCCACCTTGTCCACCAGCTGCCCGGCCCAGCGCGAGAGCGCGAACAGGATCAGGATGAAGGGCAGCAGCGCCGCGCCGGCCGCGGTGGCCGTGTAGCCCTGCACCTGGATCAAGTTGAGCGGGAAAAAGTAGAGTCCGCCGCCCAGCGCCGCGTAGAGCAGCAGGGTCAGCAGGTTGGCCCCGCTGAAGTTGCCACTGCGAAAGAGCGACAGCGGCAGCATGGGCGCGCGCACCCGCAGCTGCGCCCACACGAAGCCGATGCCGGCGCCCATGCCGATCGCCAGCGCCGCCAGCACGGCGCCGGCGCCCCACCCTTGCGACGGCGCCTCGATGAAGGCATAGACCACGCCGCCCAGCGACAAGGTGGCCAGCAGGGCGCCGAGCCAGTCGAGCGGCGCGGCCGCATTGCCGCCACGGCTTTCCGGCACGTGTTTCGCGGTGATGGCCAGCACCACCAGCGCCAGCGGCACGTTCACCAGAAAGGCCCAGATCCAGGAATAGTGGTCGACCAGGAAACCGCCGATCACCGGCCCGACGGCGGCGGTGATGCCGCTGAAGCCGGACCAGGTGCCGATCGCCTTGCCGCGCTCTTTTTCACCGAAGTTCGCGCTGATGAGCGCCAGGCTGCCCGGTACCAGCAAGGCGCCGCCGATGCCCTGCACCGCCCGTGCGGCAATCAGCTGCTGCACGCTGGCCGCCAGCGCGCAGGCCACCGAGGCGCCGGCAAACAGCCCCACGCCCAGCGCGAAGATCCGGCGCCGGCCGAAGCGGTCGCCCATGGCCCCGCCCACCAGCAGCAGCGCCGCCAGGAACAAGGCATAGGACTCCACCACCCACTGGGCCTGGAAGGCGTCGGCATCGAGTTCGCGCTGGATCGCCGGCAGCGCCACGTTGACCACCGTGCCGTCGACGAAGGCCATGCTCGATCCGATGATGGCCGCCACCAGCACCCAGGGCTTGGATGCCTGCGGGCAAGGCTCGGCCGCCGGGGCCCCCAGCGCGATCACGGCGGCGTCGCAGGGAGGCTTGCCGATCTGGGACATTGGGTGTCAGGTCTTGGGGGTGCTGGCGGGGACGAGCGCGGGCTCGCGAAGGCGCAATGTACTGAAGATCGCTGCGCATGTCGCGCAGGCCGCCGCCAGCGCCAGGGCGATGAAGGGGCCGCGGCCTTCCAGCGGCGGCCAGAAGCTGAAGAGCACCGCCAGCACCACCGCGCCCAGCGTCTGGCCGGTGAGCCGTGCGGTGCCCAGCATGCCGCTGGCGGCGCCGCTGCGCTCGCGCGGCGGTGCCGTCACGATGGTGTGGTTGTTGGGCGACTGGAACAGGCCGAAGCCCAGGCCGCACAAGGCCATGCGCCAGGCGATGTCGGCGTTCGACGCATCGTGCGGCAGCAGGGCCAGCAGCAGCAGGCCGGCGGCCAGCAGGCCCAGGCCCACGCCGCCGAGCAGCCCGTCCGGGTAGCGGCCGATCAACCGCCCGGCCAGCGGCGCCATCACCACGATGGCCAGCGGCCAGGCCGTGATGAGCAGGCCCGCCTGCACATGCGAGCGGCCGAACATGTCCAGGAGCAGAAAAGGCAGCGCGATGTAGGCCAGCATCTGCGCGCAGAAAGCCATCACCGAGGTGCACATCGACAAGGCGAACACCGGAATGCGCAGCAGGTCCACCGGAAACAGCGGCACCGCCTGCCGGCGCTGGCGGCCGATGTAGAAGACACCCACCAGCACGCCCGCCGCCAGCAGGCCCCAGGCCATGGCCGGCGCACCCTGCCCTGCTCCTTCGCCGCGCACGCCCAGGGCGTCGGCGCCGATGAAGAAGAGCGAGAACATCAGCACGTTGAGCCCCACATCGAGCAGCGAGAAGCGCACGCCGCTGGCCTTCGCCGTGTTGAAGGGCAGCGCCTTCACGCCCAGCGCCAGCACCAGGATGCCCAGCGGCACGTTGAGCGCGAACAGCCAGGGCCAGGAAGCCACCGACAGGATGGCCGCCGCCACCGAGGGCCCGGCCACCGAGGCCGTGGCCACCACCAGCGAGTTGTTGGCCACGCCGCGGCCCAGCTGGTCGGCCGGATAGGTGAGCCGAACCAGCGCGGCGTTGACGCTCATGATGCCGGCCGCGCCCAGCCCTTGCAGCGCCCTCGCCGCGATCAGCGTGGCGAGCGAATCCGCGAAGGCCGCCACCAGCGAGGCGGCCGCGAACAGCGCCATGCCCAGCAGGTAGACGCGCCGGTAGCCGACCCGCTCGCCCAGCGCCGCCAGCGGCAGCAGCATGACCAGGGTGGCGATCTGGTAGGCATTGACCACCCAGATGGCGGCCGAAGGGCTGGCCTTGAGCTGCTGCGCGATGCCCGGCAGCGCCAGGTTGACGATGGTCCCGTCGAGCACCGCCACCGCGATGCCCAGCAGGATGACGGTCATTGCACGCCTGCGCTGGGGCTGGGGCAGACCATCAGGAGGCACCGGCATTTCAGGTGCGCGCCGGGTAGGCGGTCAGGCGGTCGCTTCCCAAGGTCAGCCACGTCAGCAGCAGCGAGATGCCGGCGCCCAGCGTCATGCCGGCCACCATGGCGATCGGCGAGCCGTTGGTGAAGACGGCGATGGCGCCCATCATCAGTGCGCCGGTGAGCATCTGCAGCGTGCCCAGCAGCGCCGAAGCGGTGCCGGCGATGGCGCCGTGCTCTTCCAGCGCCAGCACGCCGGTGGGCGGAATCACGAAGCCCATGAAGGTACTGGCGATGAAGTACGTGACGATCAACACCCAGAAGTTGTCGCCGCCGGCCAGGTAGTAGGCCATCAGCGCCACCATCACCATGCCGCAGGCCAGCACCGCGCGCCGCACCAGCGCCACCAGGCCGTAGCGCTCGCCGAGCGCGCCGGTGAATTGCGAGGCGCCGATGAAGCCGGCCGCGTTCACGCCGAAGGCCAGGCTGTACTGGGTGGGCGTCAGGCCGTAGTGGTCGATGAAGACGAAGGAGGAATTGGCCAGGTAGACGAAGAAGCCGCCCATGGCGAAGCTGCCGATGAACACCAGCCCCAGGTAGTGCGGATCGCGCATCAGCACGCCGTAGGCGCGCAGCGCACCGCCCAGGCTGCTTTCCAGCCGCTCTTCTCGCGTGCGCGTCTCGCGCAGCATGAAGGCCATCATCGCCGCGCCCGCGATGCCCGCGATGGCCACCGCCCAGAACACGCCGCGCCAGCTGCTCAGCGCGATCACCCCGCTGCCGACCAGCGGCGCCAGGATCGGCGAGACGCTGAACACCAGCATCAAGAGCGACATGAGGCGCGCCGCATCCGTGCCGGTATGCAGGTCGCGCACCACCGCGCGCGGAATCGCCATGCCGGCCGCCGCGCCCAGGCCCTGCACGAAGCGCAGCAGCACCAGCGTGTCGATGCTCTGCGCCAGCGCGCAGCCAATGCTGGCCGCCACGAACAGCGCCAGGCCGAAGTACAGCGGCGGCTTGCGTCCCACCATGTCCGACACCGGTCCGTACAGCAGCTGCCCGATGCCCAGCGCCAGGAAGAACACCGTCAGGCTCATCTGCACCGCGCCGATGTCCGCGTGCAGGCTGGCACCGATGGCCGGCAGCGCCGGCAGGTACATGTCGATGGCGAAAGGGCCGATGGCCGAGAGAAGGCCCAGCACCAGGGCGAGACGAAAAAGACGTGAGGTCATCTAGCCGATTGTCGCCAACGGCCAATGGGCACGCTCGGGCACGCGTGTGCGGCCTGTGCTAGCCAGGGCTCAGGGTTGGCGCAATGCCTCGCGCGAAAAGAGCGGCGCGCTGCCGCTGTTGATGGCCACGGCCTCGGCGCCCTCCACCGCCAGCATGCGCAGCTTGACGTGGGCGCCGCCGTGCGCCGAGAAGCCGCCCGGCTTGCCGCCGGCGGCCAGCACCCGGTGGCAGGGAACCACCGGGGCAAAGGGGTTGAGGCCCAGCGCCTGCCCCACCGCGCGGGCCAGGCCCTTGTCGCCCAGCTGCACGGCCATGTCGCCGTAGGTGCGGGTCTCGCCCGGCGGAATGCGGCGTGCCAGCTCGTACACGCGGCGCTGGAATTCGGACACGCCATGCCAATCGAGGCCGACGTCGGCCAGGTCGTCGATGCCGCCGGTCAGGAGATGGGTGATGCGCGCCATGGCGGCCTGCACGTCCGGCGGCGGCACGCGTTCGCGCAGCAATGGAAAGCGCTTGCGCATGCGCGCCCGGGTGGCAGCGGCATCGCTTTCAGGCAGCTGAACCCCGACGATGCCGCGCGCGCCCCAGGCAATGCCGCATTGGCCGTATCGGGTCTCGAAGAGGGTGAAGCCTTGGCTGTTCATGTTCGTCATGCTGCTGGCAACTTCTTCTTGAGGTTAGGGCTGCGCCGCGCCCCGCGAAGGTCGACATGGGCACTCAAAAAGTCGAGCACGGCGCGTACCCGAGCCGGCAAGCGTCCACCCTTTCCAAGGTAAACGGCATGGATCGGCTCGAGCTCGTGCGGGTTGTACTCCTCCAGCACGGGTACAAGCAAGCCCTGCTCGATATCGCCATGTACGTGGAAGAGGGAAAGCCGGCCCAGGCCGACGCCGGCCAGCACCAGCTGGCGCAGGCTTTCGCCGTCGCTGGCGCGCACATTTCCAGAGATCGGAACGTCGAGTTGGCGGCCGTCCATCCGCAGCGGCCAGTCGGGCGTGGCGCGCCGGTAGTTCGTGCCCAGCCGGTTGTGCAGCAAAAGCTCCTGCGGCGTGCGTGGGGTCCCGTGCTGCGCCAGGTAGGCGGGCGAGGCCAGGATCGCCAGGCCGGTCTCGCCCAGCTTGCGCGCCACCAGGTCGGAGGGCGGCAGCCGGCCCCAGCGGACGGCGATGTCGGCGCGCTCGTCCATCAGGTCCACCACCCGGTCGGTCAGCACGATGTCCAGCTGGATCTGCGGGTGCAGCGTCAACAGCGGCTGCACCAGCGGGATCAGCAGGCGCTGGCCCACGGCAATGCTGGCGTTGATGCTGACGCGCCCGCGCGGCGGCGCGTCGAAGGCGGCACTGCGCTCGGCTTCGTCCAGGTCGGCCAGCACGCGCACGGCGCGCTCGTGATAGAGCTGCCCCTCGGGCGTGAGCTGCAGCTTGCGGGTGGAACGGTGCAACAGGCGCGTGCCCAGCCGCGCCTCCAGCCGGGCGATGAGCTTGCTGACGGCCGAAGGCGTCATGCCCAGCACCGCGGCGGCGGCCGAGAAGCTGCCGCGCTCCACCACCTGCACGAAGGCTTCCATTTCGCCGAAGCGGTTGACGTCGCTGCGCGCCATTTGATTCGTGACTTCAATTCACAGATGCTGGTCTGCGCGGCATTCTAGTCATCTTGGCGCCAGGCCTTCACAGTACGGGCCATCATGCCAATCGCTCTCCTTGCCCTCACCGCCGGTGCCTTCGGAATAGGCACCACCGAGTTCGTGATCATGGGCCTGCTGCTGCAGGTCTCGGCGGACCTCGATGTCTCCATCGCCAGTGCCGGCCTCTTGATCTCGGGCTATGCGCTCGGGGTCGCCGTCGGCGCGCCGCTCTTGACCATCGCCACCCGCAAGCTGCCGCGCAAGACGGTGCTGCTGGCGCTGATGGCGGTCTTCACGCTGGGCAACATCGCCTGCGCGCTGGCCCCCAGCTACGAGACGCTGATGGCCGCCCGCGTGCTGACCTCGCTGGCGCACGGCACCTTCTTCGGCGTCGGCTCGGTGGTCGCCACCGGCCTGGTGCCGCGCGAGCGCCGCGCATCGGCCATTGCCATCATGTTCACCGGCCTCACCGCCGCCACCCTGCTCGGGGTGCCAGCCGGCGCCTGGCTGGGTCTGCACTTCGGCTGGCGCGCCACCTTCTGGGCGGTGGCGCTGATCGGCGTGCTCGCCTTTGCCGTGCTGGCGGTCTTCGTGCCGCGCGGCAGCGCGCAGGATGCGCCGAGCAGCCCGCTGCGCGAAGAATTGGCGGTGCTGGCCCGGCCGCAGGTGCTGCTGGGCCTGGCGATCACGGTGCTCGGCTTTGGCGGCGTATTTGCCATCTTCACCTACATCCAGCCCCTGCTCACGCGCCTGGCGGGCCTGTCGGAGGCGGCCGTTTCGCCGGTGCTGCTGCTCATGGGCGGGGGCCTGGCGGTCGGCAACATCCTGGGCGGCAAGCTGGCCGACCGCGCCCTGATGCCCTCCCTGCTGGGCAGCCTGGCCGCGCTGGCCCTGGTGCTGGCCGCCATGCCGCTGGCGATGGCAACGCCGATGGGCGCCATGCTGTATGTGGCGCTGCTGGGCGTGGTGTGCTTTGCCACCGTGGCGCCGCTGCAGATGCGGGTGCTGGACAAGGCTTCCGGCGCCGGCCAGAACCTGGCGTCCAGCCTCAACATCGCCGCCTTCAACCTGGGAAATGCGCTGGGCGCCTGGGTCGGCGGCGTGGTGATCGGCCGCGGGCCCGGCCTGCCGGCCTTGGGCTGGGCGGCGGCGCTGCTGACCGTGGCGGGCCTGGCCATCGCCTTGGCGAGCCGCGGCCTGGACCGCCGCGCCGCACAGGCGCCCTGCACCGCGGCCGCTTGATTTTGGCGGCGGCCATGGCCACACTGCCCGTCATGGCCATTGCACACGCTGTCTCCGGAGAAGTGGTGGACCTGCTGGCCCCCGGCCAGCCCACCACGCCCGACAAGACCATCGCCATCTTCAAGGCGCCCGACCTGGAGGTGATGCGCCTGGTGCTGCCCGCCGGCAAGCAGGTGCCGGACCACAGCGTGCCGGGCTCGCTGACCATCCAATGCCTGCACGGCAAGGTCGAACTGCTGATGCCGGGCCAGACCAGCCTGCTTTCTGCCGGGCAGTTTGCCTACCTCGGCGCAGGCGTGACGCACGGCCTTCTTGCGCTGGAAGATTCGGACGTGCTGGTCACGATGGTCATTGCCAACGGCATGGGCTCGCCGCCGGGCTAGGCAGGGCCGCTAGGCGCGCAGGCGCAGATTCAGCTGGTCCACCAGCTCGGCCCAGTCGGCGTCTTCCTCGACCTCTTCGCGCAGGAACTGGGCCTGGGCCTCTGTCCAGAAAGGCGCATCCGCCAGCGCCACCGTGTCGGAAAGCGGACGATGTTCGGCGATGAAGGCGTCGATCGCGGCTGCGCTGTCCGACAAGCCGAGCTGCTTGAACAGGGCGCGCAGGCTGTGTTCGCTGAGGTCCATGCGGCCGATTCTGACCCCCGCGCGCAAAAAGCGGAAACTCCGGATGAGGGTGCCACCCGCCCGGCATCAAGGTCAATCCAATGAGCACCACTGCGTCGCCGCAACCCATCCGCATCGAGATCGATGGCGAGACCGCTGTCTCCGGCCTGGTGCAAGCGCCGGCCGATGCCAAGGCCTGCTACGTGCTGGCCCATGGCGCCGGCGCCGGCATGGCGCACTCCTTCATGGCGGCCACGGCCGACGGGCTGGCGCAGCGCGGCATCGCCAGCCTGCGCTACCAGTTTCCCTACATGGAGCGCGGCAGCAAGCGCACCGACCCGCCGGCCGTGGCGCATGCCGCGGTGCGCGCTGCCGTGGCCCAGGCGGCGCAGCGCTTCGAAGGGCTGCGGCTCTACGCGGGCGGCAAGTCCTTTGGCGGGCGCATGACGTCGCAGGCTCAGGCGGCGGCGCCCTTGCCGGCCGTCGAGGGGCTGGTGTTCCTGGGCTTCCCCTTGCATCCGGACGGCGCGCCCTCCAGCGCACGTGGCGAGCATCTGCGCGAGGTTCGGATTCCCGTGCTCTTCGTCCAGGGCACGCGCGACAAGCTGGCCGAATTCCCGCGCATGCAGGCGCTTGCGGCGGAGCTGGGTTCCCTGGCGACCTTGATGGAGATCGCCGAGGCCGACCATTCCTTCCATGTGCTGGCCCGCTCCGGGCGCAAGGATGCCGAGGTCCTGCACCAGGTGCTGGACGGCATGGCGGCCTGGATGCTGCGGTAGCGCCACCCGCGCATCCTTTTGCCGCGCCTAAACGTCTTTGCATGAATCAACCCCCCAAGGAGATGTTCATGACGACGACACGGCACATGGTGCAGTACAAGCTCAAGCCTGAATGCGTGGAAGACAACGAGCGCCTGGCCCGCGCGGTGTACGAGGAACTGCGGCGCGTGCGCCCGCCCGGCCTGCGCTACGCGACCTTCAAGCTGGGCGATGGCCTGAGCTTCGTCCACATCGTTTCGCACGAAGGCAGCGGCGACAACACGGCCCTGACATCGCTGGCCAGCTTCAAGGCCTTCAGCAGCGGCGTGCGCGAACGCTGCGAGATACCGCCCGCCCGGGTCGAGTTGCACGAGATCGGGTCCTATGGATTCTTCAACAACGACTGATCAGGAACCCACCGGCGCAGTGCCGCTGTTCACGGCGCTGGAAGACGCGCGCCGCCGCTTTCTGGCGTTGGTGCAAGACGTTCGCCCCGAGCTGCACCGCTACTGCGCCCGCATGACCGGCTCGGTGGCCGACGCCGAGGATGTGGTGCAAGACACCCTGGCCCGCGCCTACTACGAGCTGTCGGATCTGCAGGCCATGCCGCCGCTGCGGCCCTGGCTTTTTCGGATCGCGCACAACCGCGCCATCGACCACTGGCGCCATGAGGCCCATCGCCGCAGCGAGCCGCTCGACCAGGCCCTGGAGCTGGCCGGCGACGTGGCCGATCAGCCCGACAGCGCGCTGGCCCGGCGGCAGGCGGTGCAGGCCGCCCTGTCCAGCTTTTTGCAATTGCCGCCGGCGCCGCGCGGCTGCGTCATCCTGAAGGACGTCCTGGAGCACTCGCTGGAGGAGATCGCGGCCGAGCTGGAGATGAGCCTGCCCGCCGTCAAGGCGGCGCTGCACCGGGGCCGGGCCCGGTTGCGTGCCCTGGCGGCGCAGCCGACGCCGCTGCCGCCGGCCTCGGCGGCGCGCGCCGTCTCGCCATCGCTGCAACGCTATGCCGTGCTCTTCAATGCGCGCGACTGGGACGCCTTGCGCGCCCTGCTGGCCGACGAGGTCAAGCTCGATCTGGTGGCGCGCCACCGCATCGCGGGCCAGGGCGCGGTGGGCCAGTACTTTTCCAACTACGCCAAGGTGCACGACTGCCATGCGCAGCCGGCCTGGCTCGATGGGCGCGAAGTGCTGGCCGTGCTGCGCGATGGCGTGCTTGCCTACTTCATCGAACTGCGCTGGCAGGGCGAGCGCCTGCTGGGCATCCGGGATTTCCGCTACGTGCCCTACATCGCGCGCGAGGCGTCGATCGAACTGGCCAGCAACGCCTGATCAGGGTGACGCCAGCCCGGCAGGCCGCGCAAGGCCCGCAGCCAGCGCTGCAGATGGAGATAGGCCGCCTCCGTGAAGCCGGCCTGCTCCAGCCAGAACAGATAGGCCGAGCAACTGATGTCGGCCACGGTGGGCCCGGACGGCAGCAGGAACTCGGAAGTCGCGAGGAACTCGTCCAGGGTCTGCAGGTCCGCCTCGGCGCGCCGCCGCAAATAGTCCAAGACCTCGGGCGGCTGCCTCACCCACCGCAGCGAGAAGCGCAGGTTGGGCACGGAAAACCCGATGCGGTTGCTCTCCCAGGACAACCACTCCAGCACCGTCTGCCACTCGGATTCAAGGCCGGCGAAGCGGCCCGACTTGCGCGCCAGATGAATCAGCAGGGCATTGGACTGGCACATCGCGCGCCCTTGGTCGACCAGCACCGGCACCTCGCCGAACTTGCTGGCGGCCACGAAGTCCGCGCCCCGCCGCGCCCGCGGCTGCGACAGGTCGACCCATCGGTAGTCGTGCGCGATGCCCGCCAGCAGCAGGAAGGAGCGAACCTTGTAGGAATGGCCGGAATCGGTGCTGCCGTAGAGCACCATGCCGTGTGGTGCGTCCATCAGCGCCCCTTGAGCCAGGCGCCCAGCACCGCGCCCAGCAAGGCCGCCACGGCGGTGACCAGCGGCAGCCACCAGCGGCGTTCCTTCTGCTGGTCGAGCGCGCGCGAATGCAGGCCGACGGCGGTGTCGATCAGCGCGCGGATGTCATTGGCCGACAGGGGCTCGCGCGAGACGCGTTCCATTTCCGCTTCGGTCAGCGCCAGGCACTCGGCCACCGACAGGCGGCGCTCCTCGTCGACGTGGAAGCGCTTGGGATACTGGCGGCGCCAGACCAGGGCCGCGCCCTGGCGGTCGCCATCCAGCCGGAAGAACTCCGGGTGGTCTTCGAAGATGTTGCGCCAGTAGGCGGCCACCTGGGCGTCGCCGGAAATGCGTTCTGCCCAGCCGGCAAAGTCCTGCCAATAGAACTTGTAGGTACCCATGACCTGGATGGCGGCGATCACGTCGGCCAGGCGGCGCGTGTCGGCAAGATAGGGCGAAAGCGATGTGGTGCGCGCCATGCCGGTCAGGACGAAGCGCGCAGGGCCGTGACCTCGATCTCGATCTTCATGCGCGGATCGGCCAGCCCGGCGCTGATCATCATGGCCGCGGGCCGCACCTCGCCGAAGTACTTGCGCAGCACCGGCCAGCAAGGTTCGAACTCGTCGCCGTCAGGCAGCACGTAGGTCACGCGCACCACGTCCTTCAGGCCGGCGCCGGCTTCCTTCAGCGCCGCCTCGATGTTCTTCAGGCACTGCTCGGCCTGCTCCACCACGCTGTCGGAAATGGTCATGGACGCGTAGTCGAAGCCGGTGGTGCCCGAGACGAAGACCCAGTCGCCCACCACGACCGCGCGCGAATAGCCGATCTGCTGCTCGAAGGTGGAGCCCGAGCTGATGAGTCTTCTCTTTTCTGGTGCCAATTGCCTTCTCCGAAAGGTGAATGATGGAAGGCACTGATTTTGGCCGAGGACGCGGCCGCCTCAACTGCTGTTGGCGGCTGAACGGTGTCGTCTTGGCGGGCGCGCAACGCTAAGCTCGCGCCATGAGAACGAAGCACCGGCGCGGCATGCGCACCTATCTGGCTGTGCTGCTGGCCGTGGTCGCAGTCGCCGGCGCCGGCTTGGGCTATCTCGGCTTCTGGTCCGAACCCGGTCCGGCAGCCGCGGCGCCTACCGACGCGCGCGCCGCCGCCGAGCCGGTGGAGCGCACTGCCGCCCTGCCCCCCTTGAAGCTGCCGGCCGACGACGCGGCGCACGGCTCGGGCATGGAGTGGTGGTACTACAGCGGCATCCTGAATGCGCAAGGCGGGGGCCGCTATGCCTTTCACGTGGCCGTCTTCGTGGCCAACGCGCTGGTAAAGCACACGGTGATGCACGTGGCGCTGGTCGATCTGCAAAGCGGCAAGCGCTACACCCGGCAGAGCCGCACCGGTGGCCTGCCGGCCCGCGTGTCGGCCAGCGGCTTCGACTTCAGCCAGGACGGCTGGCAGATCGCCGGCTCCGGCCCGGACCATTCCATACGGATGTCCTTCGATGGGGTCTCGCTCGATCTGAAGTTGCGCGATGCCGGCCAGGTGGTCGCGCACCGCGCCGCCGGCTCGCAGACGCCGGGGCTGCTGGACTTCGGCGAATCGGGCATCAGCTACTACTACTCGCGTCCGCGCATGGCGGCGCAAGGCCATCTCCGTATCGGCGACAAGCCGGCGCTGGCGCTCGAGGGGCCGGTCTGGTTCGACCACCAGTGGGGCGACTTCGACGTCACCCGGTTGGGCTGGAACTGGTTTGCACTGCACCTGTCGGACGGCTCGGACGTGATGGTCTACGAGCTGTTCGACGCCCAGGGACGCAGCGTCACCACCACCGGCACCCTCGGCAGCGCGGCCGACTCACGCCCCCTCGCGCCGGACGAGGTCGCGCTGACGCCGCTGCGGCGCTGGACCAGCCCCAGGACCCAGGTCGCCTATGCGCTCGAATGGAAGCTCAAGCTGCCCGGCGGCGAGCTGCGGGTACAGCCCTTCTTCGACAACAGCGAGTTCGATGCCAGCGCCAGCAGCGCCAACATCTACTGGGAAGGCCCGATCAAGGTGAGCGGCAGCGCGCAAGGCGAAGGCTTCATGGAGCTGAGCGGCTACGAGCGCCTGCGCGCCGCGCCCGGTCCGGCGGCCAAGTAGCGCGGTGCGCGGCCGGCGCCGCACGACAATGGCGCCCATGTCTGCCCTGCCCACCCTTCTTTCCCCGCTCGAGATCCGCGTGCTGGGCGTGCTTGCCGAAAAGCAGCGCACCGTGCCCGACAGCTATCCGCTCACCCTCAACGCGCTGCTGGCCGGCTGCAACCAGAAAACCAGTCGACAGCCGCTCATGGATGTGACGGAAGCCGAGGTGCAGCTCACCTTGGAAAGCCTCAAGCGCTACAGCCTGGTGACCGAATCCAGCGGCGGGCGCGTCTACCGCTACGCGCACAACGCCGACGGCGTGTTGAAGATTCCTTCGCAATCGCTCGCCCTGCTGACCGCCCTGATGCTGCGCGGACCGCAGACGGGTGGCGAGCTTCGCATCGCTTGCGAGCGGATGCACAACTTTGCCGACATTTCATCGGTGGAAGCCTTTCTGGACGAGATGGCCGAGCGCCCGGCTGGCGCCCTGGTCATGAAGCTGCCGCGCCTGCCCGGCGCGCGCGAGCAGCGCTGGACGCATCTGCTCGGCGGTGCGCCCGCACAAGACCTGTCCGCCGACCCTGCCGGCCCCGTGCCCGCCGTTGGCACCGACCTCACGCTGGACGAAGTGGCGACCTTGAAGGCACGCGTGGCGCGGCTGGAACAGGAATTGGCCAGCACCCGCGCCGTGCTGCAGCGCATCTGTGCCGAATTGGGTATGCCAAACGAGCTGTGGCCCGAAAACAGCGCTTCCTGACCTGCGCCCACACACTGTCAAGCGAACGTCCTACACTGGAAACGAAAGTTGCCCTCAACAGTGCCGGACGGGGGCGTGGCATCACGCCCTTTTCTGAGCCTTCCAGAAGGAGGACGTGTGATGTTCAACTTATTCCAGTTCAACCGGAACAGCCATCTTCGCCGTGCCATGGCCCTGCTCGAAGAAGCGCACATGGCCCGGCTCGAGCACCAGGCTGCGGCTGAGCACCACGCTGCCCTGGCCCGCATGTACAGCGACCGCGCCAAGCGTCTCGAGCGCGAGATCTACGGCACGGCCCACCAATCGCTGCAGGAATCGGCCGCTGCCCCTGCGCCGAAAGTGGCGCACGACAAGCCAGCCATCTACGCGCTGGACAGCGCGCGCCAGGAATCGAAGATTTCCTGAAGACCGTTGAAGGCCGCCGCGCCTCAGCGCAGATTTTTCAGCGCCGGCCGCCGCGCAGGAAGGCGATGAACAGCGCCGTCAGGACGGCGCCGCCAGCGGCCGCAATCAACGCGGCACGCACCGGCTGATCGGTGACGTAGTGTTCGCCCTGCCAGCGCAGGCCGCCGAAGCGGCCGCCCGGCGGCCGGATCTTCTTGCCGCTGGCATTCACCGCGTCCTGGGCATAGGCCCGTTCCTTGGCTTGCCGCAGCCCTTCGCGCACGCTGTCCCGGATGGAGGCCGCAGCCAAAGCGCCGGCCGCTGCATCGCGCGAAGCCTGCGCGTAGTTCTTTTCCGCGGATGCGCCCGCTGCTTCGTCCTCAGGCGTCGGCTGCGGGGCCTGGGTGTCCTTGTCGTTGTCCATGTTGTCATTGTCTCCGGATGAGAGGCCGGTGCAAGGGCTGCTTTGCGTGGCCTGCCACGCGCCGTCCGACGATTGAAGCAGCGCCCAGGCGAATCCGTCCCACAGCTGCCGGTTCTCGAGGCCGACACAGCCAGCTGGCGCGCGTTGCGATGCTGTACTTGGCGCGGTCTCCCGGCAGAGCGGCGTCGGCCCCATGGACAGGCATTTTTCGCAGCGCATTGCGCGGTTCCCGAAGCGCCACCCCTTGCTGGCGGTGTTGTCGGGATTGCTGCTGCTGATCGTGCTGCTGGTGTTGCTGTTCGACTGGAACTGGGTGCGCCCGCCGCTCGAGCGCTACATCTCGCAAAAGACCCAGCGCGAGTTCCGTGCCGCCGACCTGGATGTGAAACTGGGCCTCGCGCCGACGATCCGCCTGCGCGAGGTGTATTTCGGCAATGCCGCCTGGTCCCAGCAGGGCAAGCCCATGGCCAGGGTCGAAGAGCTCGAGTTCTCGGTCTCGCTGCGCGACCTGCCTGAGAAGATCCTGGTGCCGCGCGTGGCGCTGACCCGGCCCGAGCTGGTGTTCGAGCGGCTGCCAGACAACCGCAAGAACTGGATCCTGTCCGACCCTTCCGACACCTCGCCGAGCAAGCTGCGCATCAGCACCTTGTCGGTCGACCAGGGCCAGCTGCGCTACATCGACCACGGCGAGGCGCTCGAGCTGGATGTGCAAGCCAGCACCTTCGACCCGGCCAGCCAAGAGAAGGTGAAGGACGCCGACGCCAAGCCCTCCAATGTCAGCTACACAACGCAGTACAAGTTCAGCGGCAGCTTCCAGGGCGCCCGCTTCGCCGGCACCGCGCTTACCGGCGAGGTGCTGAGCTTCCAGGAATCGGGCGTGCCCTTTCCGATCAAGGGCGAGCTCGCGGCAGGCACCACCCGGCTCTGGTTGGAAGGCAGCATCGCCGATGCCGCCAACATCACGGGCATCGACACCCAGGTGCGCATCGAGGGCAAGACCCTGGCCAACCTCTATCCCTTCCTGCTGCTGCCGCTGCCGGCCTCGCCGCCCTACCAGCTGGAAGGCCGCCTGGTACTCGAGGGCAATCGCTACACCATGGACGACCTGCGCGGCCGGATCGGCTCCACCGACGTCCGCGGCAAGGGCGCCTATGTCGACAAGGCGCCGCGGCCGCTGCTGACCGGCGAGCTCCACAGCAAGAACCTGGACTTGGCCGACCTCGGGCCGCTGATCGGCATCGAGACCAAGGAAAGCGGCGGCAAGCCCAAGCTGACGCAGGCACAGACGCGCGACCGGCCCACCGCCAAGGGCAAGCAGGCCACGATCGATCCGGACCACCTGCTGCCGTCCGGCAGCTTCGACGGCAGCCGGCTGCAAAAGATCGACGCCGACGTGACGCTGCGCGCCACCCGGCTGCAGGTGCCCGAGGGACTGCCGCTGGAAAGCCTGAAGGCCTCGCTGCACCTCGAGAACGCAATCATGAAGGTGGATCCGGTGGACTTCGGTTTTGCCGGGGGCACCATTGCCGCGCGCGCCACCCTGGATGCGCGCGCGCCGATCATCAAGTCCGACGTGGAGATCGACCTGCAGGGCATTCGCCTGGCGCAATTCGTGCCTGAGAACAGCCCGATCGCCAAGGGCGCCGGTCGCGCCGGCGCCACCTTGCGGCTGTCGGGGGTCGGCAATTCGATCGCCGATGCGGCGGCCAAGGCCAACGGCCGCATCGCCACCACCATCGTGAACGGCCGCGTGTCCAACCTGCTGGATGCCGTCAGCGGCCTGAACGGCGGCAAGGTGCTGGCGCTGCTGGTGGGCGGCGACCGCGACATCGTCATCCATTGCGGCGGGGCCGTGTTCGACGTGAAGAACGGGCGCGGCCAGACCACCCTCTTCGTGGTCGACACCGAGCAGACGCAGGTGCTGGGGGACGGCTGGTTCGACCTGGAGCACGAGCGCTTCGAGCTGACGGTCGCGCCCCGCCCGAAGGAAGCGAGCGTGCTTTCGCTGCGAACGCCGGTGCGCGTCTACGGAACTTTCAGCAATCCGAACTTCGAGCTCAAGAAGGGCCCGCTGGCGGCCCGCGCCGGCGCCGCGGCGGCACTGGCCGTGGCGGCGCCGCTGGCGGCCCTCATTCCCCTGATCGAGACCGGGCCCGGCGAGGCGACCGATTGCGGTGCCGTACGCAAGCAGGTGGGCGGCGCGACGCGCCAGGCCAATACCTCGCCCAAGGCGCCCGCGCCGCGCAAGGGCGGCAGCAAGAAGCAATGACGCCGGCCGCGCCCCTCAGCCGCGCGGCTGCAGGCGCCGATAGGCGCTGAAGTGGCGGATGGCGCGCTGCTTGTCGCCCGCCTTGGCGTACAAGAGCGCGGCGTTCTGGTGTGCATCGGCCATGTCCGGCGCCAGCCGCAAGCAGATCTCGTAGCTATGGATGGCATCGGCCACGCGCCCCAGCGACTCCAGCGCGACGCCGTGGTTGTAGTGCAGCAGCGCAGCCAGCGGACGGTGCCTCAGCGCTCGCACATAGAGGTCGGCCGCCTGCGCGTAGCGGCCCGCCTCGCACAAGAGAAAGCCCAGGTTGGCATAGGCGTCCTCGTGCTCGGGCGCCAGTTCGATGACGCGCCGGTACAGCGCTTGCGCCGCCTCGGCGTCGCTGGCCTCCAGGGCCTCGGCCTGCTCGAACAGCAGCTGCGCGTTCTCGGCCTGCGAGCTTGCCGGTGCGCGCGTCGACTGGCCGAAGGCATGCACCGCGCCACCGGCGCTCGCCGCGCGAAAATCCATCATCAACTGCCCGGTGTCCGCGTCCCACTGGACATCGCCCCAGCGCACCGCGACGCGGTCGCCAACGGCCTGGATGCGGATGGCGCTGGCGGGCGTGTCCAGCGGCAGTGCCCGCTTGAGCTGGCGCAGCGAGCGCAGGATCTGGCGCGTGGGAATGTCGGCGGCGCGCAGCTCGTGCGCGGTGCGCAGCAGCACCACGTCGCGAAAGGAAAAGCGCAAGGTGCGGCCGGGCGCGCGTACCGGCTGCACGAAACCCAGCTCGACCAGCCGGCCGATGGCATGCCGCGTGAGGCCCAGCATCTGCGTGATGCCGCGCAGGGTGTAGGGATGCGTGCTGTCCAGCGAAGCCGTGTCGGTCACTTACTTCTTCGATGCGCCACCCGCCGCACGCACGCGCGGCGCCGCCGTCTTGCTGGCGGCACGCTTGGCACCGGCCGGCCGCTTGGCCTCGCCGCCCTTGGCCGCGCGCGACAGGCTGGCGCGCAGCATCTCGGTGAGATCGATCACCTCGCCGCCGGCGCGATCCTCGGGGTGTTCCATGGCCACCACTTCCTGGCCGGCAATCTTGGCGTCGATGGCCGCCAGGATGCGCTTCTTCTCTTCGTCCTCGTACTCGGTGGGCTCGTAGCTGTCGGCGGAGATCTGCTCGATGAGCTGCAGGGCCAGCTTGAGCTCGGCCGCCGAGGGCGTGCTCTGTTCGATGTCCAGGTCCTCCAGCGAACGCACCTCGTCGGCGTAGAGCAGCTGCTGCAGCACCAGCCCGTCTGCGTGGGCCCGAACCTGCACCACGTACTGCTTTCCCTTCCAGGCCCAGCGCGCCAGGGCGCAGCGGCCGCTCTCCAGCATGGCGGCCTTGAGCAGGTTGTAGGGCTTGCCGCCGCGCTTGTCGGGCGCGAGGAAGTAGGCCTTGTCGAAATAGATCGGGTCGACCGCGGCCACCGGGATGAAGGAGACGATGTCGATCAGGTGGCTGGCGTTGTTCTCCAGCGCCTTAAGCTCCTCGGGCTGGAAGATGACGTAGCGATCCTTCTCGAACTCGTAGCCCTTGACCATCTCGGCGCGCGGCACCACCGACTGGTCTTTTTCGGAGATGTACTGCTGCTTGACGCGCGCGCCATCCTTGGCGAGCAGGTTGAAGTGAATCGTCGCCGAGCTCTCGGTGGCCGAATAAAGGCGGACCGGGATCGAGACCAGGCCGAATCCCAGGGAGAGCGACGCGATCGAACGTGCAGCCATGTGAGTCCTCCAAGCGGGGGGAAGAGGGGGTAAGAGGGGGTAAGAGGGGCACTTTAGTTATTTTTGGGGACAGCAGGCAATATGGGCGTTGCAAACCGCCTACGCCCAGAGGTTCATGCGCATTGCCACCTTCAACGTCAACGACGTCCAAAAGCGCCTGCCGCAGCTGTGCGCCTGGCTGGAAGTGACGCAGCCCGACGCCGTGTGCCTGCAGGAGCTCAAGTGCAGCGCCGAAGACTTTCCGCATGCGCCCTTGCGCAAGCTCGGCTACCAGGCGCTGGTACATGGGCAGAAAAGCTGGAACGGCGTGGCCATCCTGGCCAAGGGCGCGGCGCCGCTGGAAACCCGGCGCGGACTGCCGGGCGATGCGGGCGATGCGGGCGACCGGCAAAGCCGCTACCTGGAAGCGGCCGTCAACGGCATCGTGCTGGGCTGCCTCTATCTGCCCAACGGCAATCCGCAGCCCGGCCCCAAGTACGACTACAAGCTGGCCTGGTTCGAGCGCCTGCACGCGCATGCCGCGGCGCTGCTGGCCACGGGTCATCCGGTGCTTTTGGCCGGCGACTACAACGTGGTGCCGACCGATTTCGACATCTATTCGATGGACTCCTGGCGCGACAACGCCCTGGTGCAGCCCGCCGTGCGCGCCGCCTATGCACGCCTCCTGGTCCAGGGCTGGACAGACGCCATCCGGCACTGCCATCCCGATGTGCCGCACTACAGCTTCTGGAGCTACCTGCGAAATCGCTGGCCGCGCGATGCCGGGCTGCGCATCGACCATCTGCTGCTGAGCCCCGCCTTGCAGCCGCGCCTGTGCGATGCCGGCGTGGACCGCGCCTTGCGCGCTCTGGAGGGCGCGAGCGACCATGCGCCGGTCTGGATCGAGCTGGCCGATTAGGGCCCTGCCTCATATCTTGTGCGTCGACAAGAGGATGCTGGTCTCGGTATTGGCAATGCCCTCGATCGCGCGCACCGAATTGAGCAAGGTGTCGAAGGATTCCAGCGTGTCCGCGCGCAGTTCCGCCAGCAGATCCCAGCGACCGTTGGTCGTGTGCAGCGCCACCACCTGCGGATGGCCGCGCAGGGCGCGCAGCACCGCCTCGCCGTGGTGGCCATCGATGGCGATGCTCATCATGGCGCGAATGCCGTGTTGCTCGCCTTCGGGCCGCAGGCGCACCGTGTAGCCGACGATGGTGCCCTCGCGCTCCAGCCGGGCGATGCGGTTCTGCACGGTGGCGCGCGCCACCCGCAGCTTGCGCGCCAGCTCCACCACCGACAGCCGGGCGTTGTCGCGCAAGAGGGAAACGAGTTGGCGATCGGTGTCGTCCATGAGCTGAACTTATTGCCACGCGTTTCCAGCGATCTGCCAAGAACACCGGCAAAGTTGTCAAGTTGAAGCCTTCATTTTGGCAGCTCAGGGGCAAAAAATGGCAATTCCAACAGCGCCGCCAGGGGAGCCGCCATGACCCAGTTTGCCGACCTGCCCACGCTTTCGCGCCTGATCCGCGAGGTCGGCCTGGCACGCTTCATCGGCGAACTGGCCGATGCGATCCAGGAAGACTTCCTGCGCTGGCCGCAGTTCCAGAAGTCGCCCCGCGTCGTCAGCCATTCGCCCGGCGGCGTGATCGAGCTGATGCCGGCTGCGGATACCTCGCGCTATGCCTTCAAGTATGTCAACGGGCATCCGGGCAATCCGGCTCGCGGGCTGTCGACGGTGGTCGCCTTCGGCGTGCTGGCGGATGTGGAGACCGGCTATCCGCTGCTGCTGTCTGAGATGACCCTGGCCACCGCCCTGCGCACCAGCGCCGTGTCGCTGCTGGCGGCGCGGGCGCTGGCGCGGCCCGGCGCGCGCCGCATGGCACTGATCGGCAACGGTTCGCAGGCCGAGTTCCAGGCCCTGGCCCTGCACTTCCACCTGGGGCTGGACGAGATCGCCCTGTACGACGTGGATCCGCGCGCCACCGACAAGCTGATGCGAAACCTGGCGCCCTACCCCGCCCTGCGGCTCACGCGGGCCGGCTCCATTGCAGAGGCGGTGCGCGGCGCTGACATCGTCAGCACGCTCACCGCCGACAAGCGCCGCGCCACCATCCTCGCGCCCGGCATGATCGAGCCTGGCATGCACATCAATGCCGTGGGCGGCGACTGCCCTGGCAAGACCGAGCTGCATTCCGACATCTTGCGCGCCGCCCGGGTGGTGGTGGAGTACGAGCCGCAAACCCGCATCGAAGGCGAGATTCAGCAATTGCCCGCCGACTTCCCGGTGGTGGAGCTCTGGCAGCTGCTGGCCGGCAAGGCGCCCGGCCGCGAGCATGCCTCGCAGCTCACCGTGTTCGACTCGGTGGGCTTCGCGCTGGAAGACTTCTCGACACTGCGCTATTTGCACGAGCAGCTGCAGTTGCACGGCCTGGGCCAGGGCATCGGCCTGGTGCCGCGCCTGCAGGACCCGAAGGATCTGTTCGCCCTCACCTACACTCGCGCGACGCATGACGCCGCAACCGACGCAAGCCCCCCAGGCCCAGCCCCTGGTGACCGTGATCACGGCGCACGGCGGCAACCCGCTGCTGGCGCGCTGTGTTGAATCGGTTGCTGCGCAGCGCTACCCCCGCATCCAGCACCTGGTGGTGGCGGACGGACCGCACACCTGGGTGCATGCGCGCGACGTCATCGCCGCACAGGCGATTGGCAGAGAGCGGCGCATCGACCTGATCCAGCTGCCCTATTCCATCGGCAAAGACCGCTGGAACGGCCACCGCATCTACGCCGCCGGCAGCTTCATCGCCGAAGGCGAATTCCTCATCTTCCTGGACGACGACAACGCGCTGGCGCCGGAGCATGTCGACACTTGCCTCGCGGTGTGCCGCATGGGGAATCGCTGGAGCTACGCGCTGCGCAACATCGTGGACCGCGAGCACCGCTTCATTTGCCGCGACGACTGCGAAAGCCTGGGGCGCTGGCCCAGCGTGCTAGGCGCGGAAGACTTTCTGATCGACGTCAACTGCTACTTCCTGCCGCGGCCGCTGGCGGTGCAGGTGGCGCCGCTGTGGTTCAACCGCTTTCGCGAGCCCGGGGTGCCGGCGGTGGACCGCCTGATCTGCCACGCACTCAAGCAGATCGCGCCCCAGTTCGACTGCAGCTATCGCTACACGGTCGACTACATGGCCGGCAACACGGCGTTTTCGGTGCGGCCCGAGTTCTTCCTGCAAGGCAACGCGCAGATGCTGCAGCGCTACGGCGGCCGCCTGCCCTGGGCCAAGGGCGAAGCGGCGCCCTGATCAAGCGGGATTGATCAGGCCGGTGCTCGGACCGGGGCCGGGCATTGCGCCGGCCGGCCGGCCGCCAGCGCCGCGACGTTGCGCGCGATCTCGTCGGCCACGCGCGCCGTGATGCGCTGGGCGCCCAGCGCCACCCCGTCCACGCCGCCGGTCAATGGCTCGCTCAGCTGCAGCTGGCATGTCAGCAGTGCGTCCTCGTCGCCCCGGCGCAGGCTCCAGCCGAAGGCGCTGTCGACCCGGCTGCCCGGTTGCGCGTCGAACTGGTTCAGCTGCACCGCGATGCGGTACAGCGGCAGGCCGCGCGGCCGGCCGACCTTGGTCGCATCGAAGGCCGACAGGCGCATGGCAATGGCGGCGCCCAGCGCGTCGCGCATTTCGTACTCGAAAGACGAGGACCAGCGCGACTGCTCCAGCACCTCGAGCTCGGTCTGCGCGTCCTTTTGTGGCGATGCGGCCTGCCGCACCACCAGTTGCGGACGGGCAAGGCGCTCGGGCATCGCCACCGGCGCCATCTCGATGGCCAGCGGCACGGCCGCGGGCGCGGCCGCTGCCGCCGCTGCCGGCGTGGTTTCGGCCAGCGTGTAATAGCGCGTCGGCGTGCTGGAGCAGCCGGCCAGCAGCAGCACCAGCAGGCCCAGCGTGAAAGTGGCGGGCAGGCCGCCCGTCAAAGTGGCGGGCAGGCCGCCCGTCAAAGTGGCGGGCAGGCAGCCCGTCAAAGTGGCGGGCACGCCGCCCGTCCTGTTGTCGTTCTTCCTCATTTCTTGCTGTCCTTGTCATCCGGCTTGCCGCGCAAAAGCGATTCCGGATGCCGTTCCAGGTAGTCGGTCAGGATGCGCAGCGAGGCCGCCGCGCGCGTGAGTTCCTGCAGGGTCTGGCGCATGTCCTGCTGCAGCGGCGAATCGCTGGCGATGGTGCGTTCGGCCGTGTTGAGGGTCTTGCGCACGTCCTTCATGGCGGCGCTGATCTCGGGCGAGACGTCGTTGTTGAGCCGTTGGCTCAATTGCTCGGCGCTCTTCAAGGTCTTGTCGAGCGTGACCAGCGCGACGCGCGCGTCCTTGCCGATCTGCTCGAAGGGCACCTTGTTGAACTTGGCCACGATCTCCTGCACCTGGGCCTGCAGGTCGTCCAGGCTGTTGGGCACGGTGGGCAGCTCGATCGGCACCTGGTCGACCTCCACCTTCGCGGGCGCGGCCTTGGGGAAGAAGTCCAGCGCCACGTAGTTCTGGCCGGTGAGCAGGTTGCCGGTGCGCAGCTGCGCCCGCAGGCCCTTGCCGACCAGCCAGCGCAGGCGCTGCTCGGGCGTCCAGCGGCTGTCCTGTTCCTTCTCGTGGGCACGCCGGCGCAGGCGGTCGGGGTAGATCTCGACGAACACGGGCATGCGGAACTCGCGCTGCTCGCGGTCGAACTCGACGCCGATCGACTTGACCTCGCCGATCACGATGCCGCGGAAGTCCACCGGCGCGCCCGGCGTGAGCCCGCGCAGCGACTGATTGAAGTACAGCAGCACGCTGCGCGCCTCGCCATCGGGCTCGCGCATGGCGATCGCCTCGTCGTCGCCCAGCGCAAAGACGGTGTTCTCGGCCGCCGTGGGGCCGGCCTCGTCGTCCGGCGCCTGGAAGGCGATGCCGCCCAGCACGATGGTGGCCAGCGACTGGGTGCGCACCTGCACGCCCGACGCGCTGAGTTGCAGGTCGATCCCGCTGGCATGCCAGAAGCGCGTGTTGACGCCCACGAACTTGTCGTAGGGCGCGTTGACGAAGACGCGCAGCGTCACGCCGCGGCCGTCGCCGTCAAGCTGGTAAGAGGCCACCTGCCCCACCTTGACGCGCCGAAAGAACACCGGCGAGCCGATGTCGACCGAGCCCACGTCCTTGGCGCGCAGCACGAACTGCCGGCCCGACGCGCCGCGGGTGATGATGGGCGGCTGCTCCAGGCCCTTGAATTCGCGTTCGGTCTCTTCCGATTCGCCCGCATCGGCGCCGATGTAGGCGCCCGACAGCAAGGTGCTCAGGCCGGAAAAGCCGGTGGTGTCCAGGCGCGGCCGCACCACCCAGTAGCGGGTGTCGGTCGCGGTGAAGCCTTCGGCCTCCTTCTTGAGCTGCACCTTCACGCTGACGTGCGAACGGTCGCGCGCCAGGCGGATGGTTTCCACCGTGCCGATCTGCACGTCCTTGTACTTGACCGCGGTCTTGCCCGCCTCCAGGCCTTCGGCGGTGAGGAAGCTGATCTCGATCTCGGGGCCGCGCTCGCGCAGGATCTTGGCCACCAGCGCCAGGCCGACCAGGGCCGCCACGATGGGAATCACCCAGATCAGCGATGGCAGCCAATTGCGGCGGCGGGCCACTGCCGGCTCGGGCAGCGCCCCCTCGGGAGGGGCGGCGGGGGTGTTGGCGTCGTCTGCGCTCATGCGGTCGTTCCGGGCCTCGTCGTGTCGTTGCGGATGGTCGGCGGCCGATTGTCGGCCACCGGTGCGTCGTCCCAGGTCAGGCGGGGGTCGAAGCTGATGGATGCCAGCATGGTCAGCACCACCACGCCGGCGAAGGCGGCGATGCCCAGGCCGGCGGAGATCTCGGCCAGGCCCTGGATGTGCACCAGCCCGGCCAGGAGCGAGACCACGAACACGTCGAGCATCGACCAGCGGCCGATGATCTCGATGACTCGGTACAGCGCTGCCCGGTCCTGACGCCGCCACGCACTGTGGCGCCCGGCGGTGGCGGCCATCAGGCCCAGCGACACGAGCTTGAACAGCGGCACCAGGAAGCTGGCGATGAAGATGATGGCGGCCAGTCCCCAGGCGCCCGACACCCAGAAGTAGATGATGCCGCTCAGGATGGTGTCGTACTGCGCGCCGAAGATGGTGCGGGTGATCATCACCGGCAGCAGGTTGGCCGGCAGGTACAGGATGGCGGCCGAGATCAGCAGGGCCCAGGTGCGGTTCAGGCTGTCGGGCTTGCGCCGGTGCAGGTGCGTGCCGCAGCGCCCGCAGGGCTCGCCCGGCGCGGCGTCGCGCCATACCGTGCCGCAATGGTGGCAGCCCAGCAGGCCGCACGAGGCGGCGGTTTCGACCCCGGCATTTGGCGCGGTGCCGTTCATGGAGGGACGCCCTTGCGGGCTTCGCGGTCGAACACGATGCGCCAGAAGGCCTTGGGCTCGAAGGCCAGCACCGCCGTCAGCAGCACCGTCAAACCCATGAACGCCCACAGCGCCGCGCCAGGCAGCACCCGGGCCATGCCCGACAGCTTGACGATGGCGACCAGCACGCCCAGAAGGAAGACCTCGATCATTCCCCAGGGCCGCAGCACCTGCATGGCGCGCACCAGGATGTTGAAGCCGGCCGGCCGTTGGCCGCGCACCGAGAGCGGCAACAGCAGGTAGAACAGGATGCACAGTTGCATCAGCGGAAAAAGGATGGTGGTGGCCAGTACCAGCACCGCCACCTCGGCCATCTCGCCCCGGGTCAGCGCCAGCACCGCGCCGGCCAGCGTGGTCTGGCTGCGCAGGCCCTGCACCTCGATCTCGACGATCGGAAACAGGTTGGCGATGGCGAAAAGAATGAGGCTCGCCACGGTGAACGGCAGCAGCCGCTCGTGCATGCGCCCCCAGTGGCGCTCCAGCACGGTGCCGCAGCGCGGACAGCGCGCCACCTCGCGCGGGCGCAGCTCGGGCCGCTTGTAAAGGGCGTCGCAGCCTTCGCAAGCGATGAGGTCGGGGACTTCCTGCATAAGGTCGAACCCTAACCGATTCTGGCGGCGCGGTGCGCAAGCACCGGACGGCGGAACTCAGTGCGCGCGCAGCGCTACCCGCAGCTGGTCGCCGATTTCCGGCCGCTCCAGGAAGGGGTCGGCCGGGTTGGTGCCGGCCACGATGCCTTCCATGCGGCTTCGCACATTGCCCAGCGCCTTGGGATGGCTGTAGACGTAGAACTGGTCCGTCTCCATGGCGTGGAAGACCAGCTGCGCCACGTCGGCCGCGCTCACCTTGCCGCTGCTCACGGCCTTCTCGCTCATCGCCTTGCCGATCAGCTGGCTCTTGGTGAGCTGGCCGGCAGCGCCCTGGCCGCCCGGCCGGTTGCGCTCGCTGGCGGCAATGCCGGTGGGCACGAAGTACGGGCACAACAGGCTGGCGCCGACCTGGTCGGTGACCAGGCGCAGGTCCTGGTACAGGGTCTCGGTGAGGCTCACCACCGCGGCCTTGGCGGCGTTGTAGATGCCCATGTTGGGCGGGGTCAGGAGGCCGGCCATGCTGGCGGTGTTGGTGACGTGGCCGCGGTACGAAGGGTCCTTGGCGGCGGCTTCCAGCATCATCGGCACGAACAGGCGGATGCCGTGCACCACGCCCATCAGGTCGACGCCCAGCACCCAGTTCCAGTCGGCCACGGTGTTCTCCCACACCAGGCCGCCGGCGCCGACGCCGGCGTTGTTGAAGACGAAATGGGGCGCGCCGAAGCGTTCCTTCACCGCGGCCGCCAGCGCTTCCATCTGGGCGACGTCGGACACGTCGACCTTGCGCGCCAGCACCTGGGCGCCGGCCGCTTCCATTTCAGCCTTGGCCGCGTCGAGCGCATCCTGCTGCACGTCGGCCAGCACCAGGTTCATGCCGCGCGCCGCGCCGATGCGCGCGCATTCCAGGCCGAAGCCCGAGCCGGCGCCGGTGAGTACGGCCGTCTTGCCCTTGAAATCCAAAATCATGCGGGTGTCTCCACTTTCTTCAGTACGTAACCGATGCGGGGGAAATGCACATGCACCGTGCCGGCGCGTTCGTCGGTGCGGCGCAGGCTGAAGTGGGTGCGGGTGGCGGCCACCAACTCGCCTTCGGTCGGCTCGGGGCCGAAGCTCTCGGCGGAGATGCTGACCTGCGTGCCCAGCGCGATGCCGTGGTCGTCCTGGAAGGTGCTGTCGATCAGCAGGCTGTGCGGCGTCGATGCGGCGGCCACCTGGATGGCGCTGGCCGAATCGAACTTCTGCATCTCGCCATGGCCGATGGCGGCCATGCGCTCCATCCACTGCACCACCGCCGGCGTGTGCGTCAGGATCTCGGCCAGCGAAGGCGTGCGCACCTGGGTGAACCACAAGGGGTGGTAGAGGGAGAAGTCGGCCACCGTGGGCGCTTCGCCCAGCACGTAGGGCTGGCCTTCCAGCATGTCGGAGATGCGGCGCAGGTAGGACTTGTAGGCCGCGATGGCGTCCAGCGGCCGCAGGCGCGTCATGTTGACGCTCATCGCCTTGCGGTCGTCGGCAAAGGCCTTGCCCAGCGCGGGCGGTGCGTTGCCGAACAGGTCGGCCGCGCCCTTGGGCTGGAAGTTGTAGGCCATCGCGGTCCAGAACAGGGTGCTGTCGGCCCACTGCGCCAGGGTGCGCGCCAGGCCCTTGCCTTGCTCGGGATAGAGCGCGGGCGCGGGCGCCAGGTGTTCCAGCACGTCACAGATCAGCGCGGTGTCGCAATAGATGTCGGCGCCGATCTGCAGAATCGGCGTCTTGCGGTAGCCGCCGGTGAGCGCCACCACATCTGGCTTGGGCGCGATCTGCGGAATGATCACCGACTTCCAGGCGAGCTTCTTGAAGCCCAGCAGCAGGCGCACCTTTTCGGCAAAGGGCGAGGTCGGGTAGTGGTGCAGGATCAGGTCGGCCATGGCGCTCTCCTCTTCTTGCGGGTGTTCAGACCAGCTTCACCAGCTGCTTGCCGAAGTTCCTGCCCTTGAGCAGGCCCAGGAAGGCTTCGGGCGCCGACTCGATCCCCTGTGCGATCGATTCGCGCGGACGCAGCTTGCCGGTGCCCACCAGGGTGCCGAGTTCCTTCAGGGCCTCGGGCCAGACTTCCATGTGCTCGCTCACGATGAAGCCTTCGATCTTCAGGCGGTTGATGAGGATCAGCGCCGGGTTGGCCAGCGGCAGCGACTGGCCGTCGTAGCCGGCGATCATGCCGCACAGCGCGATGCGGGCAAAGGCATTCACGCGGGTCAGCACGGCATCGAGGATGTAGCCGCCGACGTTCTCGAAGTAGCCGTCGATGCCCTTGGGGCAGGCTTCCTTCAGCGCCTGGCTCATGCGCTTGGCGTCCGGGTGCTGGCGATAGTCGATGCAGGCGTCGAAGCCCAGCTCGTCGACCGCGTACTTGCACTTGTCCGGCCCGCCGGCAATGCCCACCACGCGGCAGCCGCGCGCCTTGGCCAGGGCGCCGAAGGCACTGCCCACGGCGCCGGTTGCCGCCGAGATCACCAGCGTGTCGCCTTCCTTGGGCGCGATGATCTTCACCAGGCCGTACCAGGCGGTGACGCCGGGCATGCCCACTGCGCCCAGGTAGTGCGAGAGCGGCACGTGGGTGGTGTCGACCTTGCGCAGCACGCCCAGTTGCGAAGCGTCGACCACGCTGTATTCCTGCCAGCCGCCAAAGCCCACCACCTTGTCACCCACGGCAAACTTGGGGCTCCTGCTTTCCACCACCTCGCCGGCCGTTCCGCCCTGCATCACCTGGCCGAGCGGCTGGGGCTGGGCATAGCTCTTGGAATCGTTCATGCGCCCGCGCATGTATGGATCGAGGCTCAGGTAGTGGTGGCGCACCAGCACCTCGTGTTCCTTGAGCTCGGGGGTCTGGCTGGTGACCAGCTTGAAGTTGCTGGCGACGGCTTCGCCTTCGGGGCGGTTGTCGAGCAGTTGTTGCTTGTTGGCGGGCATGGAAGTTTCCTGGGTTCAGTCGGTGGACGGTGGTCGCTGTTCGTTGGCGCTGGCCGGGCCTACGGGAAGGCGCTTGCGCACGTACTTGAAGGTGCCGGTCGAGTGGGCGCAGGCACGGCCCTGCTCGTCGAAGATGGTGGCCTCGGTGAAGGCCAGCGTGGCGGTCTGATGCATCAGGCGGCCCTTGGCCACCAGCGGACCGACGGAGGGATGCATGAAGCTGGTCTTCATCTCGATGGTGACCACGCCCATCTCCGGCAGCCTGCTCCGCGCAGCCGCGGCCATGGTGACGTCCAAGAGCGTCATGCAGGCGCCGCCGTGCGTCACGTCGAAGGTGTTGAGATGCTCCGGCTTGGCCGTGTAGCGCATCTCGGATTGCCCGCCCTCGAACTTCGTCAGCTCGAAGCCCAGGTGGCGTGCGAAGGGAATGCGGCCGGCGAAGGCCCGCAATGCGAGATCCTCGGACATCGTCAGGCGCCGAGGACCACGCTGACGCCGCCGTCGACCGCCATCCACTGGCCGGTGATGTGCTTGCCGGCATCGCTGGCGTACAGGAGGGCGATGCCCTTCAGGTCTTCGTCGTCGCCCAGGCGTCCCAGCGGCGCGTGCGAAGCCATCTTCTCTTCGCCGAGCGACTTGATGAGGCCGGCGGCCATCTTGGTCATGAAGAAGCCCGGGCAGATGGCGTTGACGTTGATGCCGTAGCGGCCCCACTCTGCTGCCAAGGTGTGGGTGAAGCCGATCACCGCCGTCTTCGAGGTGTTGTAGGCGATGGTCTTCATCTCCGGTCCGTTGCCGTTCAGGCCGGCGATGGAGGCGATGTTGATGATGCGGCCCGACTTCTTGGGAATCATGTAGCCGCGCGCGATCTGCTGCGACAGGATGAAGTAGCCGCGCACGTTGAGGTTCATCACCTTGTCCCAGGCCTGGACCGGGTGGTCTTCGGCCGGGGCGCCCCAGCTGGCGCCGGCGTTGTTCACCAGGATGTCGACGGCGCCCATGCGCTCCAGCGTCTCGTCGGCCAGGCGCCGGGTGTCTTCTTCCTTGGCGCAGTCGGCGGCGATCCAGCGCGCGTCGATGTTGGCGGCCTGCAGCTCGGCCGCGGCCTGCTCCAGGTCTTCTGCCTTGCGCGAGCTCAGCATGATGCGCGCGCCGGCCTCGCCCAGGGCGTGGGCCATCTGCAGGCCCAGGCCGCGCGAGCCGCCGGTGATGAGCGCGGTCTTGCCGCGAAGGTCGAACAGTTGCTGCACGGTGCGAGCGGTGGTCATGGCGAAGGGGTCTCCGGTGTTCGTTTCAGGGGGTCTGGTAGTCGAGCACGCTGCGCGATTCGCGCAAGGTGCCCAGCAGGCTGCTCACCTCTTTGTGCCTCGGATGCACGAGGTAGGCGTCCAGCGCAGCCTTGTCGTCGAAGCTGGAATTGAGCACGACATCGCAGTTGGCCTCCAGGCCGTCGCTGCGGATTGCGGTCTCGAACGCGCGCATGCCCGGCACGATGCCGCGGCAGCTGTCCAGCTCGGCCTTGAAGCGCTGTGCGTCGGCCGGGTCCTTGAGCTTCCACATCACGATGTGCTTGATCATGGTTTCTTCGGATCTTTCAACCTCGAGCGTACATAGATCAGCACCACGCCGACGGTCGCCACGATGACACCCGGCACGGCCAGCAACCAGCCCACGAGCTCGTTGCTGCGGCCGGTGGCGATGCCCAGGATCAGCGTCAACAGGCCGCCGTAGATCAGCACCCAGATCCAGGCTTCGAGCCTGGCGAAGGGCTTGGCTTGATTAGCGGCCATCAGAAGGCTTCCTCCGGCATGGCGACGCAGGTGGCGTCGCGCTTTTCGACCACGTTGAGCCAGGCGCCGATCTTCGGCAGCTCGTAATGGAAGAAGTAGTCGGCCGCGCCGACGCGGCCCGCGGTGGCCGGCTGCGCCGCCGCGCCATCGACTTGCAGCGAGCGCTGCGCCACGTCCAGCCACAGCCAGGCCAGCACCACGTGGCCGAAGGCCTGCATGTAGGGCACGGCGTTGATGAGGGCGTCGCGCGGGTTGCCGGTGGCCCAGGCCTCGCGCGTGGCCGAGCCGATGCGCGCCAGTGCCGCGCCCAGTGCCTTGGCGTGCGGCGCGAGTTGAGGCACGCGCCCTGCCCGCTCGCTGGTCTCGCCGATGCGCGAGGCCAAGAGCGTGAGGCCGCGGCCATTTTCCATCAGCACCTTGCGGCCCAGGAGGTCTGCTGCCTGGATGCCGTGCGTGCCTTCGTGGATCATGTTCAGGCGGTTGTCGCGCCAGTACTGCTCCACCGGGAAATCGCGCGTGTAGCCGTAGCCGCCATGCACCTGGATGGCGAGCGAATTGGCCTCCAGGCACCACTCGCTGGGCCAGCTCTTGGCAATGGGCGTCAGCACTTCCAGCAGGATGCGCGCGTCGTCGGCGGCTTGCGCGTCGCCGGTCTTCTGTTCGTCGACCAGGCGGGCGCAATACAGCTCCAGCGCCAGCGCGCCTTCCGAATAGGACTTCTGCGCCAGCAGCATGCGGCGCACGTCGGCATGCTCGATGATGCGCACCTGCGGCTTGGCGGCGTCCTTGCCCTCGGGGCCCACGGGGCGGCCCTGCGGGCGGCTCTTCGCATATTCCAGCGAGGCGTAGTAGCCGGCCATGCCCAGCATGGTGGCGGCCGTGCCGACGCCGATGCGTGCCTCGTTCATCATGTGGAACATGCAGTGCAGGCCCTTGCCGGGCGAGCCGACCAGGTAGCCGATGGCGCCGGGCTTGCCATCCACCGGGTACTTGCCTTCGCCGAAGTTGAGCAAGGTGTTGGTGGTGCCGCGCCAGCCCAGCTTGTGATTCAGGCCCGCCAGCGCCACGTCGTTGCGTTGGCCGGTGAGCTCGCCCTCGGTGTTCACCAGGCGCTTGGGCACGATGAAGAGCGAGATGCCGCGCGTGCCGGGCACCAGCTTGCCATCGGCATCCGGAATCTTGGCCAGCACGATGTGCACGATGTTCTCGGTCAGCTCGTGGTCGCCGGCCGAGATCCACATCTTGTTGCCCGTCAGGCGATAGCGCGGACCCAGCGGATCGCTTTCGAAATCATCGCCGTCGGGCACGGCGCGGGTGGCCACGTCGCTCAAGGACGAACCGGCCTGCGGCTCGGACAAGCACATGGTGCCCGACCAGCGGCCGCTGAACTCGTTCTTGGCAAACACCTGCTGCTGCATCGGCGTGCCGTGCACCATCAAGAGGTTGGCATTGCCGCTGGTGAGCATGCCCGAGCCGATGCTGACCGAGGCCATGGCGAAGAAGCTGTTGGCCGCCGCCTGCAGCGTATAGGGCAGCTGCATGCCGCCGATGTCGTAGTCCTGCGCGGCGCTGAGCATGCCGGACTCGACGAAGGCCTTGTGCGCGTCGTGCGTGGCCTGCGGCAGGATCACCTTCTCGCCGTCAAAGTGTGGCTCCTGCACGTCGACGGTGCGGTTGGCCGGTGCGTATTTCTCGCGGGCGATGCGCTCGCAGGTGTCGAGCACGGCGTCGAAGGTCTCGCGCGAATGGTCGGAAAAGCGCTCGCGGCCGGCCAGCGTTTCCGCATGCAGCCAGTCGTAGAGCAGGAAATCGAGGGTGGGACGATAGTTCATGGCGCTTCCTGGGAGGCACGCGGCTGCGGCGCATCGGGCAGCCGTGCAATGGTGCCCTGGGCGACGGCGCAGAGCTTTTCCACGCCCTCCTTCACCACGAACACCTCGCAGGTACAGACCGATTGCGAGCTGCCCACGTGCATGGCCTTGGCGCGCGCGATCAGGCGCTCGCCGATCGCGGGCCGCGTGTAGTTGATCTTGAACTCGGCCGTGACGACCGGCACCTGCATGGCCGCGCCGCCGGCATAGGTCAGCGCGTTGTCGGCCAGGTAGCTCACCACCCCGCCGTGCGCAAAGCCGTGCTGCTGCAAGAGCTTGGGCGACATCGGCAGGTGCAGTTCGGCCTGCCCGCGCGACAGTGCGTGCAGCTCGGCGCCGAGCAGCACGCTGAAGGGTTGCGAGGCAAGCACCTCGCGCCCCCATGCGAGCAAGGCTTCCGGTGTCTTGGACATGGCGGAGGCCTGGCTAGTCATCCGCGTCAGAGAACTTCAAATACTCCGGCGGCGCCCATGCCGCCGCCGATGCACATCGTGACGACGACCTTCTTGGCGCCGCGGCGCTTGCCTTCGATCAAAGCGTGGCCCGTGAGGCGCTGGCCGCTCACGCCGTAGGGGTGGCCCACGGCAATGGCGCCGCCGTTGACGTTCAGGCGGTCATCCGGCAGGCCCAGCTTGTCGCGGCAGTAGATCACCTGCACGGCGAAGGCTTCGTTCAGTTCCCACAGGTCGATGTCGCCGACCTTCAGGCCCAGTTTGGACAGCACCTTCGGGATCGCGAAGACCGGGCCGATGCCCATTTCGTCAGGCTCGCAGCCGGCCACGGCGAAGCCGAGGAAGCGGCCCAGGGGCTTCAGGCCCTTTTGCTGCGCAAACTTCTCGTCGACCACCACGCAGGCGCCGGCGCCGTCGGAGAACTGGCTGGCATTGCCGGCCGAGATCAGGCCGCCGGGCATCGCCGAGCGGATGCCACTGATGCCTTCCTTGGTGGTGCCGGCGCGGATGCCTTCGTCGTTCTCGACGGTGACTTCCTTGGTGCGCAGGCCCATGACCGGGTCGGCCACGCCGGCCAGCACGGTGATGGGGGCGATCTCGTCCTTGAACTTGCCGGCTTCCAGCGCGGCGGAGGCGCGCTGCTGGCTGCGGGCGCCGTATTCGTCCATGGCGTCGCGGCCGATGCCGTAGCGCTTGGCGACCTGCTCGGCCGTCTGCAGCATGTTCCAGTAGATCTCGGGCTTCTGCTTCATCAGCGCCGGGTCCACGAGCATGTGCTTGTTGGCTTCGTTCTGCACGCAGGAGATGCTCTCCACGCCGCCGGCCACATACACGTCACCCTCGCCCGCGATGATGCGCTGGGCGGCGGTGGCGATGGTCTGCAGGCCCGAGGAGCAGAAGCGGTTGATGGTCATGCCCGAGGTGGTGATGGGCAGGCCGGCCTTCAGCGCGATCTGGCGCGCGATGTTGGAGCCGGTGGCCCCTTCGGGCGTGGCGCAACCCATGATCACGTCGTCGACCAGGGCACCGTCGATGCCGGCGCGCGCAACGGCGTGCTGCACCGCGTGGCCGCCCAGGGTGGCGCCGTGGGTCATGTTGAAGGCACCCTTCCAGCTCTTGGCGAGCGGGGTACGGGCGGTGGAAACGATGACGGCGCTGGTCATGATGGATTTCCTTTTCGTGTGAAGGTCAGGTAACGGGGTCAGCTCGGCGAGGCCG
The DNA here is from genome assembly GCF_052871435.1 of Variovorax sp. LARHSF232. Lineage (NCBI taxonomy): Bacteria > Pseudomonadati > Pseudomonadota > Betaproteobacteria > Burkholderiales > Comamonadaceae > Variovorax > Variovorax sp. LARHSF232. The sequence continues at coordinate 277,376 of NZ_JBIXJS010000004.1, read as the reverse complement.
GATTGCCGGCGTTGCGCAGGAGCTGGTGATAGAACTGGATCATCTCGACGTAGTTGGCGATCGAGACGCGCTCGTTGGTGCCGTGAAAGCGCGGCAGGTCTTCCGGCTTGGCGCGCACCGGCGAGAAACGGTAGACGGCATCGGCCGCCGGGCCCATGTGGCGGCCGTCGGTGGCGGCCACCATCAGCCCGGGCGCCACCACGCCTTCGGGGAAGACCTGGCGCACCGTCTGCTGGATGGCCGCGTACCCTGCCCCGTCCACCGGCGAGACCGCCGAAGGCTCGGAATTGCCCGGGTACGGCTGCACCTTGATGGCGTCGTTGCCCACCGCCTGGTGCACATGCTGCTCGACCGAGGCCAGGCTGTCGCCCGGCAGAATGCGGAAGTTCACCGTGGCCTCGACATGGCCGGGCATCACGTTGTCCTTGTTGCCCGCATTCACGATGGTCAGCGCGGTGGTGGTGCGCAGCATGGCGTTGCTGCTCGGGCTCTTCTCCAACTGCTTTTGCACCAGCGGGCCGAACAGCCACAGGTTGGACAGGAACACCTGGTTGACGCCCTTCATCTCGGGCGCCAGCGTGGCGAACATGTCGCCCGCCACGCCGCTGATGGCGGCCGGCATCGGCTTGGCCTCCAGTTGGGCGAGCGCGCGGCTCATGCTGCCGATGGCCGAGCTGGGCGGCGGCATCGAGGAATGGCCCGGGGCCGCGTCCAGCGTCAGCTTGAAGCTGCCGTAGCCTTTCTCGGACAGGCCGATCAGTGCGGCCGGCTTGTCCAGCCCCGGCAGCACGCCTTCGGTCACCAGCAGGCCTTCATCGAGGATCCAGGCCATGCGCACGCCGCGCGACTTGAGCAGCTCGGCAATCGCTTTCGCGCCGCGCTGGCCGCCCACCTCTTCGTCCGCGCCGGAGATGAGATAGATGGTCTGCTTGGGCGCAAAGCCGCTGGCCAGCAACATCTCGATGGCTTCCATCTGGGACACGAGGTTGCCCTTGTTGTCCCAGGCGCCGCGGCCCCAGATGTAGCCGTCCTTGATGGCGCCGCTGAAGGGCTCGACCTTCCATTCGCCTTCGGTGCCCGAGGCGATGGGCACCACGTCCTGGTGCGCCATCAGCCCGATGGGCGCCGCCTTCGGGTCGCTGCCGGTCCAGGTGTAGAGCAGCGAATGCCCGCCCACCACTTCCTTCTTCAAGGTGGCATGCAGCTTGGGAAACTGCTCGCTCAGGTAGGCCTGCAGCTTCACGAACTGGTCGGCGTTCAGGCCCGGGTCGTCCTGGCTGGACACCGTCTTGAAGCCGATCGCGCCGGACAGCCGCCTGGCCACGGCCGCAGCGTCGACCGCCACCTTCTGCACCGGCGGCACGCTGACCTGGCGCGACGGGTTGCGCCAGGTGTTGATGCCCACCGCCACAGCCAGTGCGGCGAGCACCAGCAGCAGCCCGAGGAAAACGCGCTTGATGTTCAAGGCATGCGTCCTGGTGCGTGGCTCAGCTGAACTGCTTGCCTTCGGCGGCCAGCTTCTGGATCAACGGTGCCGGCTCCCAGAACTTGGCGTCGTCATTCGGGTTCTGCGCAAAGCGCTTCATCGCCGAGGCCACGTTGTACAGGCCGACCTGGCTGGCGTAGTGCATCGGGCCGCCGCGCCAGATCGGGAAGCCGTAGCCGGTGAGGTAGACCATGTCGATGTCGCCGGCCTTGGAGGCAATGCCGTCCTCCAGGATGTGGGCACCTTCGTTGACCAGGGCGTAGACCAGGCGCTGCACGATTTCATCGTCGGAGATCTTGCGCGGCGTGATGCCCAGTTCCTTGCGGTGATCCTCGATCATCTTGTTGACCAGGTCCGACGGGATCGCGTCGCGCTTGCCCGGCGCGTAGTCGTACCAGCCGGCGCCAGTTTTTTGACCAAAGCGGCCCAGCTCGCACAGCTTGTCGGCCGTCTTGCTGTACAACATGCCGGCGCGCTCGGTGGCGCGGCGCTTGCGGATGGCCCAGCCGATGTCGTTGCCGGCCAGGTCGCCCATGCGGAACGGGCCCATGGCAAAGCCGAACTTCTCGACCGCCTTGTCGACCTGCTGCGGCGTCGCGCCTTCGTCCAGCAGGAAGCCAGCCTGGCGGCTGTACTGCTCGATCATGCGGTTGCCGATGAAGCCGTCGCACACGCCCGAGACCACCGAGGTCTTCTTGATCTTCTTGCCAATGGCCATCACCGTGGCCAGCACGTCCTTGCCGGTCTTGGCGCCGCGCACCACTTCCAACAGCTTCATCACGTTGGCCGGGCTGAAGAAGTGCATGCCGACCACGTCCTGCGGACGCTTGGTAAAGGCTGCGATCTTGTCGACGTCGAGCGTGGAGGTGTTGGAGGCCAGGATGGCGCCAGGCTTGGCGACACGGTCAAGTTCCTTGAACACGGCTTCCTTGACGCCCAGCTCCTCGAACACGGCCTCGATGATCAGGTCGCAGTCCTTCAGATCGTCGTAGCTCAGCGTGGTGGAGAGCAGCGACATGCGCTGGTCGTACTTGTCCTGCTTGAGCTTGCCCTTCTTGACCTGCGCTTCGTAGTTCTTCTTGATGGTGGCGATGCCGCGGTCCAGCGCCTCCTGCTTCATCTCGAGGATCTTGACCGGGATGCCGGCGTTCAGGAAGTTCATCGAGATGCCGCCGCCCATGGTGCCGGCGCCGATCACGCCCACCGTCTTGATCTCGCGCTTGGGCGTGTCGTCCGCCACGTCGGGGATCTTGCTGGCGGCACGCTCGGCCATGAACAGGTGGCGCAAGGCGGCCGATTCGGGCGTGAACATCAGGGCCGTGAAGATGCGGCGCTCTTCCGCCATGCCGTCGTCGAACTTCATCTTGGTCGCGGCCTGCACGGCGTCCACGCACTTGCCCGGGGCCGGGAAGTTCTTCGACATGCCGGCGACCATGTTGCGCGCGAACTGGAAGTAGGCGTCGCCCTGCGGGTGCTTGCACGGCAGGTTGCGCACCAGCGGCAGCGGCTCGCCCTTGGTGGCCACATCCTTGGCGAACTCGATGGCTTCCTGCACCACCGTCTCGGCGGAAGCGGCCATCTTGTCGAACAGCTTCTGGCCCGGCAGGCTGGCCAGCAGTTCGCTCTTCACCGGCTCGCCGCTGACGATCATGTTGAGGGCCGTTTCCACGCCCAGCACGCGCGGCAGGCGCTGCGTGCCGCCGGCGCCGGGGATCAGGCCCAGCTTGACTTCGGGCAGCGCGACGCTGGTGCCGGGTGCGGCCACGCGGTAGTGGCAGCCCAGGGCCAGCTCGAGGCCGCCGCCCATGCAGACGGTGTGGATCGCGGCGACCACCGGCTTGGTGGTGGCTTCCACCGCCAGGATCACCGACAGCAGGTTGGGTTCGGCCAGCGCCTTGGGCGAGCCGAATTCCTTGATGTCCGCGCCGCCCGAGAAAGCCTTGCCGGCGCCGGTGATGACCACTGCCTTCACGGCCGCGTCGGCTTGCGCCTTGGCCAGGCCTTCGGTGATGCCCAGGCGCGTTGCATGGCCCAGGCCGTTGACCGGAGGATTGTTCAAGGTGATCACGGCCACGTCGCCGTGGACTTTGTATTCAGCGGTCATGCTGCGTTCCTTTGAATGGGAAGAAGAAATGGGGACGAACCCAGGCGACGCCGGCCGCCAATCCTGCGGCCCGCATGCGCCCGTTGCCAAAAAGCACGGGTGTTCTTTTTTTTGATTCTAGGCCCATGTCCCGCGCGTTTGGAGTCGCGCTAGGGACAAAGGCGGGAGCCTCTTGAAGGGCCCTGGATGCTCAGACTTCCAGCCACTCTTTCCGAGTGCCGGCATCGGCGCGCAATGAGTCGGGCGTGCCGTCGAAAACGATCGTACCGTGGCCCATGACCAGCGCGCGATCGGAAATGTGCATCGCAATGGTCAGTTTCTGTTCAATCAGCAACACGGAGATACCGCGGTCCTTCAGGCGCTTGAGGTACTCGCCCACCAGCTCGACGATCTTGGGCGCCAGGCCCTCGGTCGGCTCGTCGATGATGATGAGGTCGGGATCGCCCATCAGGGTGCGGCACAGGGTCAGCATCTGCTGCTCGCCGCCCGAGAGCACGCCGGCCTCGGTGTGCTGGCGCTCCTTCAGGCGCGGGAACATGGCGTACATGTCCTCGAAGCTCCAGCGGCTGTCCTTGCCCGCGCCCTTCTGGCCCAGGAGCAGGTTCTGATGCACCGTGAGCTTGGGGAAGATGTCGCGGTTTTCCGGCACGTAGCCGATGCCCAGATGCGCCACCTCGTAGGCCTTCTTGCGCAGGATGTCCTGCCCCTTCCACGAAAGGCCGCCCTCGGCATGCACCAGGCCCATGATGGCCTTGGCCGTGGTGGAGCGGCCCGAGCCGTTGCGCCCCAGCAGCGCCACGATCTCGCCCTTGCCCACCTCGAAGGAGACGCCATGCAGCACATGGCTCTTGCCGTAGTAGGCGTGAATGTCTTGCAGCTTCAGCATCTCAATGTCCTCCCTGGGCCTGGGCCACAGGCGAGCCCAGGTAGGCCTCCTGCACCCGCGCGTTGGCGCGCACCGCGTCCGGCGTGTCGAATGCGATCACCTCGCCATACACCACCACCGCGATCTTGTCGGCCAGGCCGAACACCACGCCCATGTCGTGCTCCACCGTGAGCAGGGTGCGGCCGACCGTCACCTGCTTGATCAGCGAGATGAAGTGAGAGGTCTCGGTCTTGCTCATGCCGGCGGTGGGTTCGTCCAGGAGGATCACCTCGGCGCCGCCCGCGATGGTGACGCCGATCTCCAGCGCGCGCTGCTCGGCATAGGTGAGGTTCACCGCCAGCACGTTGCGCTTGCGGCCCAGCCCCACCTGCACCAGCAGTTCCTCGGCCCGCGCGTTGGCATCGTGCAGGTTGGACAGGAAACGCAGGAAGCTGTAGCGGTACCCCAGGCTCCACAGCACGCCGCAGCGCAGGTTCTCGAAAACGCTCAGCTTGGGAAAGATGTTGGTGATCTGGAAGCTGCGCGACAGCCCCAGCCGGTTCACCTCGAAAGGCTTCAGGCCGTCGATGCGCTTGCCCTTCAGGTGCACCTCGCCGCTGCTGGGCGCCATGCGTCCGCTGACGAGGTTGAACAAGGTGGATTTTCCGGCGCCGTTGGGGCCGATGATGGCAATGCGCTCGCCGGCATTCACCGCGAGGTCGACGCCGCGGATGATCTCGGTCTTGCCGAAGCTCTTGCGCAGGTCTTTGAGTTCGAGTGCGTAGGTCATGTTGTTCTTCGTCTCCCGATCAGACCGTTTCGCGCCGCTTGATCTCGGCTTCGATCTCTTCCTGCGCGTGGCCCCAGATGCGCACGAACTTGCGCCGCGCCATCTCGAACAGGGCCACGCCCACCACCAACAGCACGCTGGCGATGATCCAGGAAGCCGGCTTGGAGGTGTCCAGATCGATGCCGAACAGCGGCACTATCGGGCCCAGCGCCGCATTGAGCTGCATGTGGTAGGTCATCTCGATCAGCACCGCGGCGCCCGCCACGAAGATGGCCGAGGTCGCGATGAGGCCCAGGTAGGGCACCACCAGGCGCTTGAACTTGCCGAAGGCCGCCACGCGCAGGTTCATCATGATCAGGCTGGCCACGCCGCCGGGCGCGAACATCACCATCAAGAGGAACACCAGGCCCAGGTACAGGAGCCAGGCCTTGCTCAGCTCCGACAGCAGGATCGAGGCCAGCACCAGCAGCACCGCGCCGATCATGGGACCGAAGAAGAAGGTGGCGCCGCCCAGGAAGGTGAACAGCAGGTAGCCGCCGGAACGGACCGCGTTCAGGCTGTCGGCCGCGTTCACGATCTCGAAGTTGATGGCCGCCAGCCCGCCCCCGATACCGCCGAAGAAGCCGGCGATGATGAAGGCGAAGTAGCGCACGTACTGCGTGTTGTAGCCGATGAACTCGACGCGCTCCGGGTTGTCGCGCACCGCATTGAGCATGCGGCCCAGCGGCGTGCCGGTGAAGGCGAACATCAGCGCGGTGCAGACGAAGCAGTAGGCGGCGATCAGGTAGTACACCTGGATCTGCGGCCCGAAGGTCAGGCCCAGGAAGGCGCCATAGGTGCGGTCGGTGGTGACGCCGCCCTCCCCGCCGAAGAAGCCGGGGAACATCAGCGCCATGGCCGCCACCAGCTCGCCGATGCCCAGCGTGATCATGGCGAAGGTGGTGCCCGACTTCTTGGTCGTGACGAAGCCGAACAGCACCGCGAAGAAGGCGCCGCCCAGCCCGCCCACCAGCGGGATCAGCACCAGCGGCACCGGGATCGAGCCCTTGCTGGCCAGGTTCATCGCGTGGATGGCGATGAAGGAGCCCAGGCCGACATAGACCGCGTGGCCGAAGCTCAGCATGCCGCCCTGGCCCAACAGCATGTTGTAGCTCAGGCAGATGATCACCAGGTAGCCGATCTGCGAGAGCATGGTGAGGGCCAGGCTGCTCCTGAAGAGCATGGGCGCCACGATCAGGCCGATGGCGAAGATCGACCAGATCAGGATGCGGCCGACGTTCATCGGCTTGAAGCGGTAGTAGGGAGTCGTCGTCGTGGACATGGCGGTATTCATTGGATGACCTTCGTGCTTCGCACTGCGGTGCGAGCCCCCTTCGGAGCGGCCGGGCGTGGGCTCATGGCTTCAGTCCTCTCGCGTACCCAGCAGGCCCTTGGGCCTGAAGATCAGGATCAGCACGAGGAACAGGTAAGGAAGGATCGGCGCCACCTGCGAGATGGTGAGCGAGAGCAGCGGGTAGCCGAAGGTCTCGGACGTGATGTTCATGCCCAGCCCCTGCAGCGCCGACGCGCCCGAATAGTCCAGCGCCACCGCGAAGGTCTGGATGATGCCGATCAGCAGCGACGCCAGGAAGGCGCCGGCCAGCGAGCCCATGCCGCCCACCACCACGACCACGAAGATGATGGAACCCACCGAAGCGGCCATGGCCGGCTCGGTGACGTAGGTGTTGCCGCCGATCACGCCCGCCAGGCCCGCCAGCGCAGCGCCGCCGCCGAACACCAGCATGAAGACGCGCGGCACGTTGTGGCCCAGCGCCTCGACCATCTCGGGGTGCTTGAGCGCCGCCTGGATCACCAGGCCGATGCGGGTGCGGGTCAGCAGCAGCCAGACCGACAACAGCATCAAGAGCGCCACCAGCATGATGAAGGAGCGCGAACGCGGAAACTGCGTGCCGTACAGGCTGAACAGCGGCCCCTGCAGCGCTTCGGGCAGGCCGTAGGGCACGGTGGAGCGGCCCCACACCAGTTGCACCAGTTCCAGGATCAGGTAAGAGAGGCCGAAGGTCACCAGCAGTTCGGGCACATGGCCGAACTTGTGCACCCGGCGCAGGCTGTAGCGCTCGAAGGCCGCCCCCAGGGCACCGACCAGCAGCGGCGCGATGAAGAGGGCCGGCCAGAAGCCCAGCACACCCGACACCGTGTAGGCGAAATAGGCACCCAGCATGTAGAAGCTGGTGTGCGCGAAATTGAGCACGCCCATCATGCTGAAGATGAGCGTCAGGCCCGAGCTGAGCATGAACAGCAGCAGCCCGTAGCTGACGCCGTTCAGCAGCGAGATGACAAAGAATTCCAAGATTCCACTCCCGTATCGACAAAAAAAAGGCCCGAACCGGGTCGGGCCCTTCTACTTGCGAAGCCGCGCGGTGCGCGCGGCTCCAAGCAGGCCTCTCGTCAGCCGGTCTGGCCCGGGCGCTTCATCTGGCAGGTGGTGGGCGTGCTGGCCACGTAGGGCTCGTAGTACTTCACCGGCACGAAGGTGTAGCCGGTGGCTTCGGCATCGACCGCGTACTTGCCGCCGGCCTTTTCCCACTTGGTGATGTACAGGCCCTGCTGCATCTGGTGGTCTGCCTTGCGCAGTTCGACCTCGCCGTTGAAGCTCTTGAACTTCATGTTCTCGAGCGCGGCCGCCACCTTGACCGGGTCGGTCGACTTGGTCTTGACGAAGGCGTCGGTGAGCATCTGGAAGGCCGAGTAGGCCGCCAGGGTGTACAGGTCTTCCTTGAACTTCTTGTTGAACTCGACACCCAGTCGCTGGATCTCGCCGCCCATGTTGGCGTGGCCGTAGCTCACCTGGTAGACCTTGCCGGCGGAGGCCGCGCCCATGGCCGTGGGCGTGCCGCTCACGCTGCCATAGTAGGTGTAGAACTTGACGTTGTTCAGGCCGGCGTCGTTGGACGCCTTGATCAGGAGCGCCAGGTCGGAGCCCCAGTTGCCGGTGATGACCGTGTCGGCGCCGGAGGCCTTGATCTTGGCGATGTAGGGTGCGAAGTCGCGCACCTGCGCCAGCGGGTGCAGGTCTTCGCCGACGATCTGCACGTCGGGGCGCTTGACCTTCAGGTTTTCCTTGGCGTACTTGGCCACCTGCACGCCGTGCGCGTAGTTCTGGTTGATCAGGTAGACCTTCTTGATGTCCGGCTGATCCTTCATGTAGGTGGTCAGCGCTTCCATCTTCATGGAGGTGTCGGCGTCCAGGCGGTAGTGCCAGTAGCTGCACTTGCTGTTGGTGAGGTCCGGATCGACCGCGGCGTAGTTGATGTAGAGCAGCTCCTTGCCCGGATTGCGCGCGTTGTTCTTCTCGACCGCGTCGATGATGGCCAGCGCCGCGCCGGAGCCGTTGCCCTGCAGCACGTAGCGCACGCCCTGGTCCTGCGCCGAGCGCAGCGCGCTGGTGGTTTCCTGCGGGCTGAGCTTGTTGTCGATGCCGACGATCTCGAATTTGACGCCGGCCGCGTTCTTCTTGTTGAATTCCTCGGCCAGGAACTGGTAGGTCTTCAGCTGGTTGGTGCCCACCGCCGCCATCAGGCCGGACAGCGGATCGATCCAGGCCAGCTTGACCGTTTCGCCCTTCTGGGCGAAGGCGCCGGTGGCGCTCGCCGCAACGACGCTGGCGCAAACGAGTTTCAGAGCGAATTTCATACGAGTCTCCAGTTTCTGTCAGTCATCAAAAGTCAAAAGAACGACGGGATTACAAGCGCTTTCCAGGGAGCATCGCACAGGGATTGCCCCTAAGAAAACCTCCCCCGGGCCGCCATCTATCACCCAGGTGACAGCACGCACGATGGTGGTGCTACCGGCCGGTAGGATGCGCGCCATTCATCCAGGCTCAAAGGCCCGGCAGCTTGTAGTCCTTCAATGCTTCGCGCAGCTTGGTCTTCAGGATCTTTCCGGTGGCGCCCAGCGGGATGGATTCGACGAAGACCACGTCATCGGGAATCTGCCACTTGGCTGTCTTGCCCTCGTAGAACTTGAGCAGCTCCTCGCGCGTCACTTCGGCGCCGGGGCGCTTGACCACCACCACCACCGGGCGTTCGTCCCACTTGGGATGGAACACGCCGATGCAGGCCGCCATCGCAATGGCCGGGTGCGCCACCGCGATGTTCTCGATGTCGATCGAGCTGATCCACTCGCCGCCGGACTTGATGACGTCCTTGCTGCGGTCGGTGATCTGCAGGAAGCCGTCCGGGTCGATGGTGGCCACGTCGCCGGTGGGGAACCAGCCATCGACCAGCGGGTCGCCGCCCTCGCCCTTGAAGTACTCCTTGACCACCCAGGGCCCCTTGACCAGCAGGTTGCCGGAGGTCTTGCCGTCCCAGGGCAGATCCTTGCCATCGGCGTCGACGATCTTCATGTCCACGCCGAAGATCGCGCGGCCCTGCTTGAGGCGGATGGCCAGGCGCTCCTCGGGGTTCATCTCCAGGTGCTTGTTCTTCAGCGTGCACAGGGTGCCCAGCGGCGACATCTCGGTCATGCCCCAGGCGTGCAGCACCTCCACGCCGTACTCGTCCTGGAAGGCGCGGATCATGGCGGGCGGACAGGCCGAGCCGCCGATCACCGTGCGCTTGAGAGTCGAGAAGCGCAGGCCGGCCGGCTTCATGTGGCCCAGCATCATCTGCCAGACGGTGGGCACGCCGGCGGCGTAGCTCACCTTTTCCTGCTCAATCAGTTCATAGACTGACTTGCCATCCAGCGCCGGCCCCGGGAACACCAGCTTGCAGCCGGTCATCGCCGCCGAATAGGGAATGCCCCAGGCATTGACGTGGAACATCGGCACCACGGGCAGCACCGAATCGCGGGCCGACAGGCACATCACGTCGGGCAGCGCGGCGGCATAGGCATGCAGCACCGTGGACCGATGGCTGAAGAGCGCAGCCTTCGGATTTCCGGTGGTCCCGCTGGTGTAGCACATGCTCGAGGCGCTGTTTTCGTCGAAGCGGGGCCAGGCGTAGTCGCTGGGTTGCGTGCCCATCCAGGCCTCATAGCTGACCAGGTTGGGCACGCCACTGTCGGCCGGCAGCTTGTCGGCGTCGCACAGCGCGATCCATTTCCTGATGCCCGGGCAGCGTGCGTGCACCGCCTGGATCAACGGCAGGAAGCTCAAGTCGAAGGCCAGGATGCGGTCTTCCGCATGGTTGGCGATCCAGGCGATCTGGTCCGGGTGAAGCCGCGGGTTGATGGTGTGCAGCACTCGGCCGGAGCCGCTCACGCCGTAATACAGCTCGAGATGGCGGTAGCCGTTCCAGGCCAGGGTGGCGATGCGATCGGAAAACTCCAGCTTCTCGCCGTCAAGCGCCCGCGCGACCTGGCGCGAACGCCGGGCGACGTCGGCCCAGGTGTAACGGTGGATGTCGCCCTCGACCCTGCGCGACACGATCTCGCCGTCGCCGTGGTGGCGCTCGGCGAACTCGAGCAACGACGAAATCAGAAGCGGTTGTTCTTGCATCAGGCCCAGCATGGGTATGTCTCCTTCGTATCGGTGAAATGCGTCACGGCGGCGAGTATTGCGCAGTGCAACATCCCGAAGACTGGGGGAATGCCCGTAGCGTGGCGCCGCCTCATTGCGCCGAGATCTTGAGCGCGCTCGGCGTGGCGTCGAGCAGCAGTTTCGACGGCCATGGCGCCCAGCTGGTGCCCAGTGCGTCGACGTTCGGATCGCCCTTGCGCATGAAGGCGCCGATGCTGGCCATCATGGCATTCGACAAGGCGATGCGGCCGGGCCGGTTGGCCGCGCTGTTGGTCGCATTGGAGAACAGCGAAGGGCCGAAATTGCCGAACACGAAGCCCAGGTCGAAGGCGTGCGCCGCGCCATACACCTCGTTCCACGGATAAGGCTCCTGCGCCCAGTCGAACTGGTAGTGCCAGACGTTCGCCTGCTGCGTCTTCAAGGTGTCGAGCAGGTTGTTGCGGCTGGGCACCATGAAGGCGTTGGTGATGCGCGCGGTCATCGCGTCGTAGCCGGTGACAGGCGTTGTGACCGGCAGGTAGGCGGCATCGATGATGTCGGCCGACGTCAGCGCCGTGGGCACGTCCGGATCGAAGTTCTGCATCATGGCAAAGCGCATCGCATCATCGATCTTGATGCCGGGCTTGGGGCCGCCCACCAGCGGCAGCAGCGCCGCGAACAGCTTGCCCTCGTCGCGCGTCACGCCCACCACCGTGGGCACCTTCTGGTAGCGGCCGGCGCCGATGGCGGCGATCGGGTCGGTCGGGATCACCGTGCCGTCCGGGATCGGACCGGAGCCGGTCAGGCCCTTGACCAGCACGATCGTCAGGATCTGCTTGCCGTCCTTGGCGCGCAGGTAGTCGGCGATCTGCGCCGGCGTTTGCGTGGCGACAAACGCCGCGGCGGCCGCGGTATCGGCGGCCTTGCCGTCGGCGACCAGCAACTGGGCCAGCAGTGCGTTGCCCTGGTTCAGGTAGGCCCCGGCCGGGTTCAAGGTCGGCAGGCTGCCGGCCGGAAGGTTGCTCGCCAGCGAGATGCCGCCGGAGAGCGGCATGGCCTTGTGGAACAGGTCCTTGGCCAGCGGCGAGGTCATCAGCGCCAGCACGTTGATGGCGCCGGCCGACTGTCCCATCAAGGTGACGTTGCCGGCGTCGCCGCCGAAGGCCGCGATGTTCGTCTGGATGTATTTCAGCGCCGCCAGGTTGTCCAGCAGCGCGAAGTTGCCCGAGTCGCCACCGGCCGCGTCGCCATCGCGCAGCTGCGGCAGGTTCAGGAAGCCCAGCACGCCCAGCCGGTAGTTGGCGGTGACGACCACCGCGTTCGTCGCCTTCGCCAGCTTGGCGCCGTCATACACCGGGTCGGCGCTGTAGCCGGAGATGTTGCTGCCGCCATGGATGAACAGCAGCACCGGGAGCTTCTCGTCGGTGGAGGCCGGGCGCCAGATGTTCAGGCTCAGGCAATCCTCGCTGCCCACCGGCGTGTTGAGGGTGCTGGCGATGCTGGCGTCGTAGCGGTTGTTGGCGCCCGGGCCGTAGATGCGGCCGTTCTGCAGGCAAGGGTTGCCGAATGCCTTGGCGGTGCGGGTTTCGCTCCAGGCCTCGGGCTCGACCGGGGCGCGCCAGCGCAGCTTGCCCACCGGCGGCTGGGCAAAGGGCAGGCCCTTCCAGGCATAGGTGCCGCTGCCGGCCGAGTCGTCGATGCCTTCGACCTTGCCCTGGGCAGTGCTGCGCACGGTGGGCGGGTCCTTGGGCATTTCGGGCGCGGGCGGCGGTGCGTCGGGCGTCGCCGGTGCGCTGCTTCCCGAACCGCCGCAGGCCGCCAGTGCGGCGCAGATCAGCCAGGCGCTGGCGCGCCAACCCAATGTCTTGTTGTTGCTCATGTCTTGTCTCCTTCTTTTGGGGTTATCTGGAATGGGCCCCGCCCCGCGCGTGCTCGATACTTCGCCGCTGCACGCCTCGTGCCCCCAGCCAAAAATTCTAGGAAGACCTACCCGGTTCGCCGCTATCGCAACCGGGCCAAAGCAGTGACTTCAGAGACCCACCTTTCTCGACAACGCAACACCGCGCCAAGCAACCCGGCGCCGGTGCGCACCAGTTCCGGCGCCTGGCTGCGCGGCGTGCTCGCCATGTTCGAGGCCGAGGGCGTGGATGTCGGCGCGCTGCTGCGCGACTGCGGCTTCGACGCCAACGAACTGGCCAAGGCCGAGGCGCGCTTTCCGGCTGACGAGATCAGCCTCTTGTGGCAGCGGGCGGTGGAGCGCTCCGGCAAGGCCACGCTGGGCCTGTCGCGCGAGCTGGCGGCACGCCACGGCAACCTGGACGCAGTGGGCCACGCCATGCTGTGCAGCCCCTCGCTGCTGGCCGGGCTGGAGCGGTTGGCGCGCTACCTGGCACTGGTGTCGGATGCCGCCACCTTCGGCATGGAGCCCGAGCTGCGCGGCCAATGGCTGTGTCTGGGCAACATCGGCAGCCGGCGTCCCGTGCCGCGCCAGCGGGTCGAGTACGGGATGCTGACCATGCTGATGCTGTGCCGCTGGATCACCCGGCACGAGTTGCAGCCGCTGGCGCTGGAGCTGGTGTTTGCGCCGCCCTCCGACCTGGCGCCCTACCGCGAAGCCTTCGGGCTCACGCCCCGCTTCGGCGCGCATGCCAACCGCCTGCTGCTGGCCGGCGCCGACCTGCTGGCGCCGATTCCAACCCAGCACCCGGCCCTGGCTGCGCTGCACGAGCGGCTGCTGGAAGAGCAGCTGGCCCGCCTCGGCCAGGACAGCGTCCGGGCCCGCGTCTGCGCCGAAATTGCGCGCCGCCTGCACCAGGGCGAGCCGCGCCGCCAGGACGTCGCCGCCGGCCTGGGCCTGGCCGACCGCACCCTGCAGCGGCGCCTGCAGGCCGAAGGCAGCTCCTACCTGCAACTGCTCGACCAGACCCGGCGCGAACTGGCCCAGCACCACCTGGCCGACAAGCGCCATTCGCTGGCCGAGGTGTCCGACCTGCTTGGCTTCGTCGACACCAGCAACTTCTTTCGCGCCTGCAAGCGCTGGTTCGGACTGCCGCCGGCCCAGCTGCGCATCCAGCTGATCGACGGCGGCGGATGACCCGCCCTGCATGGGGCCGTACCGGCTGAAGGACAATCCGCCGGATGAGCCTTCTTGCCGACGAAGCCCAGGTGGTCGACCTGGGCCTGCGCTGGACCCCCGGTTTCCGCGCACTGGGCCCCGCCTTTTACACCGAGCTGCGCCCGCGCCCCCTGCCCGAACCCTACTGGGTCGGCACGAGCGCGGCGGTGGCGCGCACGCTGGGCCTCGATCCGCAACAGCTGGACACGCCCGAGGCGCTGGAGGCCTTCACCGGCAATGTCCTGCTCGCCGGCAGCCAGCCGTTGGCCAGCGTCTACAGCGGGCACCAGTTTGGCGTATGGGCCGGGCAGTTGGGCGACGGCCGCGCCCTGCTGCTGGGCGAAACCGCCAGCGGACAGGAAGTGCAGCTCAAGGGCAGCGGCCCCACGCCCTACTCGCGCATGGGCGATGGCCGCGCCGTGCTGCGCTCGAGCATCCGCGAGTTTCTCTGCAGCGAAGCGGTGCACGCCCTGGGCATTCCCACCACGCGGGCGCTGTGCGTCACCGGCTCCGATGCGCCGGTGTATCGGGAAGAAATCGAAACCTCGGCCGTGGTCACGCGGGTGGCGCCCAGCTTCATCCGCTTCGGCCACTTCGAGCACTTTGCTGCCAACGCGCGCCATGAGGAGCTGCGCCAGCTGGCCGACTATGTGATCGAGCGCTACTACCCGGCCTGCCGCGAAAGCACGCGCTTCGGCGGCAACGCCTATGCCGCCTTCCTGGAAGCGGTGAGCGAGCGCACCGCCGCCCTGCTGGCGCAGTGGCAGGCGGTGGGCTTTTGCCACGGCGTGATGAACACCGACAACATGAGCATCCTGGGGCTCACCATCGACTACGGGCCCTTCCAGTTTCTGGACGGCTTCGATCCGCGCCACATCTGCAACCACAGCGACACATCGGGCCGCTACGCTTACAACCAGCAACCGAACGTGGCGTACTGGAACCTCTTTTGCCTGGCACAGGCCTTGTTGCCGCTGATCGGCGATCAGCAGGTGGCAGTGGCGGCGCTGGAGTCCTACAAGACGGTGTTCCCGGCGCAGTTCGAATCGCGCATGCGCGCCAAGCTGGGCCTGGCCTCGGCCGAAGAAGCCGACCGCGCGCTGGTTGATGGCCTGCTGCGCCTGCTGGCCGCCGAAAAGGTGGACTGGACCATTTTCTGGCGGCGCCTGTCACAGCATGTTGCAGGCGACAGCGCCACCCTGGTGCGCGACCTGTTCATCGACCGGACGGCCATCGATGCCTGGCTGAAAGACTATGCAGAGCGCCGGGCCAGGAACAATGCGCCCGATGCCGGCGCGCAGATCATGCTGCGCAGCAATCCCAAGTTCGTGCTGCGGAACCATCTGGGCCAGATCGCGATCGACCAGGCCCGGCAAAAAGACTTCTCCGGCGTGGCTCGCTTGCAGGCCCTGCTGGAATCCCCATTTGAAGAGCACCCCGGCCACGAAGACATGGCCGGCTTCCCGCCCGACTGGGCTTCCTCCATCGAAATCAGCTGCTCGTCATGACCTACCCTGTTGAGAAATCCGAGGCCGAGTGGAAGGCGCTGCTGGCCGAAAAAGGCGCCGAGCGCGCCGCCTTCGAGGTCACCCGCCACGCCGCCACCGAACGTCCCTTCACGGGCAAGTACGAAGCCCACTGGGACGACGGCAGCTACCACTGCATCTGCTGCGGCGCCAAGCTCTTCGATTCGGGCACCAAGTTCGATGCCGGCTGCGGCTGGCCCAGCTTCTCGCAAGAGGCCATTCCCGGCGCCGTCAAGAACGTGGTGGACCGCTCGCACGGCATGGTGCGCACCGAGAACCTGTGCGCCAATTGCGGCGCGCACCTGGGCCACGTCTTTCCGGACGGCCCGACCGAAACCGGCCTGCGCTATTGCATGAACTCCGCCTCGCTCGACTTCCAACCCAAAGAATGAAACTGCTGCTCGACTTTCTTCCCATCCTGCTGTTCTTCGGCGCCTTCAAGCTCTACGGCATCTACGTCGCCACCGCCGTGCTGATGCTGGCGACCGCCATCCAGATGGGCATCGCCTACTTCACCGAAGGCAAGCTGCAGCCGATGCAAAAGGCCACGCTGGCGCTGATCCTGGTGTTCGGCACCCTCACCCTGGTGCTGCAGGACGACCGCTTCATCAAGTGGAAGCCCACCGTGCTCTATGCCGCCATGGGCATTGCGCTGGCGGTGGCTTACTGGGTCATGAAGAAGAACTTCCTGAAGATGCTGCTGGGCAGCCAGTTGGTGCTGCCCGAGCGCATCTGGTCCCACCTGAACATGGCGTGGATCGTCTACTGCCTGTTCATGTCGGCCATCAACGGCTGGGTGGCGGCCTTCTACAGCACCGATGCCTGGGTCAACTTCAAGCTGTGGGGCTATGCGTTCCCGATCGGATTCCTGGTGGCGCAGGGCCTGTATATCGCCCCGCACCTCAAGTCGGACGAGCCGAGCGCATGACCATGAGCTTGCAGCAAGCCGCACTCCCCACCGCCGACGCCCTCGATGCGCGCCTGCGCGAAGTGCTGCGCCCCACAGCGCTCGAAGTGATCGACGAAAGCGCCGCCCATGCGGGCCATGCCGGCGCCAATGCGCAGGGCTACGGCAGCCATTTCCGGGTGCGCATTGCCTCTCCGCTTTTCGAGGGCAAGAGCCGCGTGGCCCGGCATCGGCTTGTGTATGATGCATTGCACGATTTCGTGGTCCAGGGCCTTCATGCGCTTGCCATCGAAGTGCTCTGAAAAAAATCCCCCTCCCCTTGCTTTCCATGAAAAAACAACTCTTGCAGGCCATCGCGGCCGCAGCGCTGCTGGGCGCGACATCCATGGCTGCCCAGGCGCAAAACATTGCCATCGTCAACGGCCAGCCGGTGCCCAAGGCGCGCGTGGACGTGCTGGCCCAGCAATTGGCCGCCGCCGGCCGCCCGGTCACGCCGGAGATGGAGCCGCAGCTCAAGGAAGAAGTGATCGCCCGCGAGATCTTCATGCAGGAAGCCAAGAAGCAGGGCCTGGACGCCACCGATGACTACAAGGCCCAGCTCGACCTGGCCCGCCAGGCCATCCTGATCCGCCAGCTGTTCGAGACCTACCGCAAGACGCATCCGGTGACCGACGCCGAGGTGCAGGCCGAGTACGACAAGTTCGTCGCCGCCAACGCCGGCAAGGAATACAAGGCGCGCCACATCCTGGTCGAGAACGAAGACCAGGCCAAGAAGATCATTGCCGATCTGAAGAAGGGCGCCAAGTTCGAGGACATCGCCAAGAAGCAGAGCAAGGACCCGGGTTCGGGCGCGAACGGTGGCGACCTGGACTGGGCCAACCCCAGCAGCTTCGTGGTCGAATTCTCCGAAGCCATGATCAAGTTGAACAAGGGCGAGACCACGCAAGCGCCGGTCAAGTCGCAGTTCGGCTGGCACATCATCCGCGTCGACGACATCCGCCAGGCGCAGCTGCCCAAGCTGGAAGACGTCAAGCCGCAGATCTCGCAGCAACTGGCGCAGCAGCGCCTGCAAAAGTACCAGGAAGAGCTGCGCGCCAAGGCGAAGGTGGAGTAACACCTTTTCCGGCCATTCAGCTCCGGATCAGCGGCCTTTAGGGGCCGCTTTTTTTTGCTTCGGCGGGCGATACTTGCGGATCCATTTTTCTTCTTCCTGGAGTCCGCAATGCTTCCCGACCTGCCCCTGCTGCTGGCCTTCGTGGGCGCGAGCCTGGTGCTCGCCCTGACACCTGGCCCCGCCGTCGTCTACATCGTGGCGCGCACGCTGGCCCAGGGCCGCGCCTGCGGCCTGACGTCGGTGCTGGGTGTGGCGCTGGGCAATCTGGCCAATGCCGTCGGCGCCGCGCTTGGCCTGGCGGCCTTGTTTGCCGTGTCGTCGGTCGCCTTCACGGTCGTGAAATGGGTCGGCGCCGCCTATCTCGTCTATCTGGGCATCCAGCTATGGCGCAGCCCGCCGGCGGTCGCCAGCGACGCGGCGCAAGTGTCGCGCAAGCCCTTGCGCCGCATCTTTCGCGACGGCTTCCTGGTGGCCATGTTGAACCCGAAGACCACCTTGTTCTTCGCCGCCTTCCTGCCCCAGTTCATGGACGCGCACGCGAACCCGCTGCTGCAGACCCTGTCGCTGACCGGCGTCTTCATCGCGATCGCCTGCTGCACGGACCTGTTCTACGTGCTGACAGCCAGCCTCACCGCGCCTCGCCTGAACAAGGCCGCACGACGCGCTGTTTGGGGCAACCGGCTCGCGGGCACCTCCTTCATCGGCCTGGGGGTGTTGACGGCCATGGGCTCGCGGCCCGAGCACTGAAAAAGCTGCGCGGCGGCCAAGCGCTCCGGCAGCTCTATTCGAACGACAGCTGGGTCAGCAGCAGCACGCCGTTGACCACCTGCGTGCCCTGCACGTTGACGCGCACGCCATTGGCCAGTTGCCCAATGCCCGTGATGGTGACGCCGCTGGCATCCACGCGCTGGCCGCGCACGCGGAAGTCGGCCGGTGACACATACTCGCTCACGGCGCCGATCAGGGTGAAGGCAGGCAGCGCGCCGCCCCCGGGCAGATGGCGAATCTTCAGCTTGCTGGCCACCAGGACGCCACTGGCATTGAGCGTGCCGCTGGCCACCACCTTGATGCCATCGCCCAGCCTGTCGGGCTGACCGCCGGTGACTGCCGCGGCCGAGGCATCGATCGATTGGCCCAGCAGCTTGAACGCGCCTTGCGAGGCATAGTCCGTGATCACGCCTTCCAGCTGGACCTGGACACCCGCCTGTGTCGGAATGGCATACCACTCGCCCGCCAGGGGCGCGTCGCCGGCGCTGCGCGTCTCGACGCGGGTGGCACGCAGCATGCCGGGGCCGGACGGCAGGCCCCAGACCTGCACGGTGCTGTTGACCGGCAGGCTGGCCAGGCCGGGCAGATCGCCCCAGACGGTGCCCTCGTCCACGCTCACGTCGACACCTTGCAACTCGAAGCTGCCGCCTGCCACGTCGACCGAGGTCACCGGCCCGCGCAACTGCGGCACCGAGACCACCTTGGTTGCCACACCGCTGGTGAAAGCGGCGTCCACCGGACCGGTGACTGCGACCGTCATGCCGATCTGGAGCTGGCTCGCCTCCTTCAGGTCGATCGTGGCCTTGTCGATGTCGTAGCGCAAGCCGCCCACGATGATGCTGCCCATGCCGTCGACGCCGCCCACGCTGGTGGCCGCGTCGGCGGTGCTGACGCCGGTGCCGCCGGAGCCCACGCCCGAGCCGTCGCCGGTGCCATTGCCAGCCGTGCTGGTGCCATCGCCTGGCGAGGAGCCGCTGCCGCCCACGCTACCGCCGCCGCCATCCACGCCGGAGCCGGAGCCGGAGCCCGAGCCTGGCGCACCACCGCCATCCACGACGACGGTGCTGCCGTCGGTTGTGATGCTGCCGCTGCCCGTACCGCTGTAGTCGCCGCCCCCGCCGCAGGAAAGCAGCAAGGCCAACAACATCGAACCGAGGCCCGCGCGCAAGAGTTTGGTGGTGTTCATCACGATCGTGGGCCTCCGGCGCCGGCAGTTTCATCGGCGTTCTCGAAGTAGGTGTAGATGCCCACGCGCATGCGGCCCGGGGCGGTGCCCTCGGCGGTATCGACGGCGCGGTTCATCTGTTCGGTGAGTTCGTGGTGCAGCGTGCTCCAGCGCTGCCGCACCAGGGCGTGAATGGTTTCGCAGTCCTGCAGCGTGAGGCCCTTGGCATAGACGGCCCGCTCGAGCATCGGCGGCCGATCGCCGGTCACATTGGAAACCGCCGCCAGCAGGTGGTCGCGCGTGTTGTCGCCCAGAAAGGCCAGCATCGACTGCAGGTCCGCATGCGGCACGAAGCCGTCGGCCGACAGCTCGACGTGTCCGTCGTCCAACTCCGTCACCAGCTTCAGTCGCACCAGTTCATCCAGCACCGCGCGATGGTGCCAGTTGCCGCGGGTGGCCTGGCGCGCGATCTTCTCGAAGCTCAGGGCATGTTCCTCGCCTGCCATCGGCAGGCGGCGTTGACCGGGATCGTCGGCATGCATCTGCAGCCACAGCGTGAAGGTCTTGGCCGCCGCCGACACCTCGGTGCTGGGCAGCGCTTCGGCCGGCTCGCGCACCTTCGCCGTCACCGCCTTGCGGTTCAGGCCGGTGGTGACCGACAGCTGGCTGATGTTGGGCTGGGCAACGCCCTCGGCCTGCCAAAGCCGGCGCGCCTCCTCCAGCAGCAGGTTGCGCAGCAGCTCGTCCAGCTGGGGATGCTTGAGCCCCATGGTCAAGGCGAGCCGGATCACCGGGCGCAGCACGCGCGCACAAGCAGATTGGACCCAGGCGAGTTGATTTTCCATGGAGGTGTGGGGCCCGTTTATATCTCGACTGCCGGCAGGCCCCGGACCTGGGCCTGCCGGCGAGTTGACGGCGCGACCTTTTTTTTAACGGTCCGTCTCGCGGTACCAGTACGTTCTCTTGCGTACGGGGTTGACCAAGATGACAGGCTTTTGCGCGCCAAGGCCGGACTTGCCGTCGGCGCCCTTGCCCCCTCCGCCGCCGATCAGGAAAGGCAACTGCCGGTCCGTGCCGTCCACGTTGACGGTGACGATGCCAAAGACCGGCGAAGGCACCAGGCCGCCGCCTTCGAGCTTGGTGATGTCCGTGGTGCCCTTGAGGAAGTTCACCGCGTAGCTGCGGGCATCACCCAGGTTGGCCTTGCAGCTGGTCGAGCTCGTGTCGACGGGCTGGTTGGTCCCGAAATAGACCTTGCCGCCCACGGTGGTGGGGGCATTGACGCCCTTCTCGCCCGCGTTGCCCAGCGTCACGAAAAAGCCGCTCCCGCTGTTGTCATAGGGCGTGTCCGTGGTGACCCGGAACAGGGACGCGGGCTTGTTGTCCGCATTGCTGGCGGTGTCGTCGACCACGGTCGACCAGCCGCTCGCGCTGTTTCCAGGATTGCCGTCCTTGATCATGTAGAAGCGGTTGACGATGGCGTTGGCGTCGTTCGACAGCAATGGATGCTCCCGATCGCCCGTGACGTTGACCACCACGTCGTAGGTCTTGGTCAGCACGACGTCCGGCGGATAGAAGAACTTGCGCTTGGTCGTGCCAGTGCCGCCCAGGGCCGCCAGTTGGGTGACACCCCAGTCGCTGCGCGCGCCGGTGGTGGAGCGCAGCAGGTCGACTCGCCAGATGTTGCCGCCCGTGTCGGCGGCGTAGAGCCGGTCGATCAGCCCATCGAAGTCGCGGTCCACCAGCGTGATGTCGGCGGGAATCGCGTAGTTCATGCCGGGCACCTTGCAGACGTTGTCGGCGCAGCTCGCCGACGCGCCGTCCGCGGCCGGAACGGCGCGCCACAGCTGCGCGCCGGTGACAGCGTCCAGCACGAAGATGCCGCGGCCCATGTTGTCCGCCTTGGGCGGCTCGGCGTCTTCGCTGGTGTCGTAGCCGGCGCCAAAGATCAGCACCGGGTTGCTGTAGCCCTTGATCATCGCGACCTTGGGTTGCGACCAGGTCTGGCCCAACTCCTCGAAGCCGCTGTCCGTATTGCTGCGCTTCCACATGAAGGTGGGATTAGCCGGATCGCTCACGTCCAGCGCGTACAGCAGCCGCCCGCCGCGGCGCGCCGACAGGAAGAGGTAGGCCTTGCCGGTGACACGGTTGTAGTAGACGCCCGGTGCGCCGTCGAAGAAATAGGGCTTGCCGGAGCCATTGGCCGAGCCCAGGGTCAGCGCCGGGCTGTTCCTGTAGAGCTGCTGCAGGCGAGGCAGGAACTCTTCCGGCACGAAGCTCCAGAGCTCGCCGCCCGGAGGCACCTGGGTGGTCACGCCGCCGGCAGTGACCGGAATCGAGCAAGTGGCATTGCCGGCCAGCACGCAATTGCCCATGGGCGTGCGCCCGTAGTCCCCATTGCTGTCGTTGGCGGGCATGGTGGACTTCGGCGGCTGGTTGCCGTTGACGGCACGGAACAGCCCGTCATTGGCGCCGTAGAACACCACCACGCCGGTCGAGCCGCCGTAGTCGATCACCACCGGCCGCGAATGCAGCACGTCGCCATGCACCGAGCCGCGGACCGTGATCTTGGGATCCTTGACGTTGGGGCCGCTGGGCGGACTGCCCGCCTCTGGTCCAGCGTCCGTATCGCCTGCGGCACGGGTGTCGGCGCCGCGCACCCAATCGATCAGCTTGCGGGCCAGCAGCGACAGCGTGGTGGCGTCAGCCTTGATTCCCATCAGCGCATCATTCAGGCTCGTGTTGCTGGTCTTGAGGGGCATCGTGCGCAGTTCCGGCGTCGCAGTGGGATTGCAGGCGCTCCCCACGCAGGTGAAGACATTGCGCGCACTCGCATAGGTGCTCGAGTTCGCGTCGAGCGCATAGGCATCGGTCAGGTGCTTGAGCCGGATCTGCTGGCTCACGCCGCCCTTCTCCACCACTTGGCCGTCCTGCCAGTCGTAGCCATGCGTAGCCTCTTGCTGGACGTAGACGTTGCGCCAGAAGCCCTCCCAGGCATCGGGCAGGTTGTCGGTGTTCTTGGCGGTCCAGAAGCTGATCGCCGAGGTCGAAAGAAAGCCCGTGTTGGCTTCATTCAACGCCCGGGTGGCGTTGATGCCACCCTTGGAGTAGTCGCCCCAGGTCGCATCGGCCAGGAACAGCTGCGGCGCGTCGTTGTCGGTCATGTCGACACCGAACTGATACTGCTTGAGGTTGCCCATCCAGCGCGGGCTGCCGGTCTTGTCCGGCCGGAACATGCCCATGTAGATCTGGTTGACGTAGGTGCCCTGGGTGTTGGCGCTGACCGGCAGCACCGGGGCCGCGAACACGCTGTTGGTCGCCTGCACGTCCCGGAAGATGCGCTCGAGGGCCTTCACCAGCGCGTCGACGTCGCCGATCTGCACCACCGTGGCGGTGGTGCCACCCTGCTGGGCCATGCTGGCCATGAGCTGCTCGTAGTCCGGGTTGCTGCCGTCGCTCAGGATGATGCTGTAGGTGGTGATGCCGGCGTTCTTGTACATGAAGGCGGCCCACTCGTCTGCGTAGTCGCTCTTGTACTTGCCCGAGGCGCCCGTCCAGCCCGGTAGCGCGACCTGGTCCGGCAACTTGGTCAGTTTGGCCGCGGTTTGCAGCGCGGCACCGGCGCGGTCGCCGGCATCCTGCGGCTTCTGGTTGCCGGTGGCCAGCGTGACGTAAACAACGAAGTTGCGGGTGCAGGCTTGCGGGTTCTGGTTGACGGGATATTGGGTTCCGGACAGGCCGGTCTTGGCCTGATAGAAGGCCCAAGCCTCCTGCATGGCCTGGGCGATCTGGTTGTTATTGCTCTTGTCCTTGGCCAAGCTCAACGCTTCGACGCGCTTGAGCATCTTGTCCACGCCATTGCCGTCGCCGTTGCCATTGCCATCCATCAGCAGCAGCGAAGATGGCGCGGGCGTCGGGTCGGGAAGGACGAAGGTGCCTCCGTCGGTGCCCCCGGGCGGCATGTACATCAAGCCCAGATTGAGGTTTCCGTTCAGCGAAGTGTTGGTGCCCAGCGCACGTACGGCCGCATACAGTCCGCATTGCTCGAAGCCCAGGTTCTTGTCCGGGTCGTTCACCGTCAAGGCATTGCAGGTGAAGCTCGAACTGGCGGATGCCGCTGCCGCGTTGTCCAGAATGATCAGCAGGTTGGCCGGGCCCGAGGAAGCCGTGCCCTGGTAGATGTCGATGTCTTCGGCGCGTGCGCCGGCGCTGGCCAGCACGACCAAGGCCAAGGCGCCCAGCCGGCGCGCATACGAGAGTTTCTTCTTCATGTTCCTCTGCTCCTTGCCGATCAGCACGCCGAGCCCACCGCTACCCGAACCGCAATGCCCTGATTCGTGGCAACACCAGCGGCGCCGCCGTTGGGTGCCGTCGCGGATGCCCTCACATTCCAGTTGGAAGCCGAGCACAGCGAATTGCCGCCGCTGCCCGCGCCCACGATGCCCGTGTTGGCCGCCGCGCCACTGGCATAGCAGGGCTGGTCAGCCTCCACGGCCGGGTCCAGTTCGCTCAATTTGATCGCCTTGACACCGGTGCACACCGGCGCGTCCACCGTGGCGGTATAGGTGGAGCCGGTCTGACCGCTGTTGTTGATGTCGACCGCGCTGGTGGTCGCATGCGGGTTCAGCGTGAAGTCCTTGCTGATGGTGGCTTCGATGGCCTGGAGAGCGGCCGCGTCGGCCTCCTTTTCAGTCTGCAAGTTGCCCACCATCTTGGTATTCATCGTGCTCACCTTGACGGCCGACACCACCATCAAGGTGATCACCACCAGAAAGATCATCGACACGAGCAAAGTCGCGCCGCGCTGGGCGCGCCGCACGCGGGCGACGTCGGAATGTTTCATGGCGCTTCCCTCTGGCCCGAGGCGTTGTACAGGCGGGCCACCGTGCTGTAGGCGTGCCGCTTGATGCGGTCATTGAAAGGCCCGGCTTCCGGCACCGCCAGGCCGAGGTCGTACTTGCGCCCGTCGGTCCAGCCGGCGCTGCCTTCCAGGTTGCGTGCCAGCACATGGACGCGCACCGCCATCACGTTGTTCCAGTTCTCGGCGGCGGTCCAGGCGTATGCGGTGGGGGTCGTCTGCGGGCAGACGGCCTCGGCCTTCTCCGCCTCCGGCGGCAGCGTCGGATTGCTGACGTAGCAGTCAGGCGAGCCGTTGGCATCCATGTCGATGCCGTAGTCGAACTGAAGGTTCTCGATGCCTTCGACCAGAGGCGTGACGCTCATGGCGCCGTCCTTGTACTCGGCCACCTTGAGGGTGGGCGTGGTGTCCTTGCCGCAGTCGTTGCAACTCGCCACGAAATAGATCTGCTGCACGATCTTGCGCAGCGGCGCGAGGTTGGCGCTCTTGCAGTCCTTCTGCATCAGGGTGAAGGCGGAGGTTCCGGAACCGGCCGCCACGGCGAAGGGCACCAGGTCATTGGCGCAGGTCGACACTTGAAGGTAGCGCTCGGCGGCTACGGCGGAAGCCACAGGAACGGCGCTGGTGTGCACGCGCGTGAGAAGCAGCATGGCCGTGCCCGCCAGGACGTTGTCGATGCAGGTGGGCGCGGCATCCAGCCGGTAGACCGGGTACGGCACCTTCGAGGTGCCTGGGTTGGTTTCCGCCTGATAGCCCAGCTCGGCCAGCGTGCTGGGGCAGGCGACCGGCGCCACGGTTGCGAAGGCAGTGCTGGCGGTGGCGCCAACATAGCCGGCGAGCTGAATGTTCTCGCTGAGCACCTGCATCGCGTAGCGGCCGTTGTCGATCTGGCGCGTGGTCTTGTCGAGCTCGGAGCGTGAATTGACGGTCGAAACCAGGAGGCTCACCAACCCAATCAGGAGGAACATGCCCAAGGTGATGGCCACCATCAGCTCCACCAGTGTGAAGCCGCGGGCCGCGATCGAGAGACGGCGCAGATTCGTCACTTGAGTGCTCCAATGCGCACCTTGGTGGTGGCCACACGATGCAGTTTTTCGTTGCCGTAGGCGTCGGCGCCGCACGGGAATTTGGTCGTTTCGTCAGCCAGCAAGGGCGCCGCCGTGTGGGCCAGCCCCTGCCAGGCGACGGCGATCAGGTAGATGCTGTCTGCCGCGCTTTCCTGCGTCACGCAGCCGACGGCGCCGATCATGCCGCCAAGCTTGCTGTCGCCCTGCGTCTCGGCGGCTCCCTTGAGCATTGCGTCCCAGGCGGCCAAGTCTGCGGCGGCGCGCGCACGCTCCTGTACGGTGCCAGTAGTGCAGTCCGGTGCCGTACTGCTGCCGTTGCCCAACGTCACACCGGTCGCACCGTTGGAATAGCAGGCCGCCACCTTGCGGTTGGCGTTGAGCCGGTCCGCCATGTCTTGCAACAGTTGCAGCGCGTGCACGCGCTGATAGGCCTCCAACTCCGACAGATTGGCGCGGCTGCTGATGCCGACCAGTCCCAGCAGGCCGAACAGCAGGATCACCAGCGAGACCAATACTTCGATCAGGGCGATGCCGCGCGCGTTTTTTCTGCTGCTCATGAGCAGGCCCCCACCCGGCTGCTTGGCAGCCCGCTTGTGCCGATCGAGATGCAGCGCGAGCTGACGCCGCTCATGACGTTCGAAGGCGAGATGGTGAAACGGGTGGCGCCGGTGCTGGCACGGCCGTCCTTACCGTAGGTGATGGTGGAAAGGTCCGCCGAATCGGTGATGGACAAATTGCTCAACGCTTGCTGGTTGAGGATGTCGTTGGTCCCGACCTTGACCTTCCAGCCGGCGGACCAGTCGTCTCCAGCCTTGACGAAAGAGACGTTGCCGTTGCGGGTGACTGCCTCGCTGCGCGCCAGCATCAAGGCCGCCATCAGATCGAAGGAGGTGTTTCGGATGCGCTGGTTGGCGATGAAGCTGCTGAAGGATGGCGCCGCCAAGCCTGCCAGCACTGCCATGATCGTGATGGCGGTGATCAGCTCGATGAGGGTGAAACCACGAGCACGGCGCGGCGACCTAGTGCGGCCTCTTGCTACCAGCATGAGGTCCCTCCGCCCGAGGCGGTTTTTGCGCCCGCCTCGTCGATCGTCAGGGTCCCGCAAGCCGCATCGCGCGCCGCTTGGTTGGTTTTTGGTGCTGCGGTAACGGTAAATCCCGGCAGCGCGGTCCCGGTCTTGGGCGCCGTCGTCACCGTGTAGTTCGACACCACGCTAGGAGGCGCGCTCAGGTTCAGCGCCCCAAGGTCGGCGGCATAACTGCGCTTGTCGAGCAGATACCGCTGCTGCAGGTTCGACACTTCCAGCAGGAAACCCTGCGCCGCCGAACGGTTCGAACGGATGACGTAGCTCGTGTACGAGGGATAGGCGACCGCAGCCAGGATGGCGACGATGGCCACCACGATCATCAGCTCGATCAGCGTGAATCCACGCGACGCCTTCCGAGGCAGTTCCGTAAGCAGGCTCATAGGTAAAAGCACCACATTCATCGGGTCGGCCTGCTTCCCCGCCCCGAGGTAAGTCAATTGGCCATTGGAGTTTGTGTAACTGTATGTGATAAGTGTGAATCTCTCACATCGAGCCTAACAAGAAATGTGTGAACTTTTCCCACCAACAACACTTCGTGCCGCTCAGCGGTCGCGGCAAGGGCTTGAACGGTAGCTGGGTAGTACCGAAGCACTCCATGAAACAAAAAAAGCGGCCCGTATTGGGCCGCTTCTTGATGGGGGTGCCGAGCGAGTGGCGGCGCTACGCCCAGACCACCGACCGCATCGAAATCGACGCCGCCTGAAAGTCTTCATTGAAGAAGCGCGGCTGCTCCTTGGCCGCATCGACCGCGCCCGCCGCATAGAGCAGCGGCAGATAGTGGTCATAGGTCGGATGCGCCTGCACCGCCACCTGCCCCAGCTTCTGGAAGTCCGGCAAGGCCGCCAGCTCGCCCTTGCGGATCTGCTCGCCCACCACCTTGTCGAACTCGACGGCCCAGTCATGGGCCTGGTTCGGCGGGGCGTCGCGCCGGGTGGCGCGCAGGTTGTGCACGATGTTGCCGCTGCCCACGATCAGCACGCCGCGCTCGCGCAGGGCGCGCAGTTGCTGCCCCAGCTGGTAGTGCTCGGCGGGCGAGCGGCTGTAGTCCATGCTCAGCTGAGCCACCGGGATCTCGGCCTTGGGGAACATGGGCTTCAGCACCGACCAGGTCCCGTGGTCCAGACCCCACTCGCTCTTGTCCAAGCCAAGGGCCGCGCCGCTGACCGGCTGGCGCACCGCCTGGCCGATCTCCAGGGCGGCCTTGGGCGCGCCGGGCGCCGGGTACTGCTGGTCGAACAGTTCCTGCGGAAAGCCGCCGAAGTCGTGAATGGTCTTGGGCTTGTCCATGGCCGTCAGCCACCAGCCGCCGCGCGTCAGCCAATGGGCCGAGATGCACAGGATGAGTTGCGGTGGAGCGTATTTGGCGAGCAGCTCCGCGCCCAGGGCCTGCCAGCTGCGCCGGTAGGCGTTGTCGCCAATCGCGTTCATCGGGCTGCCATGGCCCAGGAACAGCACCGGCAACCGCGCCGAAGGCTTCAGGTTCTTGAAGACAAAGGCGTTTGCGGACGCGGCTTCGGACTCGAAAGGCAGGGACATCGGAACAACTCCAGCGGCGAGCAAGGCGCCGGCGCCGAGGATGGCACGGCGCTGCCTGCCTTGCTCGCGCAAGGCCATCAGCTCACCCATTTGCGGGCGTTGCGCCAGATCTGCATCCAGGGGCTGAGCGCGCTCTTGTCGCCGCTGGTCCAGCTCATCTGGATGTTGCGGAAAACGCGCTCGGGGTGCGGCATCAGCGCGGTGAAGCGGCCGTCCGCCGTGGTGACCGAGGTCAGGCCGCCGGCGCTGCCGTTGGGATTGAAGGGATAGCGCTCGGTCGCCGCGCCCTGGTGGTCCACATAACGCATCGCCGCGATCACCTGGCTGGCATCGCCGCGGTGCTTGAAGTTGGCATAGCCCTCGCCGTGCGCCACCGCGATCGGCAGGCGGCTGCCGGCCATGCCGGCGAAGAACAGGCTGGGCGACTCCAGCACTTCCACCAGCGACAGGCGCGCCTCGAAGCGCTCGCTCTGGTTGGTGGTAAAGCGCGGCCAGTGCTCCGCGCCCGGAATGATGTCGGCCAGCTCGGCAAACATCTGGCAGCCGTTGCACACGCCCAGGCCGAAGGTATCGGCACGGCCGAAGAAGGCCTGGAACTGCGCCGACAGGCGCGGGTTGAACGTGATGCTGCGCGCCCAGCCGATGCCGGCGCCCAGCGTGTCGCCATAGCTGAAGCCGCCGCAGGCCACCACGCCCTTGAACGCGGCCAGGTCGGCGCGGCCCGACTGCAGATCGGTCATGTGCACGTCGAAGGCGTCGAAGCCGGCTTCGGTGAAGGCGTAGGCCATCTCCACATGCGAATTGACGCCCTGCTCGCGCAGGATGGCCACCTTGGGCCGCGCGGCGCCGACGATGGCCGGCGCAGCCAGGGCGGCTTGCACCGACTCGGGCAGGTAGACGTGCAGGCCCGCGTCGGCCGGATCGCCCGCCGCCGCGTGCTCCTGGTCCGCGCAGGCGGGGTTGTCGCGCTCCGCCGCGATCTTCCAGCTGACCGAATCCCATACCTGGTGCAGATCCTGCAGGCTGGCGCCGAACACCGACTTGGCATCGCGCCAGATTTCCACGCGGCCCTTGCCGGCTTCGATGATGGAACTGTCGGGGCGGGTCTTGCCGATGAAATGGCTGCAGGCCGACAGGCCATGCGCGCGCAGGGTCTGCATGACCTCGTTGCGGGCATCGGTGCGCACCTGCAGCAGCATGCCCAGCTCTTCGTTGAACAGCGCCTTGAGCGTGAGCTCTTCGCGGCGCGCGCTCACCTGGCTGGCCCAGTTCTTGGCATCGCCGTACTCGGCACGGCTGTCGCTGATGCCGTCGCCTTCGGTCACCAGCATGTCGATGTTGAGCGCCAAGCCCACGTGGCCGGCAAAGGCCATCTCGCAGGCGGCGGCGAAGAGGCCGCCGTCGCTGCGGTCGTGCATGGCCAGGATGCGGCCCTGGGCGCGCAGCTCGTTCACCGCGCTCACCAGCCGCACCAGGTCTTGCGGGTCGTCCAGGTCGGGCACCGCATCACCGCCCTGCCCCAGGATCTGGGCCAGGATGCTGCCGGCCATGCGCTGCTTGCCGCGGCCCAGGTCGATCAGCACCAGCGTGGTGTCAGCCTCTTGCGCATCGAGCTGGGGTGTCAGGGTGCCGCGCACGTCGTCGATGGAGGCAAAGGCGCTGACGATCAGGCTCACCGGCGAGGTCACGCGCTTTTGCGCGTCGCCCTCGCGCCACTGGGTGCGCATGG
The DNA here is from genome assembly GCF_052871435.1 of Variovorax sp. LARHSF232. NCBI lineage: Bacteria > Pseudomonadati > Pseudomonadota > Betaproteobacteria > Burkholderiales > Comamonadaceae > Variovorax > Variovorax sp. LARHSF232. The sequence goes on along the minus strand of NZ_JBIXJS010000004.1, from coordinate 247,762 downwards.
ACAAGGAATCCTTGCCCACGGGAATCGAGATGCCCAGTGCCGGGCACAGTTCCAGGCCCACGGCCTTGACGGTCTCGTAGAGCGCGGCATCTTCACCCGGCTCGCCGCAGGCGGCCATCCAGTTGGCCGACAGCTTGACCTTGGGCAGCTCGATGGGCGCGGCCAACAGGTTGGTGATGGCCTCGGCCACCGCCATGCGGCCGGAAGCCGGCGCGTCGTAGGCGGCCAGCGGGGTTCGCTCGCCCATGCTCATGGCCTCGCCGGCAAAGCCCGCGAAATCGGCCAGGGTCACGGCGCAGTCGGCCACCGGCACCTGCCAGGGACCGACCATCTGGTCGCGATGGCTCATGCCGCCCACCGTGCGGTCGCCGATGGTGATGAGGAAGCGCTTGGAGGCCACCGTGGGATGCGCAAGCACCGCAATGGCCGACTTGGTGAGGTCGACGCCGGTCAGTTCGAGCGCCTTGAACTGGCGTGCCACCGTCTTGACGTCGCGGTGCATCTTGGGCGGCTTGCCCAGGAGCACGTCCATCGGCATGTGAACGGCCTCGTCGGCATCGTCCGCCTTCGGGTCGGCCAGCAGCAGCTGGCGCTCCTCGGTGGCCACGCCAACCACCGCGAAGGGGCAGCGCTCGCGCTCGCAAAACGCCTGGAACTGCGGCAAGGAATCCGGCGCGATCGCCAGCACGTAGCGCTCCTGGCTCTCGTTGCACCAGATCTCCTTGGGCGCCAGGCCGCTTTCTTCCAGCGGCACCGCCGACAGGTCGAAGCGGGCGCCGCGGCCGGCGTCGTTGGTCAGCTCGGGGAAGGCGTTCGACAGGCCGCCGGCACCCACGTCGTGAATCGCCAGGATCGGGTTGGCATCGCCCTGCAGCCAGCAGTGGTTGATGACCTCTTGCGCGCGCCGCTCGATCTCGGGGTTGCCGCGCTGCACCGAGTCGAAGTCCAGCTCGGCCGCGTTGGCGCCGGTGGCCATCGAGCTGGCGGCGCTGCCGCCCATGCCGATGCGCATGCCCGGGCCGCCCAGCTGGATCAGCAGAGTGCCGGGCGGGAACTTGATCTTCTGGGTTTGCTGGGCGTCGATCTGGCCCAGGCCGCCGGCGATCATGATCGGCTTGTGATAGCCGCGCTGCACCGTGTCGACATCGCTTTGCACGGCCTGCTCGTACTCGCGGAAATAGCCCAGGAGGTTGGGCCGGCCGAATTCGTTGTTGAATGCGGCGCCGCCCAGCGGGCCCTCGGTCATGATCTGCAGCGGGCTGGCGATGTGCTCGGGCTTGCCGTAGCTGCCCTGCGGCAACGCCGGGCCGCCCCAAGGTGCCGCGCTCCCCTCGGGGGACGACGGCGAAGCCGTCTGGGGGCCCTGTTCCGGCCACAGCTTCGAAACCGTGAAGCCGGTCAGGCCGGCCTTCGGCCGCGAGCCGCGGCCGGTGGCGCCCTCGTCGCGGATCTCGCCGCCAGCGCCGGTGGACGCACCCGGGAAGGGCGAGATTGCCGTCGGATGGTTGTGCGTCTCCACCTTCATCAACACGTGGTGCAGGGCCTGGCTCTTCTCGAACTGCGGAGCCTTGCCGGCACCGGCCTCCAAGCGGGCGCTGAAGCGCTCGACCTGGTGCCCTTCCATGATGGAGGCGTTGTCCGAATAGGCCACCACCGTGTGCTGCGGATTGGTGCGCTCGGTGTGGCGGATCATCGAGAACAGGCTTTGCGGCTGCTTCTCGCCGTCGATGGTGAAGTCGGCGTTGAAGATCTTGTGGCGGCAGTGCTCGCTGTTGGCCTGGGCGAACATCATCAGCTCGACGTCGGTCGGGTTGCGGCCCAGCCTAGTGAAGGCGTCCACCAAATAGTCGATCTCGTCCTCGGCCAGGGCCAGGCCGAAGGCCTTGTTGGCGTCTTCCAGGGCAGCGCGGCCGCCGGCGGCGACGTCCACGTGGGCCATCGGGGTGGCGGGCAGCTCGGCAAAGAGGGCCTCGCCATCGTCCAGCGATGCCAGCACCGATTCGGTCATGCGGTCGTGCAGCAGCGCGGCCACGGCGGCCAGCTTGTCGCCCTCGAGCTGCGGCGCCCTGCCGATCAGCGGGGCTTTCAGGCCCACGTGGAATTCGCTCACCCGCTCGATGCGGCGCACCGCCAGGCCGCAGTTGTGGGCAATGTCGGTCGCCTTGGAAGCCCAGGGCGAGACGGTGCCCAGGCGCGGCGCCACCACGATGGCGGCCGCTTCGCGCCGCGGCGCCTCGGCCAGCTCGCCGTAGCTCAGCAAGGCACCGAACTGGGCATGCTGCGCATCGGAAAGGGGCTCGTCGGTGGCCACCAGGTGCACGAAACGGGCGCTCAGGGTCTCGATGCGCGGGTCTACCGCCTGCAGGCGGGGCAGCAATTGGCGGGCGCGGAAATCGCTCAGGGCGCTGGCGCCGGTAAAGCGCGTCACGGTGGGGGCGGTGTGGGGCCGGTTGGAGGTCACGGGCAGCGTCAACTCGTTGAATGGGCGGGGCGGCCCTGGATTGGGATCGATAGCTCGGCAGGCGCCTGGCCGCTGACTGGGGCCATCCGCGCAAACCCTGAATTCTAGTGTTCCCGATGGGATAATTGCCGCATGAGCATCACCTACAAAGACGCCGAAGGCGTGGCCGGCATGCGCGTGGCGTGCCGCCTTGCATCCGAAGTGCTGGATTACCTCACCCCGCACGTCAAGCCGGGCGTCACCACCAACGAACTCGACAAGCTGGCGCACGACTACATCACGCTGGTCCAGGGCGCCATCCCCGCACCACTTAACTACATGGGCGGCGGCTCCATCCCCTACCCCAAGTCGATCTGCACCTCGGTCAACCACGTGGTGTGCCACGGCATCCCGAACGACAAGGCCCTGAAGAAGGGCGACATCATCAACCTGGACATCACCGTCATCAAGGACGGCTGGCACGGCGACACCAGCCGCATGTTCATCGTGGGCGAAGGCTCCATCGCCGCCAAGCGCCTGGTGAACTTCACCTACGAGGCCATGTGGCACGGCATCGTCAAGGTCAAGCCAGGGGTGCGGCTGGGCGACATCGGCTTTGCCATCCAGCGCTTTGCCGAGAGCAACAGCTTCTCGGTGGTGCGTGAATTTTGCGGCCACGGCATCGGCCGCGGCTTCCATGAAGAGCCGCAGGTGCTGCACTACGGCAAGCCCGGCACCCTGGACGAACTCAAGCCGGGCATGACCTTCACCATCGAGCCGATGATCAACGCCGGCAAGCGCGACATCAAGGAGTTCGGCAATGACGGCTGGACCATCGTGACGCGCGACCATTCCCTGTCGGCGCAATGGGAGCACACGGTGCTGGTCACCGAAACGGGCTACGAGGTGCTGACCCTGTCGGCCGGCAGCCCGCCCCCGCCTGATTTCGTGAACGCCGCCGCTTGAGCCGCGACAAGGCGCGCCAGCGGCTCATACCGCAGAGCTGGACAGCAGACATGGTCGACATTTCCATGCTGCGCGACGCCTATCGCGCGCACAAGACCTCGGTGTTCGATGCGCTGCGCAACGCCCATGCGCCGTCGCGCGGGGTGCATGCGGTGCTCAAGCAGCTTTCCACCCTGGCCGACGAGGCCCTGCGCGCCCTCTGGAACGAGGCCGGCTTTGGCAATCAGTTCGCGCTGGTGGCGGTGGGTGGTTTTGGCCGCGGCGAGCTCTTTCCGCATTCCGACGTCGACGTGCTGCTGCTGCTGCCCGACGGCGACGGTGCCATCGATTCGGCCAAGCTGGAAGCCTTCATCGGCCAGTGCTGGGATGCCGGCCTGGAAATCGGCTCTTCGGTGCGCAACCTGGAAGAGTGCCTGCTCGAGGCCGCCAAGGACGTCACGGTGCAGACCTCGCTGCTCGAGTCGCGCCTGGTGGCCGGCGACAAGAAGCTCTACGCCACCTTCCGCCAGCGCTTCCTGGCCTCGGTCGATCCGAGCGAGTTCTTTGCCGCCAAGACGCAGGAGATGCGCCACCGACACCAGAAATACGAGAACACGCCCTACGCGCTGGAGCCCAACTGCAAGGAGTCACCCGGGGGCCTGCGCGACCTGCAGATCATCCTGTGGGTGGCCAAGGCAGCGGGCTTCGGCAGCAAGTGGGACGACCTGGCCCGAAACGGCCTGGCCACCGCCTTCGAGGTGCAGCAGATCAAGCGCAACGAGGCGCTCTTAAGCCTGATCCGCGCCCGCCTGCACGTGATCGCCAACCGGCGCGAAGACCGCCTGGTGTTCGATCTTCAGACCGCGGTGGCCGCCAGCTTCGGCTACGAAGGCGAATCACAGCGCAAGGCCAGCGAGGCGCTGATGCGCCGCTACTACTGGGCCGCCAAGGCGGTGACGCAGCTCAGCGAGATATTGCTGCTGAACATCGGCGAGCGCCTGCAGCCGCAGGCCGACGAGCCCGTGCGCATCAACGAACGCTTCTTCGACAAGGGCGGCACCATCGAGGTGGCCAGCGACGACCTGTACCTGCGCGAGCCGCACGCCATCCTGGAGACCTTCTGGCTGTTCGAGAAGACGGTGGGCGTGAAGGGCCTGTCGGCCCGTACCCTGCGCGCGCTGTACAACGCGCGCCACGTGATGGACAGCAAGTTCCGCAACGACCCCGCCAATCACGAGATGTTCATGCGCATCCTGAGGGAGCCGCGCGGCATCACGCACGCCTTCAGGCTGATGAACCAGACCTCGGTGCTGGGGCGCTACCTGCGGGTGTTCCGCAGCATCGTCGGCCAGATGCAGCACGACCTGTTCCACGTCTACACGGTGGACCAGCACATCCTGATGGTGCTGCGCAACGTGCGGCGCTTCTTCATCGTCGAGCATGCGCACGAGTACCCCTTTTGCTCGCAGCTCGCCGGCGGCTGGGACAAGCCCTGGGTGCTGTACGTGGCCGCCCTCTTCCATGACATCGCCAAGGGCCGCGGCGGTGACCATTCGGTGCTGGGCGCGCGCGACGTGCAGCGCTTTTGCCGCCAGCACGGCATCGAGCGCGAAGACGCGAAGCTCATCGAGTTTCTCGTCAGCTCGCACCTGGTGATGAGCCATATCGCCCAGAAGCAGGACCTGAGCGATCCGCAAGTCATCGGCGACTTCGCCAAGCTGGTTGGCAACGAGCGCTACCTCACGGCGCTGTACCTGCTCACCGTGGCCGACATCCGCGGCACCTCGCCGCGCGTGTGGAACGCCTGGAAAGGCAAGCTGCTCGAAGACCTGTACCGCGCCACCGCCCGCGCCCTGGGCGGCCGCATGCCCGACCCGGGGGCCGAGATCGAGGCACGCAAGCGCGAGGCGCTGGCGCTGCTGGCACCGCACGCCCTGCCCTTCGAGGCGCACAAGGCGCTGTGGGAGACGCTGGACGTCGGCTACTTCATGCGCCACGACGCCGCCGAGATCGCCTGGCACACGCGCCAGCTGTCGCGCCACGTGCCGCTGGCCGGCGTGCCGATCGACCCCAAGGCGCCGCCCATCGTGCGCGCCCGCATGTCGCCGGTGGGCGAAGGGCTGCAGGTGCTGGTCTACACGCCCGACCAGCCCGACCTGTTCGCGCGCATCTGCGGCTACTTCGACCACGCCTCCTTCAGCATCCTGGATGCCAAGGTGCACACGGCCAGCAACGGCTATGCGCTCGACACCTTCCAGGTGATCACCACCTTCCTGCCGGACCACTACCGCGAGTTGATCAGCATGGTCGAGACCGACCTGGCCCATGCGCTCACCGATCTGGGCGAACTGCCCGCGCCCAGCCGTGGCCGGGTGTCGCGCCGGGTCAAGAGCTTCCCGATCAAGACCCGCGTCACGCTCATGCCCGACGAGAAGGCGCAGCGCTGGGTGCTCAACATCTCGGCCAGCGACCGGATCGGCCTGCTCTATTCGGTGGCGCGCGTGCTGGCCCGGCACCACCTCAACCTGCAGCTGGCCAAGGTCACGACCCTGGGCGAGCGGGTGGAAGACACCTTCCTGATCAGCGGCCCCGAACTGCAGGGCCACCGGTCCCAGATGGAAATCGAAACCGAGCTGGTCGAGGCGCTGTCCTCCTGAGACCGCGCATGAACATCCGGGCCATCGTCTTCGACCTCTACGGCACGCTGGTCGACGTGCATTCGGTGCGGGGGCGCTGCGAGGCGCTCTTTCCCGGCCAGGGCGCGGCGCTCAGCATGCTGTGGCGTCAGAAGCAGCTCGAATACACCTGGCTGCGCAGCCTGATGGGGGACTTCGCGGATTTCGACCAGGTCACGCGTGACGCCCTGGTTTTTGCCTGCCGGCAACTCGCGCTGCCGCTGGATGCGCGGAGCGAGCAGGCGCTGTGCGACGCCTACCTGCGGCTCACGCCCTTTGCGGAAGTGCCGGCAGCGCTGACGGCGCTGAAGGCGCGGGGACTGCCCCTGGCCGTGCTTTCCAATGGCAGCGCACGCTCGATCGAAGACGTGGTTCGCCATGCCGGCCTTGGCGGGCACTTCGCCCATCTGCTGAGCGTGGATCCGTTGCGCATCTTCAAGCCGCACGCCAGCGTCTATCAGCTGGCGACGGATGCGCTGGGCGTGGACCGCGCCTCGATCCTGTTCGTGTCTTCCAATGCCTGGGACGCCAGCGGCGCGCGTCATTTCGGCTTTGTCACTGCCTGGCTGGACCGCGGCGCCGGCCACTTCGACGAACTGGGCCAAAGGCCCGACCTCATCGTGGCCGGCCTGGACGCCATCGTGCCCTGGCTCGATGCGCTCGGGCGCCCGTGAAGTAGTCGTTCAGGCCTTGGCCAGCTGGCCCTGCGCCACAGTCTGGGCACGCATGCGCTCGTAGTCGGGCTTGGGCACCGGCACCGCGTCCGCGTTGCCCAGATCGTTCATGTGGATGCGGTAGGTCTCGCGCGCGCTGGCACAGGCAATGGCGGCCAGCACCGTCACGCCGAAGGTGATGGCACCCACCGTGAACCAGATGTTGTCTGAGCCAGGAGGCGCCACGGCGGCGAACAGCGCCGGCAGCATGGCGGTGACGGTGGTGCCGAGGTTCTGCGAGATCGCCATTGCCGAAACGCGGCTGCGGGTGCGGAACAGCTCCGGATAGAAGCTCGGGAAGGTGGCGTTGTAGCCCTGGTAGACCACGCCCCACATCAAGAGCGAGATCACGATGGCCAGCGGCACGTTGCGGATGCTGATGGCGTACAGGTAGGCAAAGGACAACAGGCCCGACAGCAGCGCGCCGACGATGATCGGCGGCTTGCGCCCGATCTTGTCCGACAGGTTGCCGACGAAGGGAATCACGATCACGGCCAGGATGTTGCCCAGCACCGGAATCCACAGGTACACGTCTTTCGCAAAGCCGATGCCGTAGGCCGACTGCACCGCATAGGCCGCACCGAACACGGTGGCCACCACCGGGATCACGTTCATCAGCGCCATGCAGATCACGCGCAGCATGTCCTGCCAGCTGTCCTGGAAGGCCATGACGATCGGCGACTTGGGCACTTCGCCCTGCTTGCCTTCTTCGGTGAAGGCCGGCGTCTCCGCCACTTCGCGGCGAATGATGTAGCCGGCCACGATCACCAGGAAGGACAGCAGGAAGGGAATGCGCCAGCCCCAGCTGTTGAAGGCGTCTTCGGGCATGTAGTGGGCCAGCGGCAGGAAGACCGCGGCCGCCAGGATCTGGCCGGCCTGCACGCCCTGCAGGGTGAAGCTGGCAAAGAAGCCGCGTCGGCCAAAAGGCGCGTGCTCCAGGATCATCGAGCTGGCGCCCGAGATCTCGCCGGCCACCGCGAAGCCCTGCACCAGGCGCAGGATCACCAGCAGCACCGGTGCCAGCAGGCCCACTTGCGAATAGGTGGGCAAGAGGCCCACCGCCACGGTCGAGAAGCCCATCAGGAACATGCAGATCAGCAGCACCTGCTTGCGCCCGTGCGTGTCGCCCATGTGCCCGAGCACGAAGGCGCCGATGGGACGCGCCACGTAGCCCACGCCATAGGTCGCCAGCGAGGCAATGATGGCCAGCTTGGGGTTGCCGGCCGGAAAGAAGATCTGCGGAAAGATCAGCGACGCCGCGGTGGCATAAATGAAGAAGTCGTAGTACTCGAGCGCCGAGCCGATCCAGCCGCTGGCGGCGGCCTTCTTCGACTGGTGCGTGCCCTGCGGCTCGTGCTCGTTGGGATTGGCCATGGTTGTGGTCTCCTGCCTGATGTGTGTGAACGACGGGGATGCGAAAAGAAAAGGCTTCAGGTCTGCAGCTGCGCCTCGGACGCCATGCGCGCCGGCGCGTTGCTGGCGCCGTAGGCGTCGTAGCCGGCCTGGCGCTGCACCAGTTCGAAGAAGAAGCCGCCCTCTTCGAAGCTTTCGGTGTAGATGTGCAGGTAATCCTCGCCGGCCGGCGAGCGGTCGAGCAGCACGCCGGCAGCGCGCAGCCGCGCCAGCAGGACCTGGTCGACGTCCATGCGGGTGGGCAGGTCGTCGTAGTAGTTGGGCGAGATCGGCACGAAGCGCACGCCCTGCGCACGCAGCTTGTTTACCGATTCGAAGATGTCCTCGCAAGCCAGGGCGATGTGATGCACCGAGCCACCGCCGCGCACATTCACCGTGCGGGCGGTGCGGGTGCGCCGGCTCATGGAGGCATTGAGCACCAGCCGCACCGTGCGCGCTTCGTTCGCGAAGCCGCGGCTGCGAATCAGGCCGAAGGGGTCGGCCAGCTCCAGGCTTTCGCCCGCCGTAAGGCCCAGCACGGCGCGCGAGAACAGCACCCAGGTATCGAGCTGGTCGGACGCCAGGCCCAGCGCCACGTGGTCGATGGCCATGAGGCCGGCGGACGCGCCGGCATCGGCTATGGCGGCGGCATCGAGGATGAAATCGGCCTGGTAGAGCCCTTCGGGCCCCAGGTCCGCGTCGATGAAATGGATCAGGTTGCCGCCCGGCACCACGATGGCCGGCACGGTCACTTCGCCTGCACCGACCGGGCTGTCGTGGCGCTGCGAGCACATGCCGGTGGCGCGCTGTACCGACTGCTCGGGGTGGGTGCTGCGGATGCCCAGCGCGCAGACGCCGGTGCCGTGCAGCGTGAAGCGGCTGCGCGCAAAGGAATCGGGCTCGCCATTGACGATCAAATGGATGTCGCCCTGGCGGTACAGCACCACCGCCTTGGAGCGGTGCCGCCCTACCCGCTTGAAGCCGAGTTGCAGAAAGAGCTGGCCAAGCGCCACGGCCGAATCGTCGTTGGCCGCGAACTCGATGAAAGAAAGGCCCTTCATTTCCGGCACCACCGGCGGATCGAAGAGCTCGACCGCCTGCAGCGCGCGCTGCGCCTTGGCATCGACGGGCGCCGAGGCCTGCAGGCGCTGGCGCACCTGGCTTTCCAGATACAAAAGGGAGCGCATCGCATCCACCGCGGTGCGCCGGTTCGGCGTCTCGCGGAACACGTCATTGAAGATCTCCAGCGACAGCACGCCCTGGTAGCCAGCACGCAAGACCTGCTCGAAGAAACCGGCCATGTCGAACTCGCCCTGCCCGGGGAAGGAGCGGTGATGGCGCGCCCACTGCAGCACATCCATCGACAGCAGCGGCGCGTCCGCCATCTGCAGAAAGAAGATCTTCTCGCCGGGAATGTCGGCGATGCCGGCCGGATCGTCCTTCAGCGACAAGGTGTGGAAGCTGTCGAGGATCAGGCCCAGATTCGCGTGGTCGGCCCGGCGCACGATGTCCCAGGCCTGTCCGTAAAGCTTGGTGGCGCGGCCCCAGGCCAGCGCCTCGAAGCCGATGCGCAGGCCGCGCTGGGCCGCGCGCCGCGCCAGCTCCTGCAGCTGCTCGGCCGCCAGCGCCGGATCGTCGATCACCAGCGGCGAGGTGTTGGAGCAGCACAGCATCAGCTCTGCGCCCATCTCTCCCATCAGGTCGAACTTGCGCTCGGCCCGCTCCAGGCTGCGCTGGAACTGGGCCGGCGGCATGGCTTCGAAATCGCGGAAGGGCTGGTACAGCGCCAGGGTCAGGCCCAGGTCTTCGCCGATGCGCTTGAGCTCGCGCGCCGAGCCCTTGAAATTGATGAAGTCGTTCTCGAACAGCTCGTAGCCGTCGAAGCCCGCTGCCGCGATGGCTTCCAGTTTTTCACGCAGGGTGCCGCTGAGGGAGACGGTGGCGATGGATCGGCGCATGGGACGAACTTTAGGTTTGCCCTCCGTTGGCGCCAAGACCTGAGCACGTCGACTGTTCGATGATCGCACGCAGCAACACAACAAACGCGCAGATCAGGGGCTTCTCCCTAGGACTCCCGCCGCCAAGTTGAACGCCCGGCATCGCCTGCCGAGCGCAGATCGATCGCCCTATTGGCCCGGCAGCAGCAATCCACTCAGCTTCCAGTCGATCAGGCCGCTGCGCCGCAGGATGAAGCCGCCGGCCTGCGGTGCCTGGCTGGATCGCACCTGCACGGTGGCGCTGTCGACATAGCGCAGCTGCGCCTCCCACTCGCCCAGGTCGGCGTCGCCGGAGGCCGGCAGCCGGCCGATGCCGCCCAGCGCCCGGCTGGGGCGGCCTTCGATCAGCATGGCGATCAGGAGGGGTGGCGAGGTCAGGGCCTCCGTGAGCGGATCGACCTGCGCTGCCGCCTGGGCACGTGCGCCTTCCGCCTGCGCCTTGCCGCTTTCGGCCTGCGCGTCGTGCAGCGCCTCGCTCAACTTGAAGCCCAGCGACAGCCGGACGCTCTGGCGCAGCGCGCTCTGGTCGACGCGCGCCAACAATGCGTCGACGTCGCGTTCGCGCGCTGCCTCCTTCATCTGGTGCACCGACCAGTAGGGGCTGGCGTAGATGCCCGCGGCCACGAGAAGAAGAAGGACGATGGCCAGGCCGGCGCCCAGCGCGATGGATTTGTTGCGGGTCATGCTTTCGAATTGCTGCTGCGAAATGGATTGAGCGGGCCCAGCGCGTGCTGTCGCCAGCGCCGGTTGGTTGGCGCTGGCCGGACGGCGCGCCATTGTCGATGGGCCGCCCGCAGGGCGGCGGCGCAGGCGCCCCCCGACCACGGCGTCGTGCCCCCTGACGCGGTTGTGGCGCCGCCATAGAGCTGGCGCTGCAACGCCTCGATCTGCGCGCCCAGCGCCGTGTCCTGCAATTGCGCGGCCCATGCGTGCGGCGCGGCGCCGGCATGGGCGCTGCACCAGGCCAGCAGCGCAGCATGGGTGCGCCGGGCGTCGCCCTGCGCGCTGGCGTCGAGCACCTGCCGGAACATCGCGCCGTCGGAAGCCGCCTGGGCCTGGCGTCGGGCATTGCGCCGGGCCTGCCAGCGCAGCCACTGCCCATGCCCCCACCAGGACAGCGCGGCCAGCAGGATCAGGCTGACCGCCTGGACGGCCAGCGATGCCCAATCAATGGGGCGCCGCGGCGCCGGGTCGACACCCAGCGCCGGCACTTCCGGCGCAATGGCTTCGCCGCGATGCGCCGCGGCGGCCACATGCACCGTGACGGCGGGCGCCTGCGTACTCATCGGCCGGCGGCTGGCCGGGTCGAACCATTTCACCTCGATGGCCGGCAGCGTGTAGCGCCCCGCCTTCTCGAACACGTAGGTGGCGCGGTCGGTGCGCGTGCCACCGACGAAGCCGCCGCCGCCGCTCGGGTTCTCGTCGCTGAGTTGCGGGTCGGCGACGAAAACGCGCACGCCGTCCGGCGCCTCGAAACGTGGCGGCGGGATCAGCATGGCCTGGGTGCGCGCAGCGGAAATCTCGATGCTGCGCACCAGGGCATCGCCGGCCTTGAGGCCATCGGTGCTGCGATCGAAGACCTGGCGGATCGTCAGGCGGGCCACCGGCAAGGCCGCCCCGCCAGGCGCCGCCGCGCCTTCCGGCTGGCGCGCCGTGATGCGGGTGGGCGGCAGGGTCAGGCTGGCGCTGCGCGGCTTGCCGTCGTCGCCGCCGTAGCTGAACTCGATCTTCACCGGCGGCAAGCTGAAGTCGCCGGCCTGCTGCGCAGCGAACTGGTAGCTCTTGGTGATGGTCGCCAGGGTTTCGCCGCCCACCTGCTCCACGCCGTTCTGCCCTCGCTCGTCCGGCATGGTGACGATGGCGCCCGGCACCGCCAGCGGCGGAAATGGCGGTGCCGAGGTGAAGAAGTTGGGCGCCGCCACCGTCACGTCGATCTGCACCTGCTGCCCCACGAGCACCGGCTGGCTGGCCTGCACCTCGACCCGCAGCGCCGGTTCGGCCGCCTGCGTCGCGACGGTCGACAAGAGACCCAGCAGCAGGCCAAGCGTTGTGCAAAGAACGCGGCTCACGGCCTGGCTCCCGCCGGCTGCCTGGAAGCACCCTGGCTCTGCAACGCAAACTTGCGCGCCAGCAACTCGGTTGGCGTGGTCTGGATGTTGCGCATCCAGGCCTCGGCGCTTTGCGCATTGGCCAGCTGCATCTGCTTCTGGCCTTGCTTGCCCTTGTCGTCGAACTGGATCTGGTCGGGCGCCAAATCGGGCGCCTGCTCCTGCGTTGCCGGGTCGTCCTTCTTCTTTAGCGGCGTAAGCTTGGCCATCAGCGCCAGGTTGGCCTGGGCCTCCTTCCAACCCGGGCGGCGCTGCAGTGCCTGCGTGTAGCGCGCTGCCGCCTCCGGGTAGCGCTTCAACTGCGCCAAGGCATTGCCCTGGTTGTATTCGCCCTCGGCCGAATCGACGAGCGCGAAGACCTGCACCGCATCGGCATGGCGGCCACCGCGGTACAACGCGATGCCGCGCCACATCGGATCCTGGAACAGCGCGGCGGCGGCCTTGAAGTCGCCCTTCTCGAAGGCGCGGCGGCCCTGCTGGTCGGGCGTGAGCCAGAGATCCACGAAGCGCCCACCGTGCTCGGCCGGCACCTCGCTCGAAGGCGTCTGCGCCAGGCCGTCCTGCGGCAGCATCGCCAGGCCGACCAGCAGGCCCAGCATCCATGCGCCGACCCAGCGCACCGTCCAGCCCTTGCGGAACCACAGCGCGCCCAGCACGGCGATGGGCCAAAGCAGCCACCAGCCCGCCTCCTTCCAGCGCACGTTCGCGTCCGACTCCTTCTGCGCCAGGTGCGACTGAACGCGGCGCTGCACCCAGCGCACATCGTCGTCACCCTCCAGCGTGACCGTGGCCACCGGCACGCCGGACTCGCTCTTCAGCCGCTGCAAGGCCGCCACGTCCAGCTTGGCAAAAAGCTGCTGGCCGCTCGCGTCCGTCACGAAGCCATCGCCCGGCACGGCGCGAACCGGCCCGCCCTGTGCGGTGCCGAAGCCCAGCACCACCGGCTGGCTGCGGCCGCTGTCGAGCTGGGCCTTGAAGGCGGCCGTGGCAGCGGCCTCGACGCCATCGGTGAAGAAGACGATGGTGCCGGGCGTGTCCTCTTTGCCGAGCACCGCGTCGATGGTGCGCAGTGCCAGCGCCGTGTTCTTGCCGGGCAGCGGCATGATGTGCGTCTGCAGCGCGTCCACGAAGGTCTGGACGAGCTGGCTGTCTTCGGTGAGCGGCAGCACCAGGTGCGTGGAGCCGGCATAGGCGTAGACGGCGGTCCGCGCGCCCTGGCGCTGGACCAGCAGGGCCTTGACCTTGAGCTTGGCGCGCTCCAGCCGGGTCGGGCTCACGTCGATCGCGTCCATGGTGCGCGACAGGTCGATGGCGATCGCCAGCGGCGCCTTCTCCTCCACGAAGGGAGGCCGGTCGCGCTCCCAGGTCGGGCCCGCCATGGCCAGCGCGCCCAGCACAATGAGCGCGGCCGCCAGGTGCACCGGCCGCAGCCGCCAACCGGCGCGTCCCTGCACCACCAGGGCCTCGAGCAGATGCGCGGCGATGGCCTGGCGCCAGCGCCGCCGCACATCGCCCTGCCGGCCCACCACCCACAGGAGCCAGCCGGCCGGCAACAGCGCCAGCAGCCACAGCGGCCGCAGGAAATGGAACTGGGCCAGCGCGTCCATCAGGCCGGTCCTCCCGCCCCGCGGCCGGGCAAGGCGCCCTCGCCTTCCGGCCGGCGCCGGCCCAGGCGCCGCCGGACCCACGCGTAGGCCGCCATCAGCAACTGGTAGGCGATGAGCAGCGCCAGCGCGGCGCCGAGCGGCCAGAGGAACAGGTCGCGCTTGGGCCGCCACGACAGGGTCTTGTGGTTTTCCGGCGTGATGCGGTCCAGCGTGGCGTAGATCTGCGCCAGTTCGCCTTGATTGCCGCCGAAGAAGAAGCGCCCGCCGGTGGCGGCGGCCACCGCGCGCAGCACATCCAGGTCGACCTTGTCCTCGCCGCTGGCATTCGGGTCGCCGATGCCGACGGTGTGCACGATCACCTTGCGCTCCTTGGCGATGTCGGCGGCGCGCGCGGGCGGCATCTTGCTGGCCGTGTCGTTGCCGTCGGTCAGCACGATCAGCACCTTCTGCCGTGCCTGGCTGGCATCGAACATCTTCAGCCCCAAGCCGATGGCATCACCCAGCGCGGTGCGCGGACCGGCCATTCCGGGCAGCATCTCGTCGATCATGGACTGCACCAGGGCATGGTCCATGGTGAAGGGCACCTGCGGGTAAGGCGCGTCGCCGAACACGATGAGGCCGATGCGGTCGCCCGTGCGGCGCGCGACGAAATCGCGCACCACCTGGCGCACCGCATCGACGCGCGGCACCATGGTGCCGTCAGGATTCTTGAAGTCGCGCGTGTCCATCGACTGCGACAGGTCCAGCGCCAGCAGCAGGTCGCGCGCCGGCTGGATGTGCTCGATCGGCGGCTCCACCCATTGCGGCCGGGCCAGCGCCAGCACCACGAGCGCCCAGGCCAGCGGCGCCAGCAGCCATTGCAGCCAGTTGCGGCGAGCCACCACGGCACCGGCGGCCGGCTTCAGCCCGGTGGCGCTGGCCACCTCGCCGAAGAATGGCAGGCGCACCGAGGCACCTTCTTCGCGGTAGGCCGGCAGCAGCCACCACACCAGAAGGGGCAGCGGCAGCAGCACCAGCAACCAGGGGTACTCAAGCTGATACATGGTCCTGGACCCATTGGCGCGAGGCTTCCAGCAGCACCTCCACGTCATGCGCCGAGACCCGCGCCAGCGCCTCCCGATCGCGGTATTCGAGCTCGCGCACCAGCGGCGCCAGCGCCTGCGCGCCATGGGTGGCGTGGCCGGCATGCGCGACGATGAAGCGAGCCCAGTCCTCGCCGTTCAACCCTGCCACCTGCGCGCGCGGCCAGGCCGCCAGCGCGCAGCGCTTGAGCAGCACCGGCAATGCGACCAACACCTGCGCGCCCTCTTCGCGGGCGCCTTCGGCCCTCTGCCATCGCGCCTCGAGCCGCTTCAGCTCGGCCAGCGCGTCGCGGCGGTAGCGGTTGCGCCAATAGCGCCGCAATGCGCGCGAGGCCAGCCACAGCGCGACTCCGGCCAGCAACACGGCCAGCACGTCCCAGCCGACGGTCTGCGGCGTCCAGGGGGGCGGCGGCGGCTGCGCCACATCGGCCAGTTGCGCCAGCGAAGGCACCTCGGCGGTGTTGCTCATGCACGCCTCCCCCGGCGCATGTGGGCGCTGTCCTGCCCCAGCAGGCGGCGCAATTGCGGCGCCGTCTCCTCGGCGGCCGACAGCGGCAGCACCGGCACGCCGATCAAGTGGCGCCATTCGAACAGCTCGCGGCTGCGCGCATCGACGAAGCTGGCAATGCCGCGCCGCACGGCATCGCGGCCCAGGCCCAGCTCCACCTGCAGTTCGCCGTCGCTCACCACCAGGTCGCCCGCCGGTGGCAGCTCGCTCATGAAGGGATCGTGCACGATCACCGCCAGCAGGTCGTTGCGCGCGGCGATGCGGGTGAGCAGGTCGCGCGTCATGGCGTCATGGCCGTCGAAGTCGCTGATGACGACCACCAGGTGATCGTGGTGCGCCAGCCGCGCCGCGTGCTGCAGGGCCCGGTTGAGCTGATCGCCGCCCCGTCCGGCCGGCGCGTCGGCACGCAGCAGCTGGTTGCGGTGCGCCACCTCGCCCAGCAGGTGCAGCACGGCTTCGCGGCTGCGCTGCGGCCGCAGGTCGGAGAAGTCGGTGTCGCCGAACACCAGCCCGCCGACACGGTCGCCATCCATCAGCACGCGCCAGGCCACCAGCGCCGCTGCCTCCGCCGCGCTGACCGACTTCATCGCACGGCGCGTGCCGAAGAACATGTTCATGCGCTGGTCCACCAGCAGCAGCACCGGCCGGTCCTTCTCTTCCGAATAGACGCGCACGTGCGGCGCGCCGGTGCGCGCCGTCACGCGCCAGTCCATGCTGCGGATGTCGTCGCCCGGCAGGTAGGGCCGCAGCTCCTCGAACTCCAGGCCGCGCCCGCGCACCTTGGAGGCATGCCGGCCTGCCAGCACGCTGTGCACGGGCTGTCGCGGCAGAAAGTGGAAGTCGCGGGCCGCGATCTCGAGGGCGGCGAGATCCGCCGCGCTCACGTACACGCCCGGCCGCGTGGCTGGGCCGGCGACGGCCGGTGCAGCCAGCGGCGGCCCGGCGCGGGCCCGGCTCGCCAGGTGCAATCGCGTGGGGCTGCGCATCGCGCCTTCCTCGCCGGTGGCGCCCCTCAGGCGACGGCCACCTTCTGCACCAGGCGGTCGATGACGGCGTCCGCATCGATGCGCGCCGCATGCGCCTCATAGGACAGGATGAGGCGATGGCGGAACACCTCGTGCACCACGGCCTGCACGTCTTCCGGCGTGACGTAGTCGCGACCCTGCAGCCAGGCAAAGGCGCGCGACACCTTGTCCAGGCCGATGGAGCCGCGCGGGCTCACGCCGACCTGGATCCATTGGGCCAGCTCTGGGTCGATGGACGCCGGCTCGCGCGTGGCCTGCACCAGCGCCACGACGTACTGCTCCACCGCCTCGCTGACCTGCACCGCGTGGATCTCGGCACGCGCGGTGAAGATGCTGTCCTGCGAGAGCCGGGCCTCGCCCTGCGCGGCGCCATGGGCGGCGGCTGCTTCCTCGGCGCGCGCCAGTTGCACGATCTGCGACTCTGCCGACGCCTCGGGGTAGCCCACATTCACATGCATCAGGAAGCGGTCCATCTGCGCCTCGGGCAGCGCATAGGTGCCTTCCTGCTCGATCGGGTTTTGCGTGGCCATCACCAGGAAGAGCGGCGGCAAGGCGTGGGTGGTCCCGCCCACAGTGATCTGCCGCTCTTCCATCGCCTCCAGCAGCGCCGCCTGCACCTTGGCCGGCGAGCGGTTCACCTCGTCGGCCAGGATCAGGTTGGCGAACAGCGGCCCGGCCTGAAAGCGGAACTCGCCCTTGCCGCCTTCGCTGAAATAGATCTCTGATCCGGTGATGTCGGCCGGCAGCAGGTCCGGCGTGAACTGGATGCGCGACAGCTTCGCGTCCAGGTGCCTGGCGAGGCTCTTGATGGCGCGGGTCTTGGCCAGGCCCGGCAGCCCTTCCACCAGCAGGTGGCCGTCGGCCAGCAGCCCGAGCAGCAGGCGCTCGATCATCTTCTCCTGGCCGACGATGGATTCGCCCATCTGCCCCTTCAGGCGTAAAACGTCGTCGCGTGCGCTCATGATGGCAGCCCTCGAAGCATGAAAGATTCAGCGCGGCTGTGCGCTGCTGCTGCCGCCGGTGAACCAGCGGTAGTAGGGATTGGCGGGATCGTCGCGCATCAGCTGCTGCACATCGCGCGCCCACCCGGCACGATCGCCTTCGTAGGCGTGCAGGCCGGCACTGTAGAAGCGGTAGAGATGCTGACGCTCCCGTGCAATTTGCGTCATCAACTCGGCGCTGGCGCCCAGCAGCGCCGGCTCGCTGCGCAGGTCCAGCATGCGAGACAGCACGCGCGGAAAGTCCTCGCGCCGCACCCAGCCGGCGTACTCGATGCGCGGGTGGTCGTCCGTGACCGCCGGCGCTTCGCCGGCGTAGCGCGCCAGCATGGCGTGGTCGCCCACCCAGGTGGCCAGCAGTGCCGCCGGCGAGGCCACGCCCACCTCGCCCAACGCCGCCATCACCGAAGGCTGCGCCAGGCGTTCGGCGATGCGCGCCGCGTCGAGCACGATGGGTTGCATCGAGCCCACCAGCATCATCTCGTGCAGCTCGGTGGTCCACAGCGTGGCATGCGGAAAGACCTCGATGAAGCTCTTGACCAGCGAGCGCGTGTCCTCGTCGTTCTGCGTGGGCAGCGGCAGCCATTGCGCCACCAGCCCACCCGCCTGCAGCCGGCTGGCGGCCAGGCGATAGAAGTCGCTCGAGTAGAGATTGACCACGCCTGCCGCCGAAGGCGGTGGCGGCTCCAGCGTGATGAGGTCGTAGGCCTGCTCGCTGCGCAGCAGTTCGCGCCGGCCATCGCGCACGCGAATGTCCACGCGACCGTCGCCGACGATGCCGTGGTTGCCGCGAAACTGCGGCGCGGCGCGCACCACCGCCGGCAGCAACTCGGCCACCACCCGCTGATCGAGCGCGGGATAGGCCAGCAAGGCGCCGCCGGTGATGCCGGTGCCCAGGCCGATGACCAGCGCCGAGCGCGGTTCGCCGCCGTGCACGATCAGCGGCAGCAGCGCCTGCAGCCGCATGTAGCGCAGCGAGGTCATCGCATCGCCCGAATTGGACACGCCCTGGATGTACAGGCGCTTGAAGCGGTTCTGCCCGGTGCGCTGCTCCACCACGGCCACGGTGCCGCCGCGGCTTTCCTCGTAGAAGACCAGATCGCCGCCGCGCGAATGCGTGAGCAGGCGCGCCAACCGGTCGGGTGGCGCCAGCGCGGCACCGGCTAGCACGAAGCCGGCCAGGGCCGCGACGCTCCAACGCGCCAGCGGCCGCACGCCCGGGCCGGCCAGCACCGCCGCCAGCCCCACGCCGCAGGCCGCCACTGCCAGCACCGCCATGGCCCGCACCAGGCCCAGGAGCGGCACCAGCACAAAGCCCGCCAGCACCGTACCCGCAATGCCGCCCAGCGTGTTGAGCGCCACCACGGCGCCTACGCCCTGCCCCACCCGCCTGTCGTCCACGCCCAGGCGCAGCACGATCGGAAAGGCAGCGCCGAGCAGCAAGGTCGGCACGAACACGATGCACAGCGCCGCCACGGCGAAGCGCGCGGACATGGAGGCCAGCAGGCCGCCGCCGGCGTCCAGCACCCAGCGCGCCACCATCGACTGCCATTGCAGGAGCCAGGGGCCCAGCAACGCGATTTCCAGCAGGGCCACGGCGCCGGCCGCGCTGATCAGCCAGGCGAAGGCACCCCAGGGGTCGCGCAGGCTGTCGGCACGGCGCGCAATCCACGCGCTGCCCAGCACCAGCCCCAGCAGGTAGCTGGCCAGCACGATGGCAAAGGCAAAACTGCGGGTACTGATGAACTGAACGATGGCTTGCGACCAGACCACCTCGTAGCCCAGTGCGATGCCGCCCGCGATGGCATAGAGCACCAGGGCCAGGCGGGCGTTGCAGCTGCGCACCGGCGAATCCCGGAGCACCGACGAGTCAGCGGCGACCGGTGCGGCGTTGCGCGCCAGCCAGAGCGCGCCGCCTGCCGCCAGCAGGTTCAGCAACGCGGCCGCCAATGCACTGCCGCGAACGCCAAACCTGGGAATCAGGAAAAACGCCGCCAGCAACGTACCGCCAATGGCTCCGCAGGTATTGGCCGCGTAAAGCCGGCCGCCGGCCGTGCCCACTTGGCCCAGCACCGGCCGCAAGGCGCGCATCAGTACCGGCAGGGTTCCGCCCATCAGGCCGGCAGGAATGCCGACCAGAGCAAAAGGCAGCGACCAGGCCAAGGGGCCGACATGGTCTTCCAGCAGGACAAAGGGGCGAGCCGCCAGCGCCAGGCCCAGCGTGGCCGCCACGCCCAGCAGGGCCACGACGAACTCCAGCACGGCATAGAGGCGCAGGGGCCGCGTGCTGTGGTCGGCCAGGCGGCCGAAGGCCCAGCCGCCCAGCGCCAGCCCGCCGAAGAAGGCGCTGACGCCCACCGTGACGGCGTAGACGTCCACGCCCACCACCAGCGAGAGCTGCTTGATCCACAGCACCTGGTAGATGAGCGCCGCCACGCCCGAGACGAACAGCAGGGCCGCCGGCCACGCGGCGCCGAGCGCCAGTGTTGCACTGCGTGCCACTAGATCGGCCGACCGGGTCGCCGCCTTGTTGCGCAGCGTCACGCCATGCACTCAGCCCACCGTCACTTCTTCGCAGCACCCTGGCGCCGCTTCGCCTCGATCCTCTCGTCCACACTCGCGCGCACCTGGTCGATGCTGAAGCTGGCCGGCTTCTGGCTGGGTGGATAGGCCACGAAGGTTTCGAGGAAAGCGGCGGCCTTCATGGTGCCCATTTCCGCCACATAGGCGTTCTTGGTGATCCAGTCGTAGTACTGATCGGAGACCACGTCCGCCCGCTCATACGGGTCCATGCGCAGGTTGAACACCTTCGGGAAGCGCAGGCAGGTGAAGGGATTGGACCAGACCTGCATACCGCCTGGCATCCGCTGCTCGCAGAAGACAATCTTCCAGTCGCCGTTGCGCATGGAGACCAGTTCGCCATCGTCATTGAAGTAGTAGAACTCGTCACGCGCGCTCTTGGGCGACTGGCCGGTCAGGTAGGGCAGCTGGTTGTAGCCGTCCAGGTGCACCTTGAAGCTGGTGCCGCCTGCCTTGGGCGCCCAGCCCTTGAGCAGCTTGTCCTTGACGCCGGTGTCGCCGGCCGCGGCCAGCAGGGTCGGGAACCAGTCGAGCCCGGAGAACATCTGGTTGGACACTTCGCCGGCCTTGATCTTGCCCGGCCATCGCACCATGGCGGGCACGCGGAAGGCGCCTTCCCAGTTGGTATTCTTCTCGCTGCGGAAGGGCGTGGTCGCCGCGTCGGGCCAGGAGAACTGGTTGGGGCCGTTGTCGGTGGTGTAGATGACGATGGTGTTGTCGGCGATCTTCAGGTCGTCCACCGCCTTGAGCAGCTTGCCGACGTCCTGGTCGTGCTCCCACATGCCGTCGCCGTACTCGTTGCCCGGCATGCCGCTCTTGCCCCGGTACTCGGGCCGCACGTGGGTGAACAGGTGCATGCGCGTCGTGTTCATCCAGGTGAAGAAGGGCTTGCCGGCTTTCACCTGCTTTTGCATGAACTCGATGGCCGCCGCCGTGGTCTCGTCGTCGATGGTTTCCATGCGCTTGGTGGTGAGCGCACCGGTGTCGTTGATCTTGCCGTCGGCGAAGGAATGGATGACACCGCGCGGCGAGGCGGCCTTGACGAACGGATCGTTCTTGTCCTTGGGCCAGTAGTCGCGCTGCGGCTCTTCCTCGGCGTTGAGGTGATAGAGGTTGCCCAGGAACTCGTCGAAACCGTGCGCGGTCGGCAGGTACTCGTCCTTGTCGCCCAGGTGGTTCTTGCCGAACTGGCCGGTGGCGTAGCCCTGCGACTTGAGGGCCTGGGCGATGGTGATGTCGCCCTTCTGCAGCCCGACCGACACGCCCGGCAAGCCGACCTTCGACAGGCCGGTGCGCAGCGGCGTCTGACCGGTGATGAAGGAGGAGCGCCCCGCCGTGCAGCTGTTCTCGGCGTAGTAGTCCGTGAACATCATGCCTTCCTTGGCGATGCGGTCGATGTTGGGCGTCTTGTAGCCCATCACGCCCATCGAGTAGGCGCTGATGTTGGTCTGCCCGATGTCGTCGCCGAAAATCACCAGGATGTTGGGCTTGGCCGACTGGGTCTGGCCCTGGGCCTGCGGCTTGGGCTGGGCTTGGGCTTGCGCACCGGTGGCGAGCACGGTGGTGCCGATCACCAGGCTGCAGGCCTGGAGCAGCCTGCGAAATCGATGCCATCGGGAATGGGTCATGCTCATCTCTTCACTCCTTGCGTTGTTCAAGGCTTTCGGGCCTCGGGAAAGATCTTCTTCCAGTCGTTCTTCATGCTGACGACGATCCATTTCTTCGCGGCCGCTTCGTCCAACGCCTTGTCCAGCTTGCCGAAGGGCGATGCGCGGTCGTAGGCGAATTCACGCTCCGCGTCGTCGTGGTGAACGATGAGCGCAAGGCGCCGCCCCGGGCCGCCGGCGGTGTACTGCAGCATCTGCAGGTCGCCATCCGAATTGCCGAAGGCCAGGATCGGCCGCTGGCCGATGTGCATGTAGATGCCCACCGGCTTGCCGGGGCCGTCATCCACGAAATGCAGGTTCGGCTGGCGCATCAGCCCGCTGCCGTCGAAGGCGATGCCTTGCGTAGAACCCACCACCTGCTCCGGCGGGATGCCGTACACCGCCTGGCTCCAGGGCCGCATGAACTCCATGGTGCCGCCCGAGACGATGAAGGTCTTGAAGCCTTTGCTTCGGAGGTAGCTCAGCAGCTCGAGCTGCGGCTGGTAGACGGTTTCCGTGTAGGGACGCTTCAGGGTGGGATGGTGCGCCGTCGCCAGCCACTGCCGGATCGACCTGTCGTACTCGTCCACCGACATGCCGCCGTTGGCCTGAACCAGCAGTTCCAGAAGCGGCTTCTCGCCCTGGGCCAGCGCGCCCTTCAGGTCATTGGCAGCCAGCGCCTTGTAGACCGGGTTGCTCGCCCATTGCGGGTTGCGCGGCGCCGCCACCTTGACCTGATCGATCATGAAGGCGAACTGCGTGTACATGGGCTGCTCGACCCACAAGGTGCCGTCGTTGTCGAAGGTGGCGATGCGCTGCGCCGGCGGCACGTAGTTGGGCGAGCCGTCACGCGTCACGTCGTCGACAAAGGCGATGATCGCCTGCCGCGCCGGGCCGTCGGCCCAGGACGGCAAGGGATCGCTGCCCGATGATGAAAGGCCGACGCAGCCTGCCGCGCCGAGCGCCACGAAGCTGGCCACGAGCCAGCGCGCAGCGCTGCGCCACCATGCGCTGCCTGCGCCACCAAAGAATACTGTCATAGCCACCGATGTCTTGTTGCTTCGGACCGGTTGGCTCCCTGAATTTGCCCGCTGCGCTTGTTTGTCGTTCTAGGCTGCGCATTTAACCCGGGTCGCGCGCAGCGTAGCTTGCCCGTGTGACCAAAGCAAGGGCAACGCTGTAAGACAAATCCTTCATTGATCGCGGAACTCGTCAGGGCGCCGATGCTCACAAGCGATTGCGCTTGCGCGCATCCGGTCTTGAACCACAATGGCGCTTTTTTTCGTCAACCAACCAAAGCAAAGAGAAAGTGGCAACTGCAATGATCCGTTCCGACGACACCGGCAAACTCATCCTTCGCCTCGCACTGGGCGTGCTCATCCTGCTGCATGGCATCGCCAAGATCAGCACCGGCGTGAGCGGCATTGCCGGCGGGCTGTCGGCGCATGGCTTGCCCGGCGCACTGGCCTACTTCGTGTATGTCGGCGAAGTGCTGGCGCCGGTGCTCATCATCGCCGGCATCTACACGCGGCCGGCAGCCTGGATCATGGCCATCAACATGCTGGTGGCCATCTACCTGGTGCACATGAAGGAGCTGTTCGTGCTGGGCAAGAACGGCGGCTGGGCGCTGGAACTGCAAGGCATGTTCCTGTTTGCCGCCATCGCCGTCGCCCTGATGGGCGCGGGCCGCTTCAGCGTGGGCGGCAGCGGCGGCAAATACAACTAAGGTAGCAAGGCACTCAGTCGTCTTCGGCGGCGTCCAGGCCTGGAAACAGGACCTCGGTGAAGCCGAAGCGCGTGAAGTCGCGCACCCGCATGGGGTAGAGCTTGCCCAGCAGGTGATCGACTTCATGCTGCACCACGCGGGCATGAAAGCCGCTCACCGTGCGGTCGATCGGATCGCCGTAGGGGTCGAAGCCGGTGTAGCGAATATTGGCAAAGCGCGGCACCACGCCGCGCAGGCCGGGCACCGAGAGGCAGCCTTCCCAGCCTTCTTCTTCTTCCTCGCCGATCGACGTGATCACCGGATTGATGAGCACCGTACGCGGCACGGCGGGCGCATCCGGATAGCGCGGATTGGGTGCATCGGTGCCGAAGATCACCAGTTGCAGGTCGACCCCGATCTGCGGGGCCGCCAGGCCCGCACCATTGACCGCGGCCATGGTCTCGAACATGTCGCGCACCAGCAGGTGCAACGCGTCACTGTCGAACTCGCCCACCGGCTGCGCCACGCGCAGCAGGCGGGGGTCGCCCATCATCAGGATTTCTCGAACAGCCATGCGCCGATTATGTGGCGCACGCGCCTGTATCCGCGCAGGACTGCGATAGCGCCATCAGCGCCAGTAGCCACGTCCGTAGTAGCCGCGTCCGTAATAGCCGGGCCGGCCGTAATAGGGGCGCCCGTAGTAGGGACGCCCGTAATAGCCGCCGACGCCGATGCCGACGCTGACCGGCGGTGCCACCACCACCGGCGCCGGCTGCACGTAGGCGGCCTCGCCATAGGGCCCGTAAGTGCCGTAGGCAGGCGGCGCGACCACGCATCCGCCCAGCAGGGCAGCGGCGCCGGCGGCGCCGCCGATGGCCATCCAGCGCAGTTGTCGTCTCATGGGGCGTTCTCCAGAATGTTGATCATCTGGCTCATTCAACGCCCGCGAACCTGCGCTGTTGACCCTGGCCGGTGAAGACCAGGTAAAGCTTGTGAACCGGCCCGGGATCAACCCGGCAACAAGGCCAGCATCTGCGCTTCGTCGATGATGGTGACGCCCAATTCCTGCGCCTTGTCCAGCTTGCTGCCGGCCTCGGCGCCCGCCACCAGGTAGTCGGTCTTCTTGCTCACCGAGCCGGCCACCTTGGCGCCGGCCGCTTCCAGCTTGTCCTTGGCCTCGTCGCGGCTCAGGTTGGGCAAGGTGCCGGTGATGACGAAGGTCTTGCCGGCCAGGGGCTTGGGCGCGCGTGCCGCCGGCTCGCCCTCTTCCCAATGCACGCCACAGGCGCGCAGCTGCTCCACGACCTCGCGGTTGTGCGCCTGCTCGAAGAAGGTCCGCAGGCTTTTCGCCACCACCGGCCCGACGTCGTTCACCTCGAGCAGCGCCTCTTCGCTCGCATCCATGATCGAATCGAGCTTGCCGAAATGCTTGGCCAGGTCCTTGGCGGTGCTTTCGCCGATATGGCGGATGCCCAGGCCGAACAGGAAGCGCGGCAAGGTGGTCTTCTTCGATTTCTCGAGCGCGTCCACCAGGTTCCTGGCGGACTTGTCGGCCATGCGGTCCAGCCCGGCCAGCGTCGTGAGGCCCAGCTTGTAGAGGTCGGGCAAGGTGCGGATCAGGTTGCTGTCCACCAGCTGCTCCACCAGCTTGTCGCCCAGGCCCTCGATGTCGAGCGCGCGGCGTGCCGCGAAGTGCAGGATCGCCTCCTTGCGCTGCGCACCGCAGAACAGGCCGCCGGTGCAGCGAAAGTCCGCCTCGTCCTCTTCGCGCAGCGCATCCGAGCCGCACACGGGGCACTTGGACGGCATGCTGAACACGGCCCCGCGCTGCTCGGGCGGACGGGCCACGCTTTCCGGCAGCACGCTCACCACTTCGGGAATGACATCGCCGGCGCGCCGCACGATCACCTTGTCGCCGATGCGAACGTCCTTGCGCCGCACCTCGTCCTCGTTGTGCAAGGTGGCATTGGTCACGGTGACGCCGCCCACGAAGATCGGCGCCAGCTTGGCCACCGGCGTCAGCTTGCCGGTGCGCCCCACCTGCACCTCGATGCCCAGCACCTCGGTCACCTGTTCCTGCGCCGGGTACTTGTGGGCCACCGCCCAGCGCGGCTCGCGCGAGACGAAGCCCAGTTGCTTTTGCAGCGCCAGGCTGTCGACCTTGTAGACCACGCCGTCGATGTCGTAGGGCAAGGCATCGCGCTCGCGGCCGGTCAGCTCGTGAAAGGCCACCAGCTCGGCCGCGCCGCTGGCGCGCTTGATCTGCTGCGCCACCGGGAAGCCCCAGGCGTGGAACTGCTGCAGCCAATCGAACTGGGTGGGCCAGTCGGGGCCGCCCTCGGCCGGTGGCGTGACCTCGCCCAGGCCATAGGCGAAGAAGCTCAGCGGCCGGTCGGCCGCGATGGCCGGGTCGAGCTGGCGCACGGCGCCGGCGGCGGCGTTGCGCGGGTTGACGAAGACCTTCTCGTTCTTCTGGCCCGCGGCGATCTTCTGGCGCTGGCGTTCGTTGAGCGTCTCGAAGTCGTCGCGCCGCATGTAGATCTCGCCCCGCACCTCGACCACCGCCGGCGGCTTGTCGCCATGCAGGCGCAACGGAATCTGCTGCACGGTGCGGATGTTCTGCGTCACCTCTTCGCCGATCTCGCCGTCGCCGCGGGTGGCGGCCTGCACCAGCACGCCATGCTCGTAGCGCAGGTTGATGGCCAGGCCATCGAACTTGAGCTCGCACACGTAGTCGATCGGCGCTGCGTCGGCCGCCAGTCCCAGCTCGCGCCGCACCCGCGCGTCGAAGGCGGCCGCGCCATTGGAGGTGATGTCGGTCTCGGTGCGGATCGACAGCATCGGCACCTTGTGCCGCACCTTGGCAAAGCCCTCCAGCACCGCCCCGCCGACACGCTGCGTGGGCGAATCGGGGGTGCGCAGCTCGGGATGCTCGGCCTCGATGGCCGAAAGGCGTGCAAAGAGCTTGTCGTATTCGGCGTCCGGCAGCTCCGGCGCATCGAGCACGTAGTAGAGATGCGCGTGGCGGTTGAGCTGCTCGCGCAGTGCGGCCGCTTCCTTCTTGGGGTCGGTCATCGTCAGGAAAAGAGTCGGCGCGCCAGCACGGAGCCGGCGGCCAGGTCACGCGAATCGAGCGTGTCGTAGAGCTGCTCGAGATCGGCGCCGATGATGTCCATGGTGTCCTCGCGCAGCAGCTGGCTGTCGCCGTCGGTCACCACGCCATCCATTTCGCTGGCCAGGGTGGCGGCCACCTGGCGCATGCGCTCGAAAGGCTGCTCGGTGCGCGCCACCTGCGGCACGTCCAGGCTCAGCACCAGCTCGCGGATGGCCGACTGCGTCGGGTCGTCGGCCAGCGCGGCCTGGGTGTCGAAGGCCAGGCCCAGGATCGGCGGCAGGCCGGCTTCGCTGGTGGGCAGCACCATGCGGCCGGGCAGCAAGCCGGCCACGAAGCCCAGGCGGCCCGCGTTCTGCTGCACGTAGCCAGGGCTCCAGGCCGCGTGGCGAGCGCGCAGCACGAAACTCAGCTGCGCATCGTGCGAGCTGGCGAACTGGTCGAGCTCGCGCGCACGGCCGACTTCGTCGAGCATTTCGGGAAACTGCGGCGTGCCATTGACGGCATCGGCAAAGCTGGACGCCTTGACCGCGAATTCGGAGTACTCGATTTCGTTGAGCGCGCCGGTGCGGTTGGCCATCTGCACGCCGGCCTGGAAGGCGCGGTAGCGCTGGCCGGGCGCGGGCGGCTCCCACTGCCCGTTGCTGTCGTTCAGCCCCTCGATCGCCACCGGCTTGCTGCCGGCACGGCGGGTGGCCGGCATGGCAGCCAGGGCGGCGTCGCCCGAGACGAGAGCATCGAGCGCAATGGGCGCGATCACGTCGATCAGCGGATCGAGGGCGCCGCGCCGCTCCACCGCGCCGACCGCCAGGGTGCCGGGCGCCGGCAGGTCGGGATCGAACAGGGGCTCGTGCCGCTCGGCGCTGGACGACATCGAAGGGTCGGCGTGCAGCACCGGCTCTTCACCGTTCTCGCCACGCATCGGTTGCGGCGCCGATGCCTGGCCCTCATCGGCCGGCAACTGCTGCGGCTGGCGCGGCGTGTTGCGGCGCGAGGTCCAGGCGTTGTAGCCAATGACGCCGGCCAGCACCAGGCCGCCGAGGATGGCCAGCGCGACCGTGAGACTGCTCATAGTGCCTCCACGCTTGCCACTTCGTGCGCTGCGCTCATTAGACTACCTTCGCCCTGACGGGCTGCGGTGCGAGCCCCCTTCGGAGCGGCCGGGCGGGGGCTCATGCTGCCTCGGCCATCGACGCGGCCGCTTCCATGTCCACCGCGACGATGCGCGAGACGCCCTGCTCCTGCATGGTGACGCCGATCAGCTGCTCGGCCATTTCCATGGCGATCTTGTTGTGGCTGATGAAGAGGAACTGGGTTTCGCGGCTCATGGCGGTCACGAGTTTGGCATAGCGCTCGGTGTTGGCATCGTCCAGCGGCGCGTCCACTTCGTCCAAGAGGCAGAAGGGCGCGGGGTTGAGCTGGAAGATGGCAAAGACCAGCGCGATGGCGGTCAGCGCCTTCTCGCCGCCCGAGAGCAGGTGGATGGTCTGGTTCTTCTTGCCGGGCGGCTGCGCCAGCACCTGCACGCCGGCATCGAGGATTTCGTCGCCGGTCATCACGAGCCGCGCATTGCCACCGCCGAACAGCTCGGGGAACATGCGGCTGAAGTGCTCGTTGACGATCTTGAAGGTGCCGCCCAAGAGCTCGCGGGTTTCGCCGTCGATCTTGCGGATGGCGTCTTCCAGCGTGTTGATGGCTTCGTTCAGGTCGGCCGACTGCGCATCGAGGAAGGTCTTGCGCTCGCTTGCCGTGGCCAGTTCGTCCAGCGCCGCCAGGTTGACGGCGCCCAGCGCCGCCACCTCGCGGTGCAGGCGATCGATTTCGCTTTGCAGGCCAGCCAGGCGCACCTTGTCGGATTCGATCGAAGCGGCCACTGCCTCCAGGTCGGCCTGTGCATCCGCCAGCAGCTGCGCGTACTGCTCGAAGCCGAGGCGTGCGGCCTGCTCCTTGAGCTGGAAATCGGTGATGCGCTGGCGCAGCGGCTCCAGCTCGCGCTCCAGCTGCAGGCGCCGCTCGTCGTTGGCGCGCAGCTTGATGGTGAGGTCGTCGTACTGGCTGCGGGTGGCGCCCAGCGACGCCTCGCGCTCCATCTTCATGGCCAATGCATCCTGCAGGCCGGCCTGCGCGGCTGCGTCCGACAGGCGCTCCAGCTCGGCGCGCGCACGCTGGTCTTCGTCGGCCAGCGACACGGTCTGCTGCTGCGCGGTTTCGATGGCGCGCTGCAGCTCGGCGCGGCGCTGCTCCAGCGTGCGCTGGGCAAAGGTGGCTTCCTGCGCCTGGCGCTCCAGGCTGCGGTGCTGCTCGCGGCTGGCGGTCAGGCGGCGCTGCGCCTCGATCACTTTCTCGTCGAGCTGGGCATGGCGCTCCTGGCTGTCGGCCAGCTGCATGTCCAGTTCTTCGAAGCGTGCTTCGGCGGCGACACGGCGTTCCTGCAGCTCCTCGAGCTGCGCGTTGACTTCGCCCAGGTCGGCGGCGAGCTGTTCGCTGCGCGCGCGCGTCTGCTCGGCCAGTTGGGTCAGGCGCAGCGTCTCGACCTGCAGCTCGTGCGAGCGTGACTGGGTGTCGGCCGCTTCGCGCCGCGCCGTCACCAGGCGCGAGGCGGCATCCGAGTACGCCGCTTCGGCACGCACCAGGGCGCTGCGCGCTTCTTCGCTGAGCAGGGCCTGGGCGCGCAGTTGGCGCTCCAGGTTTTCCATTTCCTGCTGGCGAGCCAGCAGGCCGGCCTGCTCGGAATCCTGCGCGTAGAAGTTGACGCCGTGGGCCGAGACGGCATGGCCGCTCTTGACATAGACGACGCCGCCGGGCGGCAGCTTGTCGCGCATGGCCAGGGCTTCTTCGAAGCTTTCGGCGGTGAAGCTGTCGTGCAGCCAGTCGGCGAGCAGCGCCTGCAGGCCGGCATCGTTCAGCCGCAGCAGGTCGGACAGGCGCGGCAGACTTCCTTGCGCTTGCGGCGCAGCGGCGCTGGGCGGGCTGTAGAAGGCCAGCTTGGCAGGCGGTGCGTCCTTGCCCTCGGTGCCGAGAAAGCCGCGCACCATGTCGAGCCGGCTGACTTCGAGCGCGCCCATGCGCTCGCGCAGCGCCGCTTCCAGCGCGTTCTCCCAGCCCTGCTCGATGTGAATCTTGGTCCACAGGCCCTGCAGGCCATCGAGGCCATGCTTGGCCAGCCAGGGAGCGAGCTTGCCGTCGGTCTTGACCTTCTCCTGCAGGGCGCGCAGCGCCTCCAGGCGGGCCGACAGCTCGGCGTGGCGGGCGCTTTCGGTGTTGACCTGCTGTTGACGCTCGCGGCGTGCGTCGTCCAGTTGCGGCACCGATTCCTGTAGTTCGTGCAGGCGTGCATCGGCTTCGCTGGCGGCTTCCTGCGCAGCGGCGAACTGCTCTTGCATGTCCTGCAGCTTGGCCTCGTCGGGGGCAGCCAGGGCACGCTTGTCGGTGTCCAGCCGCTCGGCACGCAGGGTCAGCTGGCGCACCTGGTCGTCGATGTTGCGCTGGTCGGCCGCCAGCACCTGGATCTGCTGCTGCACCTGGACGACAGCGCCGCGCTGGGCGTTGGCCTCGCCCTGGGCGCGCTGCAGGGCTTCCTCCAGCTCGGGCATGCGGGCGTCATGTTCTTCCAGCTGGGCGGCCAGCATGACGGCCTGCTCTTCGGCATCGACGCCCTGCCCGGCCAAGGTCTCGATCTCGGCCTGAGCCTCTTCCTTGCGGGTGCCCCATTGCGCGACCTGCTCGCGCAGCTGCACCAGGCGCTGCTCGACCCGTTGGCGGCCTTCCACCACGAAGCGGATCTCGCCTTCCAGCCGGCCCACTTCGGCGCTGGCCTCGTAAAGCTTGCCCTGCGCCTGGTTGACCTGGTCGCCGGCGGCGTAGTGGGCCTGGCGCACGGTCTCGAGCTCGGCCTCGACGTGGCGCAGCTCGGCGGTGCGCGCTTCCAGGTCGTTGATGGACTTTTCGGCATCCATCTTGATCTTGGCCTGGTCGCCTTCACTCTCGGCGCGCTTGAGGAACCACAGCTGGTGCTGCTTGCGCGTGGCGTCGCTTTGCAGGGTGTTGTAGCGGGCCGCGACCTCGGCCTGCTTCTCGAGCTTTTCGAGGTTGGCGTTGAGCTCGCGCAGGATGTCTTCGACTCGCGTGAGGTTCTCGCGGGTGTCGCCCAGGCGGTTCTCGGTCTCGCGGCGGCGCTCCTTGTACTTGGAGACTCCGGCCGCCTCTTCCAGGAACAGGCGCAGTTCCTCGGGCTTGGATTCGATGATCCGGCTGATGGTGCCCTGGCCGATGATGGCGTAGGCGCGCGGGCCCAGGCCGGTGCCGAGGAACACGTCCTGCACGTCGCGCCGGCGCACCGGCTGGTTGTTAATGAAGTAGCTGCTGGTGCCGTCGCGCGTCAGCACCCGCTTGACGGCGATCTCGGTGAACTGGCTCCACTGGCCGCCGGCGCGGTGGTCGCTGTTGTCGAACACCAGTTCCACGCTGGACCGGCTGGCCTGCTTGCGGGTGGTGGTGCCGTTGAAGATCACGTCCTGCATGGACTCGCCACGCAGCTCCGAGGCCCGCGATTCGCCAAGCACCCAGCGCACCGCGTCCATGATGTTCGACTTGCCG
The DNA here is from genome assembly GCF_052871435.1 of Variovorax sp. LARHSF232. Lineage (NCBI taxonomy): Bacteria > Pseudomonadati > Pseudomonadota > Betaproteobacteria > Burkholderiales > Comamonadaceae > Variovorax > Variovorax sp. LARHSF232. Next base: position 216,633 of record NZ_JBIXJS010000004.1, on the reverse strand, counting down.
CAGCCATTGGGTCCGACCACGCCGACCAGCTGGCCGGGCAACATGAAGTTGGTCGGTTCGGCGAAGGATTTGAAGCCGGAAAGCTTGATCGAGTTGAGGCGCACGAGCTTTAGCCTTGCTTGGCCGTCGTCTTGTCTCGGGAAGACAACAAGCCAAGCTGTTGATTTGTAAGGAAATTTTTCGCAGCGAGCGCGGGGCGTCGCGGGGACGATGATAACTTGAGGGGGACCGGGGATTGCCCTAGTTCGGCGTTGTTTGGCGCTCGTGGCGTTCGCCTCTTTTGGGCGTCCGCCCGGCATGCGCTGCCCGCTGTCAGCCTTCGCTGTGGCGGTCGCTTCGCGACTGCCCTGCGCTGCTCGCGAGCCCGGCCCCGCGGCAGAACTCACTGCGCGAGCTGCGCTCGCTCCGTTCAAACAGCTGCCGCAAGCTAGATGTTGAAGCACGCGTGTCCTTCGGCACGCGTGCGGGCCGGGCCCACTGCGCTGCTCGGCGCCACAGAGGCGGCCGCCAGCGGGCAGCGCATGCCGGGCTCCGAGGCGATCAACGGCCGCGCTTGCCGCGACCGTTGGGGGGGAGCGTTCAGCCCCAACTTGTCACGTCGGCGGGCGGTGTGTGTCGGGGGCCGCCTCTGTGTCGCCGAAGCGCGCAGCGACTCGCGGGAAAAGGGCCGCGCACTGTTTGAGCGGAGCGAGTTTGCGCGGACCCCGCGAGGCGCGAGCACTGCAGGGCAGCCCGAAGGGCCGACACAGCGAAGGTCCCCGGTACACACCGCCCGCCGACGCACCCCGGACGAAGCACAACGCGAGAACACACAAGGTGCCCCCTAGAATGCCTCGGGGCAACCCAAGACCCGCGCCTGGCGCGCTTCATGCAACCCAAGGACACATGAGTTCACTCAATTTCATTGGCGGCGAAAAAGGCGGCGTGGGCAAATCGGTGACGGCGCGCCTCCTGGCGCAGTACTTCATCGATCGCAGCAGGCCTTTCGTCGGCTTCGACACCGACCGCTCGCACAGCTCCTTCACCCGCTTCTACCAGGGCTTCGCCTCGCCGGTGGTGGTGGACAGCTTCGAGGGGCTGGACACGGTGGTCAACGGCTTCGAGAGCAACCCCGAGCAGAGCGTGATCGTCGACCTGGCGGCGCAGACGCTGGCGCCGCTGGCCAGGTGGATCAAGGAATCGGACCTGTTCGGCGTGTTTGCCGAGATGGGCGTCGCCGTCAATTTCTGGCACGTGCTGGACGACGGCCGGGATTCGACCGATCTCCTGGGCACCCTGATCGGCACCTTCAGCGACAAGCCCAACTACATCGTGGTGCAGAACTACGGGCGCGGCAGCGACTTCGCCCTCTTGCTCGGCTCGCAATCGCTGTCCAGGGCCATGCTGGCCGGCGCCAAGGTCATCGCCCTGCCTCGGCTGCACGACGCCAGCATGCGCAAGATCGACGCGCAGAACACCAGCTTCTGGAAGGCCGCCAACGACCGCGAGAGCCCTTCGGCGCTGGGCCTGCTGGAACGCCAGCGCGTGAAGAGCTGGCTGGCGACGACTTACGCCGCCTTCGACACGCTGCCCTTGTAGGCTCTCGGCCGGTCCGCCGGCCGTGCCTTCCGTTCAGCCAACTATTGCAAGCAAACGGCAAATGAAGAATCGCAACACGCCCGGCCAATTTGCGCGCACCACCCTCCAAATCGCATTCAGGAATATCCAAAACCCTCGCTCGGTAGCAGGCGCATGGGGAACATGCGCGGCCATCTCCCTGGCGTTGGGCGCATCCCCCGCCCGTGCGGCGGACCTGTTCGTCGCGAACGAATCCCAGCTCGCGGCTGCGCTCAACCCGACGGGTGGCGCACAGAACGGAGACAGGATCATCCTGACCTCCAACATCACGCTGACCAGCGATCTGCCCATCATCCAGCGAAGCGTGACGATTGAAGGCGGCGGGAACACGCTCAGCGGCAATCGCGCGCATCGCGGCCTGCTCATCCAGTCGGGCACGGTTGCAGTCAACGACCTGAAGATTGCCGATACCCAGGCAAAGGGCGGCGCCGGCAGCGGTGGAAGCGGCGGCGGCGCCGGACTGGGCGGTGCATTCTTCGTGGCGAGCAGTGCGAACGTGACCGTCACCAACGTCGAAATCGAGAACAGCGCTGCCACCGGCGGTGCTGGCGCAGCAGGCTTGCCCAACCGCAACACGGGCGCAGGAGGCGGCGGCGGAATGGGCGGCGATGGCGGCACCAGCGTCAGCGGCGCGAAAGGCGGCAACGGCGGCGGCGGCCTCGGCACGGGTGCCAACGGTGGCCATCAAGCGGGCGCGGGGAGCGCCGGCACCGCCCCCGGCCAGGCCACCGCCGGCGCCGGCGGCGGCGCCGGCGGTGCAGCGGGCGCTGCCGGTGGCGGCGGTGGCAGCGGGAGCAATCCCGCAGCGCCCACCCCAGCGGGCGGTGGCGGCGGCGGCGGCGGCATTGGCGGAGCCGCCGGAGGCGCGCCCACCGGTTCCAACAGAGTGCCCGGCCCGGGCGGCGCGGGTGGCTTTGGCGGGGGTGGCGGTGGCGGTGGTGGCACCGGTGCCACGGTGAATCCGGCCGGCGCGGGGGGCACGGGTGGATTCGGCGGCGGCGGCAGCGGCAGCGCCGGTGGTTTCGGTGCAGGCAGCGGCGGCGCTGCCTCCACGGCCGTCAACGGAGGGGGTGGCGGCGGCGGTGGCGCGGGCCTGGGTGGCGGCATCTTCGTCCAGGAGGGCGGAACGCTGACCCTGGCCGGCACCTTGACGATCAACGGCTCCAGCGTAGCGGCCGGTGCAGGCGGCGCGGCAGTCGACGGCGGGAGCGGCACTGCCGGTTCGGCCTTCGGATCGGACATCTTCCTGCAGGGCAATGGCCGCCTGAACTTCGCGGCCGATGCAGGCGTGGCCCAAACGCTGACGGGCAGCATTGCCGACCAGGCCGGATCGGGTGGTGCCGGCGCCTACTCGCTCGCGAAAACCGGCGCGGGGACGCTGGCGCTACTGGGGTCGAACACCTACACCGGCGGAACGACCGTGACGGGCGGCGTGGTCCGCTTCGCCGCCCAAGGGCTGGGCAGCGGGCCCGTGACGGTCGATGGCGGCACGCTGCAGTGGGCCAGCGGGAACTCCGCCGACATCTCGGCGCAATTGAAGCCCGTCGGTGTGGGCGGCCTCACGCTCGACACCAACGCGAACGACGTCACGCTGGCCTCGGCCATTGGCGGCGCCGGCGCAGTCATCAAGCAGGGTGCGGGTGTTTTGCGCCTGGCGGCCGACAACACCTACGCCGGCGGCACGACCATCAGCAGCGGCACCCTGCAGTTGGGCAACGGCGGCAATTCCGGTTCCATTGCCGGGGACGTGACCGACAACGGCACCCTCGCCTTCAACCGCGCCGATGCCATCGCCTTTGCCGGAAACATCACCGGCAGCGGCTCAGTCTCGCAAGCGGGCAGCGGCACCACGACCCTGACGGGCAACAACCTCTACAGCGGCGGCACTTCGATCAGCGCAGGAACGCTGATCGCCGCCGTGTCCGGCCTCGGCAGCGGCCCCGTCGACAACAACGCGGCGCTCGTCATCGAGCAACCAGCCGACGCCACGATGGCCAACGCCATCAACGGCACGGGCAGCCTGACGAAGTCGGGCGCGGGCAGGCTGAACTACATCGGCACCGGCACCCTGAGCGGCCCCACGACCGTCATGGCCGGCACCTTGGCGGTCAATGGCTCGCTGGCCAACTCGGCAGTGAGCGTTGCCAGCGGCGCCACGCTGGCCGGCAACGGCATCGTGGGAAGCACGTCAGTGCAGAACGCAGGCACGGTTTCCCCCGGCAACAGCCCCGGCACGCTGACCGTCGCCGGCGATTTCCACCAGGCCCCGGGCTCGATCTATCGCGCTGAAGTCATCCCGGGAACGGCAACGTCGGACCGCATCGTCGCCAGCGGCAGCGCCACCATCGACAGCGGTGCGCAACTGATCGTGAGCCGTGCCGGCGCCGGGGGCCAGTTCGCGCTCGGCACGCAATACACGGTGCTCAGCGCGGCAGGCGGCGTCAATGGCACCTACACGCTGTCCGGCGACATCACGAGCGCATTCGTCCAGTTGAAGGACCACTACGACGCCAACAACGTCTACCTGCATGCCGATCAGTTCAAGAGCTTCGAGAGCGTCGGCGAAACGCCCAACCAGCAAGCCACCGGCCAGGCGCTGGACGTGCAGCCGGCAGGCAGCGAGGTGGCCGCAGCCATGGCCTGGCTTCCGGACGACGCGAGTGCGCGGCAGGCGCTGGACATGCTGTCGGGATCCATCCACCCCTCGGTGAAGTCGGCGGCAGTGGAAGACAGCCGCTTCGTTCGCGACGCGGCCATCGCCCGACTGCGCGCCGCCGACTGCGCGCCGGGCGCTGCAGGCACCGTGGTGCAGGACAAGGAGCGCAGTGATATCAAGGCAGCGGGCAGCGGGTGCAGCCCTGCCGGCCAGGAGCGTGCGGCATGAGGCTACGCCTTCGGCACCTGGGGCCACATGGACGGCGGCCTCAATGCGCAATCCGTCGATCGCAATGCGAGCGGCATCCTTGTCGGCGCGGACGCGGGCCTGGGCAACGGCTGGCGGGCGGGTGTTCTGGGCGGCTACAGCCACGGCTCGCTCGACGGCAACGACAGCGCCAGCGTCAGCGGCCATGCGTCGATCGACAGCTACCACCTCGGCCTGTACGGCGGCAGCAACTGGGGCGCCACCTCGCTGCGCCTCGGCACCGCCTACGCATGGAACAGGATTAAGAGCGATCGCATCGTCGTGTTCGCGACGGCTTCAGCGACGCCGCCAAGGCCCGGTACGACAGCGGCACCGCCCAAGCTTTCGCCGAAATCGGCCGGCGTATCGACGCCGGCGCCGTCGCGCTGGAACCATTTGCCCAACTGGCCTACGCGCACCTGAGCACCGATTCGATCAACGAGCAAGGCGGGCCTGCCGCCCTGACGGGCGGCGGCGACAGCTTCGACAGCACCTTCTCGACACTCGGCGCGCGGGCCACGGCACAGATCGACGAAAGAACGCGTTTGACCGGCATGGTCGGATGGCGCCACGCATTCGGCGAGACGACCCCGCAGAGCACGGTCGCCTTCGCAGGCACCGCGACAACTTTCGTAATCGGCGGCGTGCCCTTGGCACGCAACGTGGCAGTCCTCGAAGCCGGCGTGGAAGCGCAACTGGCCAAGAACCTGCGCATCGGCGCCTGGTACGCCGGCCAGTTCGGCAGCGGCCTGCGCGACAACGGCATCAAGGCCACGCTCAGCTACCGGTTCTGAGGTCCAGGCGGGGGCGGGCTCCAGCTTTCGCGGCTGCCCGCCCTCCTGCCCGGAAAGGTTCACGCGGCGTTGGAGAAGCCGCCGTAGCTTCCCGTTCCGCGCCGTGCGCCGGCGATCAGCAGGCCGATGATCAACACCGCAAACACGGCAAAGCAGATGAAGGACCAGTTGGCGATCGTCAAGCCAAGGAAGGTCCAGTCGATCTTGGAGCAATCGCCGCTGCCCTTGAAGATCAGCGGCAGCGCCCGCTGCAGCGGAAAGGTCTCGATCATTCCGTAGATGTCGCGCCCGCAGCTGACGAACTCCGGCGGATGCCACTGCAGCCAGCTCTGGCGCGCGGCGGTGAAGGCACCGCCCGCGCTGGCAACGAGCGCCAGCAGCGCCAGGCCCAGGCGCAGCCCGCGGCCCTGCACGGCCGCAGCCAGACCGGCGAACACCGCCACCGCCACCAGCGCATAGCGCTGCACCACGCACATCGGGCAAGGCTCCAGCCCCACCACATGCTGCAGGTACAGGCCGAAGGCCAGCATGCCCACGCATGCCAGGCAAATCAGGCCGAATGCACGGCGCGGCGCGCCAAAAAACCATTGAATCAAGGTGACACCCAGTCTTCTTCGACGAACACCCGGGCCTTGCGCGGCGTGGCAACCACCTTGTCGCCTTCCTTCAAGCCCAGGTCGCGGAACTGTTGCGCAGGGATTTGCGCTTCGATGATGGTTCCGCTGCCAGGATTATCTGGATTCGATTCCACCGGTTCGAGTTCCAGCCGCGCGATCGGGCCGACGACGATGGCCCGGCCGATGCTCGCCACGATGCCGCTGGCGCCCGCCACGTAGGGCCGCACTTCCAGATCGTGCGGACGCACATAGGCCAGCGCCTTGGCGTCGCGTGCGCCGCCGTGCTCGGGCGCGTCGAAGCGCACACCCTGCACTTCGACCTCGCCCTCGTGGGCGCGGCCGTGGAACAGGTTGACGTCGCCCAGAAAGCCGTAGACGAAGGGGCTGGCCGGGTGGTCCCACACCTCCTGCGGCGAGCCGACCTGCTCGATGCGGCCGCTGTTCATCAGCACCACCCGGTCGGCCACTTCCAGCGCCTCTTCCTGGTCATGCGTGACGAAGATCGAGGTGACGTGCAACTCGTCGTGCAGGCGGCGCAGCCAGCGGCGCAGTTCCTTGCGCACCTTGGCATCCAGCGCGCCAAAGGGCTCGTCCAGGAGCAGCACCTTGGGCTCCACAGCCAAGGCCCGCGCCAGCGCGATGCGCTGGCGCTGCCCGCCCGACAGCTGCGAGGGATAGCGGTCGGCCAGCCAGTCCAGCTGCACCAGCTTCAGAAGCTCGGTCACCTTCTTCTTGATCTGCGCCTCGCCAGGCCGCACCGACCGCGGCTTGACGCGCAGGCCGAAGGCCACGTTCTCGAACACCGACATGTGGCGAAACAGCGCGTAGTGCTGGAACACGAAGCCGACCTGGCGCTCGCGCACGTGCACGTCGGTGGTGTCCTCGCCGGCAAACAGGATGCTGCCGGCGTCGGCGGCCTCCAGCCCGGCAATGATGCGCAGCAAGGTGGTCTTGCCGCAGCCCGAGGGGCCCAGCAGGGCCACCAGCTCGCCCGACTCGACGTCCAGGTTGACGTTGCGCAGCGCGTGGAAGTCGCCGAACTGCTTGCTGACGTTGCGGATTTCGATACTCATTTTCTTGTTCCTCTCAAGCCACGCTCGCGTCCTGCTGCGGACGCTCCGGCGGCAGGTCGGCCAGGGCCTTCATCTCGCGCTCGTGGCGCCACTCGATCACCGACTTGATCACCAGCGTGACCAGCGCCAGGATGGCCAGCAGCGAGGCCACGGCAAAGGCCGCGACCGACTGGTACTCGTTGTAGAGCACTTCCACATGCAGCGGCATGGTGTTGGTCTGGCCGCGGATGTGGCCGGACACCACCGACACCGCGCCGAACTCGCCCATGGCCCGCGCATTGCACAGGATCACGCCGTACAACAGGCCCCACTTGATGTTGGGCAAGGTCACGCGCCAGAAGGTCTGCCAGCCGGTGGCGCCCAGCACGATGGCGGCCTGCTCCTCGTCGGTGCCCTGGGCCTGCATCAGCGGAATGAGCTCGCGCGCGATGAAGGGGAAGGTCACGAACACGGTGGCCAGCACGATGCCCGGCACGGCAAAGATGATCTTGATGTCGTGAGCCTGCAGCCAGGGGCCGAACCAGCCTTGCGCGCCGAACACCAGCACGTAGATCAGGCCCGCCACCACCGGCGACACCGCGAAGGGCAGGTCGACCAGCGTGGTCAGGATCGCCTTGCCGCGGAACTCGAACTTGGCGATGGCCCAGGCCGCGGCCACGCCGAACACCAGGTTCAGCGGCACCGAGATCGCCGCGACGAGCAGTGTCAGCCAGATCGCACTCCAGGCGTCGGGCTCCTTGAGCGCTTCCAGGTAGGCGTCCAGGCCCTTGCGCAAGGCCTCGGTCGCCACTGCCGCCAGTGGCAGCACCAGGAACAAACCCATGAAGGCCAGCGCCAGGCCGATCAGCAGCCAGCGCACCAGCGGCGATTCGGTGGTGCCGGCCTGGGCGCGGCGCACGTTGCCGCGCATCGAAGTCGCCCCGCTCATGACGAGCCCCCCGAGCGCTTGCGCTGCCAGCCCTGCAGGCCGTTGATGACCAGCAGCATGACGAAGGAAATGATCAGCATCACCAGCGCCACCGCGGTGGCGCCGGCAAAGTCGTATTGCTCCAGCTTGCCGATGATGATCAGCGGCGTGATCTCGGACACCATCGGCATGTTGCCGGCGATGAAGATCACCGAGCCGTATTCACCGATCGCGCGGGCAAAGGCCATGGCAAAGCCGGTCAGGAGCGCCGGCATGATGGCCGGCAGGATCACCCGCCAGAAGGTCTGCCAGCGCGTGGCGCCCAGCGAGGTGGCGGCTTCTTCCAGTTCCTTTTCGGTATCTTCCAGCACCGGCTGCACCGTGCGCACCACGAAAGGCAGGCCGATGAAGATGAGGGCGATCACCACGCCGGCCGGCGTGAAGGCCAGCTTGATGCCCAGCGGCTCCAGGAACTGGCCCACCCAGCCGTTGCCCGCCAGCAGCGCGGTCAGCGAAATGCCGGCCACCGCGGTGGGCAGCGCAAAGGGCAGGTCCACCAGCGCATCGACGATGCGCTTGCCCGGGAAGTGGTAGCGCACCAGCACCCAGGCGACCAGCAGGCCGCCGAACAGGTTGACCAGCGCCGCCAGCAGCGAGGCGCCAAAGGTCAGGCGATAGGAAGCCATCACGCGTGGCGAGCTGACGGCCGTCCAGAACTGGTCCCAGGTCAGCGAAAAGGTCTTGAAGACCAGCGCCGACAGCGGGATCAGCACGATCAGGCAAAGGTAGAACAGCGCGTAGCCCAGGGTCAGGCCGAAGCCGGGCAGCACGCGCTTGGCGCCGCCCTTGCCGTTGCGGCCGGGCCCACCACGCAAAACCGGCGCTGCCGGTTGAACTGGCAGCGCCGGTGAAGTCGAAGCACTCATCACTGCGCTTTACTTGCCGCCCGGCGTGTAGAGCTTGTCGAACTGGCCGCCGTCGTTGAAGTGCACCTTCTGCGCGTCGCCCAGGCTGCCGAACAGTTCCTGCACGGTGAAGAGTTGCACCGGCTTGAAGGTGGCGGCGTGCTTCTTCAGCACGGCTTGCGAGCGCGGGCGCAGCGCGTGCTTGGCGGCGATTTCCTGGCCTTCATCCGAGTACAGGTAATCGAGGTAGGCCTTGGCCAGCTCGCCGGTGCCCTTCTTGGCCGTGGTGCGCTCCACCACCGCCACCGGGTTCTCGGCCAGGATGCTGATCGAGGGGTAGACCGAATCCACCTTGCCGGCGCCGAACTCGCGGTCGATGGAGACCACTTCCGATTCGAAGGTGATCAGCACGTCGCCGATATTGCGCTGCAAGAAGGCGGCAGTCGCGTCACGCCCGCCACGCGCCAGGATCGGCACGTTCTTGAACAGCTTGCCGACGAATTCGGCGGCCTGGGCGTCGCTGCCGCCCTTCTTCTTCACGTAGCCCCACGCCGCCAGGTAGGCGTAGCGGCCGTTGCCGCCGGTCTTGGGGTTGACCACCACCACCTGCACGCCGGGCTTGATCAGGTCGTCCCAATCCTTGATGCCCTTGGGATTGCCGTTGCGCACCAGGAACAGCATGGTCGAGGTGGTGGGCGCCGCGTTGTCCGGGAACTTCTTGGCCCAGTCCTTGGCCACCACGCCCTTGTCGGCCAGGAACTCGATGTCGGTGGTGGTGTTCATCGTCACCACGTCCGCTTCCAGGCCGTCGGCCACGGCACGCGCCTGGGCGCTGGAGCCGGCGTGCGACTGGTCGACCTTCACGTCCTTGCCGGTGGCCTTCTTGTAATGCGCTACGAAGGCGGCGTTGTAGTCCTTGTAGAACTCGCGCGCCACGTCGTACGACACGTTCAACAGGCTGTTGCCCTGGGCAAAGGCTGGCAGTGCGAAGGCCGTCGAGGCCAGCGCCAAGGCAGCGAGGATTTTTCTGGTTCTGGTGGTCATGGGTGAGCCGATGGTTCTGCAATGAAAGAGGAAGCCCGGGGCGCTGTTGCGCTCGAAGGCGCCTCCCCCGGGGTGTCTTGGGTGAAGGACTGGAACAGCGCCTGGCCCAGCGGCCAGGCTCCGTGGCCCGAGTCGGTGTCGACGTGCCCGGCATTCTGCATCCGGACGAACTCGCTGCCCCAGGCGCGGCCATAGGCACCGGCCAGGCGCACAGGGCAGGCCGGGTCGTTGCTGCTGGCCACCAGCACGCTGCGGTAAGGCAGCGGCGCGTACGGCACGGGGGCAAAGCTGGAGAGCTGGGCGCGCCGCTCCGGGTCGGACGGCGCCACCAGAAGGGCGCCATGGATGCGTGCCGCCGCCGCCGCCGGCAGGTGCGCCACCGCGATGCAGCCCAGGCCGTGGGCCACCAGCAGCACCGGGGCGTCGCTGGAGAGCACCAGGGCTTCCAGAGCGGCCAGCCAGTCATCGCGGCGCGGCACGGTTTCGTCCTCGCGCACCAGGCGCAGGGCATCCGGCTGCTGGTCCGCCCACAGGCGTTGCCAGTGGCCGGGGCCGGCGCCGTGCCAATCGGGTACGAAGATGGTCTGCAAGCGGCTCAAGTGGCTCTTCGGGTGTTCGGAGCGGCCGATTGTGCGAAGAGCGCCACGGATAACAAACGAATATCTACTTGTTTGAATATGGGCAAATCCACATAAGGGAACAGCGAAATTGGCTTAACGCTGTTTCATGGGCCCTAAAGCAGTTCCTCGTCCACCACCATCGAGAGCATCGACAGGCGCAGGCGCCGGCCCCAGTTGAGCGCCGGTTCCCGTGCCAGCACCGTTTCCCTGTCGCCGTCCTGCCACACCCATTGCAGGCCCCGGGCACCTTCGCCGCCGCCGTTGCGCACCTGGTAGCTGAAGGGCAGGCGCTCGGCCTGCAACAGGGCCAGCACCTGGCCGGCCAATGCCGGGCTGTCGATGATCAAGGCCATCTCGGTATTTGAGTGGGCCGAGCGGCGATCCATGTTCATCGAGCCGACCGACAGCCAGCGCCCGTCCACCACCGCCAGCTTGGCGTGCAAGCGGCCCAGCGAGGCGCTGCCCGTGCTCCCGGCCGACTCCCGCGCCTGGGACTCGCGGGGCTCCCGGGTCGCCTGCTGCGGCATCAGTTCGTACAGCGCCACGCCCATGTCGAGCAGGGCCTGGCGGTAGCGGGCGTAGCCGAAATGCGCCAGTGGCTCGTCGGTCGTGGCCAGCGAGTTGGTCATGAGCGACACCCGCACCTGGGCCGCGGTGGCCTGGCGCAAGGTCTGCAGGCCGCGTTCGCCGGGCACGAAGTACGGCGAGGCCACGAACACTTCGCTGCGCGCGTCTTGCAGCAGGGCCAGGTTGGCCCGCATGACCGGCCCGTCCTCGCGGCCTTCGGCAGCGGTCGGTGCCACCTTGTGCGGCGGGTCGGCCGACACGCGCACCGCCGCCATGGCCAGCGCGACCCGGCCGCGGCGCAACTGGACGCCAATCGGGACCTGACCCAGTTCGTCCAGGTCGTCCGCCGGCAACTCGATCGCCGCGCCCTGCTCGCGCACCCGCGCGTCGAAGGCCAGCCGTGCCGGCTCGCCCTGGGCGTCGTGCGCGGCCAGGCTTTGCACCGGATAGGCCTGCTCGCTGTTCCAGTAGTCGTCGAACACCGCCGACATCTGCGCCACCACCGGGCCGGCCGTGAGCAGGTCCATGTCGATGAAGTTGGCCGGCCCGCCACTGCGTTCGAAATAGGCGTCGGCGATGTTGCGCCCGCCGCTGATGGCAAAGCTGTTGTCGGCCAGCAGCAGCTTGTTGTGCATGCGCCGGTTGACCCGCTCGAAGTGGTGCAGCGACAGCAGAGCGCGGCCGGCCGCGCTGCCACCCCGCGCCGGCAGCGGATTGAACAGGCGCACCTGCACGCCCGGCTGTGCAGCCAGGCCGGCCAAGAGCGCATCCTCGCCACCGGCATAGAGGTCATCCACCAGGAGGCGCACCCGCACGCCGCGCGCGCCGGCCTCGCGCAGCTCGCGCAGGAACTGGCGGCCCGAGGCGTCATCGGCGATCTGGTAGTACTGCGCATCCACGCTCTTTTGCGCCATGCGCACGAGCGCGATGCGCGCCTCCAGCGCCTGGTCGCCGGCCGGCAGCAGGCGCAGGCCGGAGCGCGGCTCGGCGCCCTCTTCCTGTTGGCCCTGCCCCTGGCCCAGCGAAGCCGCGGCCACGGCGGCCAGCCGGGTCTCGGCCACCTCGCCCAAGGCCCGCGAATGCGCGCGCTGCACCCCTTGCGGCAGGCCGGCGCAGCCGGTCAGCACCACCAGAAGCAGCAGCAGGAACCAGTGGCGAATGAGGGCGATCGGGACCATGGCGCAATCTAGGCCGATGGGGCGCCGCATTCGAGTCAGCATTGCGCCGCCAGGTAGTGACATAGTTCACACTTGCCACCCAACCCATCTGCCAGCGGTTTTTCCCGAATGACCCCCGCCACCCCCGCCGCCGATGATGGCGACAACCGCCTGCCCCAGCCCCTGTTCGATGCCGTGGCCCTGCGCGGCCAGATTCGCAGCTTTCCGGCCAACGCCATCCTGATCAACGAAGGCGACAGCACCGATTCGCTCTACGTCGTTCTGTCCGGCCGGGTGAAGGCCTATGCCAGCTCCGAGGAAGGCCGCGAGGTGGTGCTGACCGAGTACGGCCCGGGCGAGTACTTCGGCGAGCTGTCGATCGACGGCGAGCGCCGCTCGGCCTCCGTCAAGGCGCTCGAGCCCTGCACCTGCCGGGTGGTGCAAGGCGCCGAGCTGCACGCCTTTCTGGCCGAGTACCCCGATTTCGCCCTGCACCTCATGCGCAAGCTGATCGGCATGGTCCGGCGCCTGACCGAGCAGGTGCGCAGCCTGGCGCTGCAGGACGTCTACAGCCGGGTGGTGCGCCTGCTCACCGACCTGTCGGACCCCGTCACCGGCGAAGAGCGCATGCTGCGCCGCAAGCTGACCCAGCAGGACATCGCCGACCGCGTCGGCTCCTCGCGCGAGATGGTGAACCGGGTGATGAAGGAGCTGACGGCCGGCGGCTACGTCGCCCAGCGCGAAGGCCGCATCGTGCTGCTGCGCAAGCCGCCCGCAGCCTGGTAGCGCGGGGCCGCCGCTTCATCAGATCGAGTAGTCGTGCGGCTCCGAGCCGCTCAGGTTGTCCGCCAGGAAATCGATCAACTTGCGCACCGCCGGCACCAGGGCGCGGCGCTGCGGGAACACCGCGTGGCAGATGCCGGGCGCCGGGCCCCAGCCCGGCAAAACCTCCACCAGCCGGCCGTCGCGGATGTCGGCACGCACCAGGTAGTCAGGCAGCACGCCGGCGCCGGTGCCTGCCAGCACCGCGAAATGCAGCGTTGCCAGGTCGTCCGCCAGATAGCGCGGCGCATGGGTCAGTACGTGCTGCACGCCCTGCGGGCCTTCCAGCCGCAGGCTGGCGCGACCGTCGCCGGCGGCGGACATGGCCACGGTGTCGAGCCGCTCCAGGTCGAAGGGCGTGCGCACTGGGCCCTGGCGCTTGAGCAAGTCCGGCTTGATCACCAGCAGGCCGGCGCTCGGGCCGAAGCTCTTGGCCACCAGCGTGGCACTGTCCTCGATCACCGGGCGCACGCGCAGGGCGATGTCCACGCCCTCCTCCACCGGATCAACGGGCCGGTTGAGCACCATCATCTCGACCCGCACTGCCGGGTAGCGCTGCATGAAGATCGGCAGCAGCGGGCCCACGCTGCCTTGCGCCAGGGTCACGGGGCAGCTGATGCGGATGGTGCCGCGCGGCTCGGTCTGCACTTGGGCCACGGCCTCGGCGGCTGCCTGGGCGGCGTCTCGCATGGCGGTGCAGTGGCGCAAATACAGCTCTCCGGCCGGCGTCAGCGACAGGCTGCGGGTGCTGCGCTGCAGAAGCTGCACGCCCAGCTGTGCCTCCAGGTCCGCCACGCGGCGCGACAGGCGTGACTTGGGAATCCCCAGCGCCCGGCCGGCAGCGGCAAAGCCGCCCCGCTCCGCCACCTCGGCGAAATAGACCATGTCGTTGAGGTCTTGCATCTTGTCGTCCCTCCAGCTCTATTGTCCTAATTTTGGAACAATCTAAGCCAAATTTGCCGACTTATCAAGTACTCGACTCATAAATAGACTTCTCTCCATGCCGACATGTCGCCGGCCCCAATGGAAGAAAGAGAGTTCGTCATGAAGCTGCTGCACGTTGATTCCAGTGTCCTGGGTGCCAATTCGGTGTCCCGCCGCCTGACGGCCAACGCCGTGGCCGACTGGGTCGCCACCCATCCGGGCACCGAAGTCGAGTACCTCGACCTGGCCGTCGCCGCGCCCAGTCACTTCGACGCGGACTCGCTGGGCTTTCGCCTGCCCGAAGGCACGCCGCTGACGGACGTGCAAAAGCGCGAGAACGCGGTGTCCGAGCAACTGGTGAGCCAGTTTCTCGCCGCCGACGTGATCGTGGTGGGCGCGCCCCTGTACAACTTCTCGATCCCCAGCCAGCTCAAGGCCTGGATCGACCGCCTGGCGCAGCCCGGCCGCACCTTCAAGTACACCGAGAAGGGCCCGACGGGCCTGGCCACCGGCAAGGCGGTGATCGTGGTGTCCACCCGCGGCGGCATCTACTCCACCAGCGAAGCCGGCCAGGCGGCCGAGCACCAGGAGAGCTACCTGCAGGTGGTGTTCGGCTTCTTCGGCATCACCGACGTGCGCTTCGTGCGCGCCGAAGGCCTGGCGATGGGCGACCAGCAGAAGGCCCAGGCACTGGAAGCCGCGGCCGGCGACATCCGCCGCGCCGCCACCGAAGCGGCCAATCAGGGCAGCGCGGTAGCGGTCGCCTGATTCCCCGCCGCCAGGCGGCACAAGTAGCCGGCACCCGCAAGGTGTCCGGCTTATCGCCTTTACTTGCTATTGGTTCTCACCCAAGCCACGTACTTCTCGACCCAGCCCTTGAGAAATTCACGGGTCGATTCCACCGTGACATGGCCCTTGTCGTCGATCAGGCCTTCCTTGTTCTGGATGAAGGCTTCTGGCTGGCCCAGGGTGGGCATGTCGAGGTAGCCCAGCACGTTGCGCAGGTGCTGCTGCGCGATGGCGGTGCCGACGGCGCCCACCGAGATGCCGATCACGCCGGCCGGCTTTCCGGCGAAGGCGCTATGGCCATAGGGGCGCGAAGCGTTGTCGATGGCGTTCTTCAGCACACCTGGAATGGAGCGGTTGTATTCGGGGGTGACGAACAGCACGCCCTGCGCGGCCGCGATCTCGCCCTTGATGCGGCGCACCGAGGGCGCCTGGTTGCCGTCCTGGTCCTGGTCATAGAGCGGCAGGTCGTCGATGCGCACATGCTCGAAGGTCACGTCCGGCGGCGCCAGCTGCGCCAGCGCCAGGGCCAGCTTGCGGTTGAACGAATCCTTGCGCAGGCTGCCGACGAGGACAGCGATCTTGATCTGACTCATGGGAAAGCTCCGTGGGTTGGGTTTAAGGGGAGAAGCTCTTCGCTCACAGCTTCTCAGGGCACCGGCCGCGCATTCTGCAAGCTGGCCTGCGTGACGCTGGCCCCCGGCGGCACATCGGCCGTGATCCACACATTGCCACCGATGGTGGCGCCGCGCCCGATGGTGACGCGCCCCAGGATGGTCGCCCCGGCATAGATGACCACGTCGTCCTCCACGATCGGGTGGCGCGGCAGGCCCTTTTGCGGATTGCCGTCGTGGTCGGTCGGGAAGCGCTTGGCGCCCAGGGTCACGGCCTGGTACAGGCGCACCCGCTTGCCGATCACCGCGGTTTCGCCGATCACCACGCCGGTGCCGTGGTCCATGAAAAAGCCGGCATCGATCTGCGCACCGGGGTGGATGTCGATGCCGGTCTGGCTGTGCGCCAGCTCGGTCACCATGCGCGCCAACAGCGGCAGCCCCAGCTTGTAGAGCTTGTGCGCGACGCGGTGATGAATCAGCGCCAGCACGCCCGGATAGCAAAGCAGCACCTCGTCGACGCTGGTCGCGGCCGGATCGCCCTGGTAGGCGGCCAGCACGTCACTGTCGAGCAGGCGGCGGATGGCCGGCAGCTGTGCGGCGAAGTCGCGGACGGCCTGCAGCGCCTGCGCATCGATCGCGGACGGATCGCTCGCCCCATGGCGTGCCACGTAGGAAAGCTCCAGCCGCGCCTGCACCAGCAGCGCCTGCAGCGCCGAGTGCAGCGTGTGGCCGACGTAGAAGTCCTCGCTCTCGTGGCGCAGGTCCGGCGGCCCCAGCCGCATGGGAAAGAGCGCGCCCTTGAGCTGCTCCACGATCTGCGCCAATGATTCGCGCGACGGCAGCTCGCGGCTGACCGGCTCGCGCGAACGGTTCTGCGAATCGCGCCACTCGTTGCGCACCCCGTGCAGCGCTTGAACGATCTCGCTCACATCGAAAACCGACATCCGATCCTCCAGACACCAGGCAGGTGTTTGGAGTCGATGGTAGGCCGGTTTGCAATGGAGCGTCGGCCACGCGGTATCAGAGCTTGGCGATGGAAACCTCGGTCGACTTGACGAAGGCCACCACTTCGGAGCCGACACGCAGTTGCAGCTCGTCCACCGAACGGGTGGTGATGACCGAGGTGACCACGCCCCAGGGCGTTTCCACATCGACCTCGGATACCACGTCGCCACGAAGGATTTCGCGCACGCGGCCCTTGAACTGGTTGCGCACGTTGATGGCTTGAATGGACATCTTGGGATTCCTTGAAGTGAGTTGATAGAAAAAGAAAAAGGTGCTGGGCAGCTTCAGACGGCCCAGCGCAACGCATGGGCTTGTGGTTCGAGCCACCGGGGATCTGGCCCCAAGGACGCATCGGGCGCATCGGGCTTTTGCAGCACGCGATCGAGGATGCGTTTTTCCAGCGCGGCGAAGGCCGGGTCGCCCTGCGAGCGCGGCCGCGCCAGCGTGATGGCTTCGTCCAGCGCGATGCGGCCGTCCTCGATCAGGATCACGCGGTCGGCCAGCGCCACCGCCTCCTGCACGTCGTGCGTGACCAGCAAGGCGGTGAAGCGGTGCCGCTGCCACAGCGACTCGATCAGGCGATGCATCTCGATGCGAGTCAGCGCATCCAGCGCGCCCAGCGGCTCGTCCAGCAGCAACAGGCGTGGGTGATGCACCAGCGCACGCGCCAGGGCCACGCGCTGGCGCTGGCCGCCCGAAAGACGCGACGGCCATTCGCCCTGGCGCTCGGCCAGGCCGACCTGCGCCAGCACCTCCTCGCCGCGCGGCCGCGCCTGCTTGGGCAGGCCCAGGGTCACGTTGTCCAGCACGCGGCGCCAGGGCAGGAGGCGCGCTTCCTGGAACATGATGCGCACCTCCTCGCGCAGGCCACCGATGGGCTGGCCGTCGGCCAGCAACTGGCCTTCGCTGGCATCCTCCAGGCCGGCCACCAGGCGCAGCAAGGTGCTCTTGCCGCAGCCGCTGCGGCCCACGATGGCGATGAACTGGCCGGGCTCGATGGACAGCTGCAGATGGCGCAGCACTTCGCGCTGCCCATAGCGTTTGCTCAAGGCCTTGGCTTGCAGGCGCACGCCTGCCTGTTGGGTATCGGTGCTCATTGGACTACCTTCGCCCTGGCGGGCTGCGGTGCGAGCGCCTTCGGGCGGCCGGGCGGCGCTCATGCGCCCCTCCCCTGGTAGCCCGGATGCCAGCGCAACCAGCCGCGTTCCAATGTGCGGGCAAAGATGTCGGCCAGCTTGCCGAGCAGCGCATAGAGCAGGATGCCCACCAGCACCACGTCCGTGCGCAAGAACTCGCGCGCGTTCATCGTCAGGTAGCCGATGCCCGACTGCGCCGAGATGGTCTCGGCCACGATCAGGATCACCCACATGAGCCCCAGCGAAAAGCGCAGACCCACCAGGATGGACGACATGGCGCCGGGCAGGATCACCTCCTGGTAGAGCTGCCAGCGCGAGAGGCCGTAGCTGCGCCCCATCTCGATCAGCTGCGGATCGACGTTGCGGATGCCGTGGAAGGTGTTGAGGTAGATCGGAAAGAACACCGACACCGAGATCAGGAACAGCTTGGCCGTCTCCTCGATGCCGAACCACAGGATCACCAGCGGGATCAGCGCCAGCGCCGGCACGTTGCGCACCATCTGCACGGTGGAATCGAGCAGGGTCTCGAAGAAGCGCACCGAGCCGGTCAGAAGGCCCAGCGCCAGGCCGGCGCCGCCACCGATGGCCAGGCCCAGCAGCGCACGGCCGGCGCTGATCTTCAGGTGCGTCCACAGCTCGCCCGAGAGCGCCAGCGTCCAGGCCGCGCGCAGCACGTCCAGCGGTGCCGGCAGCACCCGTGTCGACAGCCAGCCGGCCGACGACGCGATCTGCCACAGGGCCACCAGCCCCACCGGCACCAGCCACGGCACCAGGCGCCGGGCCACGCCTTTGGCGAAGGCGCGCAGGGCCGGAAAGGCTGGGGGTGAGCCCGGCACCACGGGCAAGGTTTGAAGTTGTTCGCTCAATTCGCTCATGACGTCTTCCTTCAGCTTTGCGACGCCAGCCGCGAGGGCGCGTCCAGATTGGCGACCACCTCGCCGAACGGCCCGGTCTGCGTGCCGCCGGACAAGCGCTCGCGCACACCGCGCGGCAGCAGCGGAAACACCAGCTCGGCAAATCGATAGGCCTCTTCCAGGTGCGGATAGCCCGAGAAGATGAAGTGCTCGATGCCCAGCGCCGCGTACTCCTCGATGCGCGCCGCCACCGTCTTCGGATCGCCCACCAGCGCGGTGCCGGCGCCGCCGCGCACCAAGCCGACGCCGGCCCACAGGTTGGGACTGATCTCCAGCCCGGCGCGGTCGCGCCTGGCGCCGCCCGCATGCAGCGCCGCCATGCGCCGCTGGCCTTCGGAATCCATGCGGGCAAAGGCGGCCTGGGCACGCACCACGGTGGCATCGTCGACGCGGCTGATCAGCGCGTCGGCCGCCTGCCAGGCGGCCTCTTCGGTCTCGCGCACGATCACGTGCAGGCGGATGCCGAACTTCAGCTTGCGCCCGCGCTGCGCCGCGCGCTCGCGCACGTCGGCCAGCTTGCGCGCCACCTCCAGCGGCGGCTCGCCCCAGCTCAGGTAGGCATCGACCTGATCAGCCGCAAGCTCATGCGCGGCGGGCGAAGAGCCGCCGAACCACACGGGCGGATAGGGCTGCTGCACGCTCGGGAAAAGAAGGCGCGCGCCCTTCACGCGAAGGTGCTTGCCATCGAAGTCGAAGCTCTCGCCGCGGTGGCTGCGCGCGATGATCTCGCGCCAGATGCGGATGAACTCGGCCGACTGCTCATAGCGCGCGGCGTGATCCAGGAACACGCCATCGCCCTCCAGCTCGGCCTGGTCGCCGCCGGTCACGAGATTGACCAGCAGGCGCCCGCCCGAGAGCCGGTCGAAGGTGGCCGCCATGCGCGCGGCCAGGCCGGGCTGGTGCAAGCCGGGCCGCACCGCGACCAGAAACTTGAGCTGGCGCGTCGCGCCGATCAGGCTCGACGCGATCACCCACGGGTCTTCGCAGGAGCGGCCAGTGGGGATGAGGACACCCTCGTAGCCCAGGCTGTCGGCGGCGCCGGCAATCTGTCGGAGGTAGTCGAGATCGACGGGACGCGCGCCTTCGGCGGTGCCGAGGTAGCGGCTGTCGCCGTGGGTGGGAAGGAACCAGAAGATCTGCATGCTTCGATGACTCTGTGTTTGTTCAGACGGCGAAAAGAAGGAGCGGCGGACGGGGCCGTGCGCCAAGGCCCCAGGCGCTGGCGGTGGTGCGCATCACCTCGGCGATGCGCTGGCGAAGATCGATCGCTTGCATCGCCCGCCCCTCAGGCAATGCCGGCCGCGGCGGCCTCGAGCACGTTGATCTTTTTTGGGATCAGCTTCAGCGCGAGGAAGGTGTCGGCAATCTGCTGCTGCTCGGCCAGGATCGCCTTGGTGATCGGACCCACGCCGAAGGCGGTACGGCTGACCGCCGCCTCGCCCACCGCGCGCGGCAGGCCCCACACCTGCGCCAGCTCCGCCGCCAGGTCGCTCTTGTGCGCGGCGCCCCACTGGTCCAGCTGGTTGATTTCCTCGATCAAGAGCTTGATCACGTCCTGGTTCTTCTGCGCATAAGGCAGCGACGAGAAGTAGTAGCCGCGGTTGTTGACCACGTCGCGCGCGTCGGCCAGGAGGCGCGCGTCCAGCGCCAGTTCGGCGGAGGCGCGGAACGGGTCCCAGATGACCCAGGCGTCGATCGCGTTCTTCTCGAAGGCGGCGCGCGCATCGGCCGGCGGCAGGAACACGGCCTGCACGTCGCCATAGGCGAGACCGTGCTTCTCCAGCAGCTTCACCAGGAAGTAGTGGACGTTGCTGCCCTTGTTGAGCGCCACCTTCCTGCCCTTGAGATCGGCCACCGAGCGGATCGCCGAGGCCTTGGGCACCAGCACCGCCTCGGTCTGCGGGCGCGGCACGGTCGCCGCCACGTAGGCCAGCGGCGCGCCGGCCGCCTGGGCAAAGATGGGCGGCGCCTCGCCCACGTCGCCGAAGTCGATGGAGCCGACGTTGAGCGCTTCCAGCTGCACCGGGCCTGCCGTGAACTCGGTCCACTTGATCGACACACCCAGCGGCGCCAGGCGCTTTTCCAGGGTGCCGCGGCCCTTGAGCACGCTCAGGTAGCCCTTCTGATGGCCGATGCGCAGCAGCCTGTTGGCCGCCGGCGCCTGGGCCAGGCTCGCGATCGCGGGCAGGGCCAGGCCGGCCGCGGCAGCGGCCTGGATGAGTCGGCGGCGTTGGGTCGAAACGTTGTGGGTCATGTGGAATTCCTTCATCGAGATGTGAGTTGTCGAGACGTGCGCTTCCCCGCGCTGCGCGTGAAGCGCAGCGAACAGTCAAGTTGCGGGGGAGAAGAAAAGCGGTGCCGCCAGCCGCGCATGCGGCCGGGGCGAAGGCCTCAGGCGCTACATCGCACCTGGGAGAAGGGCACCGGCTCGAAGGCGTGCAGGTTGGGCAGTTGCAGGGCCTCGATGGCCAGGGTCTGAACGCTGTCGTCCAGGCGCTGCGCCAGCTCAGGCTGCAGCTGGTAGGCACCTTCGGGCGTCAGGGTGACCTGCGCGTCGGTGGCGTAGACCCCTGCCAGGATCTGCCGCGCCGCCAGGGACTGCAGCACCGGCCGCAGCGCATAGTCCAGCGCCAGCATGTGGTGCGGGCTGCCGCCGCTGGCCAGCGGCAGCACGGTCTTGGCCTTGAGCGCCGACTGCGGCAGCAGGTCCAGGAAAGCCTTCAGGATGCCGCTGTAGGCCGCCTTGTAGACCGGCGTGGCCACCACCACCGCCCTCGCCTGCGCCAGCTGGTCGGCGGCGCGCTGCAGGGCCGGATGCGAGACATCGGCCGACAACAGGGCCTGCGCCGGCAGGTCGCGTACCGCGATGCGCTCGATGCGCGCGCCGCGCAGCGCCAGCCGGGTCCCGGCGGCCTCCAGCAAGGCCGTCGAGCGCGAGGGCGCCGAGGGGCTGCCGGCGATCAGCAGAACGGTGTTGCCGCTCGTCGTCGTCATGGCCTACTTGCCCTTGGCGTAGATCTGGTCGAAGGAGCCGCCGTCGGCAAAGTGCGCCTTGTCGGCCGCCGCCCAGCCGCCGAAGGCCTGGTCGATGGTGAAAAGCTGAAGCTTGGGGAACTGCTTCTCGTACTTCGCCTTCGCCTTGTCCGAGGTCGGGCGGTAGTAGTGGCGCCCGGCGATCTCCTGCCCTTCGTCCGAGTACAGGTACTTCAGGTATTCCTCGGCCACGGCGCGCGTGCCCTTCTTGTCCACCACCTTGTCGACCACCGTCACCGTCGGCTCGGCCAGGATGCTGACCGAGGGCGCGACGATCTCGAACTTGTCGGCGCCGAATTCCTTTTGCGCCAGGAAGGCCTCGTTCTCCCAGGCCAGCAGCACATCGCCCACGCCGCGCTGCACGAAAGTGTTGGTGGCGCCGCGCGCCCCGGTGTCCAGTACCGGCACATTGGCAAACAGCTTGGCCACGTAGTCCTTGGCGCCGGCCTCGCCGCCGTACTTGCGCTTGCCGAATTCCCAGGCCGCCAGGTAGTTCCAGCGCGCGCCGCCGGAGGTCTTGGGGTTGGGCGTGATCACCTGCACGCCCGGCTTGCTGAGGTCGTCCCAGTCCTTCAGGCCCTTGGGGTTGCCCTTCTTCACCAGGAACACGATGGTCGAGCTGTAGGGCGCCGAGTTGTGCGGCAGCCGCTTTTGCCAATCGGCCTTGACCAGGCCGCCGTGCTTGACCAGGGCGTCGGTGTCGCCGGCCAGCGCCAGGGTGGCGACATCGGCCTCCAGCCCGTCGATGATGGAGCGGGCCTGCTTGCCCGAGCCGCCGTGCGACTGCTTGACGCTCACTGCCTGGCCGGTCTTGGCCTTCCAGTACTTGGCGAAGGCCTGGTTGTAGTCGGCATACAGCTCGCGCGTCGGGTCGTAGGAGACGTTCAGCAGTTGCACCGTCTGGGCCAGCGACGGCAATGCCGTCAGGGCCATACCGGCGCCCAGTGCGGCACCCAGGGAAAGCTTGATAAAGTCGCGGCGAAGGCTCATGGTGTTTCTGCTCAAGAAATGCATAACGATGAAGTCTTGAATTCTTGATTCGGCATAAGAAAAGGAGAACTACCGAGTTCTCAGTTCTTCATAGCCAAATCAGCTAAGAACTTGTCCGCAAATGGGCGGGCGGAGGATGGCGAGGCGATTTGGGTGCAGGACAAGGCGCAAACCGGAGACATAGCCGAAGCTATGGCGAGGATTTGCAACGCCGTCATGCGCACAAATCGACCGCCAGCCGACCCCGACTATTTGCGGACAAGTTCTAAGTCCCCACCCACACGAACATTTCAAGCAAGGCAGGCACCCCATGGCACGCATGGTTCAATGCATCAAGCTCGGCCGCGAGGCCGAGGGACTCGACTTTCCGCCCTACCCCGGCGAACTCGGCAAGCGCCTCTGGGAAAACGTCAGCAAGGAGGCCTGGGCCGCCTGGCTCAAGCAGCAGACCATGCTGGTCAATGAAAACCGGCTGAACCTGGCCGACCAGCGCGCCCGCCAGTACCTGGCGCGCCAGATGGAGAAGCACTTCTTCGGCGAAGGCGCCGACGTGGCCCAGGGCTACGTGCCTCCCACGAACTGAAACCCCGTGCCCACGGGTGAGCCGGTTGAATGGCGCGCCGACGGCGTGCCGCACAGCGCGCGCTTCCAGGACATCTATCACTCCGAGACCGGCGCGCTTCTCCAGGCGCGCCACGTTTTTCTGGGCGGCTGCGGCCTCCCGCAGGCCTGGTTCGGCCAGCCGCAATGGCGGATTCTCGAAACCGGCTTTGGGCTGGGCCTCAATTTCCTGACAAGCTGGCAGGCCTGGCGCGCGGATCCAGCGCGGCCGGGGCTGCTGCATTTCGTTTCGATCGAGGCTTTTCCGGTGTCGCGGGAAGACCTCTTGCACGCCGCCGGCGCCTACCCCGAGCTGGCAGCGCTGGCGCAGGAACTGGCCGGCCAGTGGCACGGCCTGCTGCCGGGCTTTCATCGCCTGGCCTTTGACGAAGGGCGGGTGCTGCTCACGCTGTGCATCGGCGACGTCCGCCCCATGCTGCGCACGCAGCGCCTGTTCGAGGCCGACAGCATCTTCCTGGACGGCTTCAGCCCGGAGCGCAACCCGGACTTGTGGTCGCTGGACACGCTCAAGGGCGTGACGCGCCTGGCGCGTCGCGGCGCCCGCCTTTCGACCTGGTCGGTGGCGCGGGCACTGCGCGACGGCCTGGCGCAATGCGGCTGGCAGGCGCAACTGCTGCCCGGCCTGCCGCCCAAGCGCGACTGCCTGGGCGCCCTGTACGAGCCGCCGTGGCGCGTTCGGCGACCGCCGGCGCCGCCCGAACAAGTGGCACAAGCCGGCACTTGCATGGTCATCGGCGCCGGACTGGCAGGCGCCGCCGTGGCCGCCAGCCTGGCGCGCCGCGGCTGGCAGGTGACGGTGCTCGACGCCGCACTGCATCCCGCCGCCGGCGCCTCGGCCCTGCCGGTGGGCCTGTTGGCACCGCACGTCTCGCCGGACGACGCCCAGCTGTCGCGCCTGACCCGTGCCGGCATCCGTGCCACTTGGCAGCAGCTGGTGCAACTGCTGGAGGAAGACAAGGACTGGGCTGCCAGCGGCGCGCTGGAGCGGCGCGACGCCGGCACGGCGCGGCTGCCGTCCGGCTGGTCTGCGCAGGGGCCCAACGAGTCGTGGCATGCCAGCGCGGAGCAACTGCGCGTGGCGGGGCTCGATGAGGATGCCACCGCGCTGTGGCATCCGCGGGCGGCGTGGGTGCGCCCGCGACGACTGATAGGCGCCTGGCTGGCCCAACCCGGCATTCGCCTGCTGACAGATTGCCGGGTGGCGGGCATCGAACAACTGCCGAACCGCCAATGGCAGGCCGTCGATGCCCAGGGACGCACCCTGCTCCAGGCCGACCGGCTGGTGCTCGCCGCCGGCTTCGACAGTCGCGATTTCGCACCGGCGCTGCCGCTGCAGGCGGTGCGCGGACAGGTACTGTTCGGCCATGTGGCCAGCAGCGGCCTGCCGCCGCATCCCATCAACGGCGACGGGCATCTCATCGCCGGCGTGCCCGACGACCAGGGCCCCTTGTGGCTGGCCGGCGCCACCTACGACCGCGACAGCCGCGACACCGGGCTGCGCGAGGCCGATACCCAGGCCAACCTGGAGCGCGTGGCGCAGCTGCACGCCACGGCGGCCGAAATCCTGTCGGCGGAGCAGGCGCGCGGCGCCACCCAGGCCTGGGCCGGCGTGCGCTGCGCTTCCGGCGATCGGCGTCCGCTGGTCGGCCCGCTCGACCCATTGCAGCCTCAAGGCGCCTGGGTCTGCACGGCCCTGGGTTCGCGCGGCCTGAGCTTTGCCGCCCTGTGCGCCGAGCTGCTGGCCGCGCACTGGCATGGCGAGCCCCTGCCGCTGCCGGCCCCGCTGGCCCGCGCGCTGGACACGCGGCGCCTTCTTTGAGTCGACTCTTTCAGGGTCGACAATGGCCGCATGCCAATCCTGCACTACGACATCACCCACACGACGACCTACCGCTACAGCGAGCCGGTGACTTTCGGCCTGCACCGCGTCATGTTCAGGCCCCGCGACAGCCACGACCTGCGCGTGCTCGCCACCGACCTGCAAGTGAGCCCGCAGGCCAGCATCCGCATGATCCAGGATCCGCATTCGAACTCGGTGGCACTGGTGCAGCCCCTGGAGCCGGCGACCGAGTTGAAGTTTGTCTGCTCCTTCCGCATCGAGCAGGTGCCGGCGCCGCTGGACGAGGTGCTGGAGCTCGACCCGAGCGCCGAGTACCTGCCCTTTGCCTACTCGGTGCAGGACCACGTCGACCTGGAGCGCTACCTGCGCCCGCACCACGACGACCCCGAGGGCGTGCTGCTCCGCTGGGCGCAGCAGTTCCTGCAGGGCGAAGGCGGCTCGGCCAAGCGCACCCGCGACGTGCTCGCCCGCATGAACGCGCACATTCGCCAATCGCTCAAGTACGAAGTGCGCAATGAGGAAGGCACGCAGACGCCGCTGCAGACCCTGGAGCGCGGCAGCGGCAGTTGCCGCGACTACGCCCTCCTGATGATGGAAGCAGCGCGGCGCCTGGGCATCGCGACGCGCTTTGTCTCGGGCTACCTGTATGACGCCGCGCTCGATCCGAGCAGCAACGCCGCCGACGGCAGCGAGGCGGCGCCGACCAGCGGCGCCGGCACCACCCATGCCTGGATGCAGGCCTACCTGCCGGGCGCCGGCTGGGTCGCTTTCGATCCCACCAACAACATCATGGGCAGCGCCCAGCTGATCCGCGTGGCCGTGGCACGCGACCCGGCGCAGGCATCGCCGCTGTCGGGCAGCTGGTACGGCAAGCCGGGCGCCTACCTGGGCATGGAGGCGACGGTGGAGGTGCGCCAAGTCGAGCCTTGACGCTGCCTACAAGGGTTTGCCCCAAGCAAGGGCATGGAATGAGTTTCAGGGCTTCGCGCTCTTTGATCCAACGATGTTCCAGTCCGACGAGTCCCGCTACAACGCCTGGGTGCGCGAGCACTACCGTTTCCTCCTGCGCAGCGCCTGGGCGCTCACCGGCTCGCGCGCGCTGGCCGAAGACGTGGTGCAGGACTGCTTTGCCGCGGCCTGGCGGCATCGGGCACAGCTGCGGCAGGCCGAGTCGGCGCGGGCATGGCTGTTCCAGATCATGCGGCGCGGTGCTTTTCGCCACCTGACGCCGCAACCGATCTCGATCGACGACGTCGAATTCGCCGAGCAAGTCGCCCCCGATGCCCGCCTGGACGATCGGCTGGACGTCGTCAAGGCGCTGGCACGCATCGCGCCGATCCACCGCGAGGTGCTGGTGCTGTACTACTTCGACGACATGCCCACTGCGAGGATGGCCGAGGCCCTGGAAATTGCGCCGGGCACCGTGCTGTCGCGCCTGGCGCGTGCGCGCGAGGCGTTGAAGGCGGCGATGACCGGGCCCCTCAGGCGGCCGCAGGCTTCCCTTCCAAGCCTTCCAGGTGCAGCCGTGGTGCATCTGCGAAAGCTTTGACATGACGACCCATTCCCCCGCCGCCCCCGCTCCCGCCATGCCCGACAGCGACTTCGACCTGCGCGCACGCGCGGAAATGGCACTGTCCTTCGAGCCCGGCGAACCGCCGCCCCACCTGCTGCGCAAGCCCCCGCGGTGGTGGGCGCGGCGCGGCGTGCAGCGCGCCATCGCCGCCCTGATGCTGGCCACCAGCGGCACGGGCGCCGTGCTGGCGATGCGCCCGCCCGGGCTGGTGCGCGACGCCATCGAGCACGAGTATTACGAACGCACCTTGCGCGGCAGCTTCATGGACCCCAGTGAACTGCTGGCCCAGATCGGCCTGGGCCAGGCCAAAACGCTGCCAGGCTATCCGCAGCTCATGCGGCCCTGCGACATCGATGGCCATCTGGCCTACCACCTGACCACCTTCTTCGAGAAGGGCGGCATGGTCACGGTCTTTGCCTTCGACCGGCCGGTCGCGCTGAAGGACGGCGGCGGCTGGTGGAGCGGTGTCCATTGGCGCGTCATCCGTTCGCGCGAAGGCAAGGCGCTGCTGCTCATCGCGCAAAAGCAGAAGGCGCTGGGCGTCG
The DNA here is from genome assembly GCF_052871435.1 of Variovorax sp. LARHSF232. NCBI lineage: Bacteria > Pseudomonadati > Pseudomonadota > Betaproteobacteria > Burkholderiales > Comamonadaceae > Variovorax > Variovorax sp. LARHSF232. The sequence goes on along the minus strand of NZ_JBIXJS010000004.1, from coordinate 189,627 downwards.
CCCAGGCCAGCTTGCAGGGCAGCCCGGCAGCTGCGCCCGGATGAGCCCGCAGCAGCAATGATCTCCGTAGGCATGACACCACCCACAAGGACAAGGCAATGAACCCCAATCCGATCTCCCTGCCACGCCGGCACCTGCTCGTCGGCAGCGGCGCATCGCTGGCCGCGGCCGGCCTGGCCAGCTGGAGCCGAGGCGCCGCGGCTGCGGGCGAAGCCGTCGCGCCAACCGGCGCCACCGCGGCGTCCAAGCCGCTGCCGCCCTACGTGAGCTGGAAGGATTCGTCGAGCATGATCGTGCACAGCAGCTCGACCATCGAGACCCGGCGCAGCGCATTCGGCACCAGCGTGCTGACGCCGGCGGAACAGCTGTACGTTCGCAACAACCTGCCGGCGCCCGACGCGTCCATTCTGGCCGACCGGGAGGCCTGGGAGATCTCGATCGAGGGCGTGAAGAACCCGCGCACGCTGACCTTGAGCGAACTCAAGCGCATGGGCCTGGAGACCACGGCGATGGTGCTGCAGTGCTCGGGCAACGGCCGCGGCTACTTCCCCAGCAAGCCCAGCGGAACGCCCTGGCAGGTCGGTGCGGCCGGCTGCGTGGTCTGGAGCGGCGTGCCGGTGCGCCGGGTGGCCGAGGCCCTCGGCGGCATGGCCCAGGGCATGGCTTTCATGACCGGTACCGGCGGCGAGAAATTGCCCGAGGGCCTGGACCCGAAAAGCGTGATCGTCGAGCGCTCGGTGCCCGCCGCGGCCATGGCCGATGCCCTGCTGGCCTGGGAGATGAACGGCGCGCCGATCTCGTTGGCGCACGGCGGGCCGCTGCGCCTGATCGTGCCGGGCTACACCGGCGTCAACAACATCAAATATGTCAAGCGCCTGGCATTCACCGCGCAGGAAAGCGACGCGAAGATCATGTCGCACGGCTACCGCATCTCGCCGCCGGGCGGCAAGGGCGACCCGTCGCAGCCCTCGGTCCAGGAGATGAGCGTCAAGTCGTGGATCAACGGCCCGGGCACGGACGGCAAGCCCGTCGCAGCCGGTGATGCGCAGATCCACGGGGTCGCCTTCGGCGGCCTGCACCCGGTGGCCAAGGTCGAGGTCTCGGTGGACGGCGGCAAGCGCTGGACGCAGGCTCGCCTCGTCGGCCCCGACCTCGGGCGCTATGCCTGGCGCCAGTTCGTGCTGGCGGCGCGCCTGCCGGCCGGCAGCCACACCCTGGTCAGCCGCGCGACGGATACGGCCGGCAACGTGCAGCCGGAGCAGCGCGTGGAAAACGCGGGCGGCTACAACAACACGAGCTGGGCGGATCACGCCGTGAAAGTGAGCGTGGCATGAGCCGCTTTTCTTTCGATCGAGGCGCGCTTGTCCGCGCGGGCTGCATCGCTCTGACGAGCCTGGCCGCGGCCAGCGCATGGGCGGCCGACGACGCGGCGATGCTCAAGCTGGGCAAGGAACTGTTCAACAAGGGGAGCGTGCCGGCCTGTGCTGTTTGCCACACCCTGAAAGATGCGGGCGCCAAGGGCGAGGTGGGCCCGGTGCTGGACGAGTTGAAGCCGGATGCCGCCCGCGTGGCGGCCGCCTTGCGCAACGGCATCGGCCAGATGCCGTCGTACACGGGCAAGCTCGACGACAAGCAGATCGCGGCGCTGGCGTCGTACGTCGCGAAGGCAACCGGGGCCGCCAAGTAGCTTTTATTAGAAGCCCGCCAGCACCGCGCCCTTGAACTCGGTCTGGATGTACTTGCGGATCTCATCCGACTGGTAGGCCTTGACCAGCTTGGCGACCCAGGGCTTGCTCTGGTCGGCCTCGCGCACCGCCAGCAGGTTCACGTAGGGGCTCTTGGCGCTTTCCTGCGCGATGGCGTCCTTGGCGGGGTTGAGGCCTGCCGACAGTGCGTAGTTGGTGTTGATGGCCGAAGCATCCAGGTCATCCAGCGAGCGCGGCAGCTGCGCGGCGTCGAGCTCGATGAACTTCAGCTTCTTCGGGTTCTCCACCACGTCCAGCGGCGTGGCCTTCAGGCCGGCGCCGGGCTTGAGCTTGATCAGGCCCTGGTCCTGCAGCACCAGCAGCACGCGGCCGCCGTTGGTCGGGTCGTTCGGGATGCCGAAGCGCGCGCCTTCCTTCAGGTCCTTGAGGTTCTTCACCTTCTTCGAATACAGGCCGATGGGGAAGTTGACGGTGTAGCCCACCGACACGAACTTGTAGCCGCGGTCCTTCACCTGCTGGTCGAGATACGGCTTGTGCTGGTAGCTGTTGGCGTCCAGGTCGCCGGCGGCCAGCGCGGCGTTGGGCTGCACGTAGTCGCTGAACTCGATCACCTGGATCTTCAGGCCGTCGCGCTCGGCGACCTTCTTCACCTGCTCGAAGATCTGGGCGTGCGGGCCGGCGGTGACACCGACCTTGATCGGCTTGTCCTGGGCCAGCAGACCCGTGCTGAAGGTGGCGGCCAAGGCCAGTGCCAGGGTGGATTGCAGGAGCTTGCGCTTGTTGATGTTCATGATCTTTCTTCCTTGATTTTGTCGAGAGGGATTCATTTATGGCTGATGCGGCGGACGGCCCAGTCGCCCAGGCTTTGCAGCACCTGCACGAAAAGAATCAGCACCAGCACCACGGCCAGCATGATTTCCGGCAGGAAGCGCTGGTAGCCGTAGCGGATGCCCAGGTCGCCCAGGCCACCGCCGCCGATGGCGCCGGCCATGGCCGAGTAGCCGGTGAGGCTCACCAGGGTGATGGTGAAGCCGGCCACGATGCCCGGCAGCGCCTCGGGAAGCAGCACCTTGAAGACGATCTGCGAGGTGCTGGCGCCCATGGCCTGCGCCGCTTCGATCAGGCCATGGTCCACCTCGCGCAGCGAGGTCTCCACCAGCCGCGCGATGAAGGGCGCGGCGGCGATGGTCAGCGGCACGACGGCGGCAAAGGTGCCGATCGACGAGCCGGTGATGAAGCGCGTGAATGGAATGATCGCCACCAGAAGGATGATGAAAGGCGTGGAGCGCACCGCGTTGACGATGCCGCCCAGCACGCGGTTCAGGCCCGCGTTCTGCAGCACGCCGGCCTGGTCCGTCAGGCGCAGCAGCACGCCCAGCGGAATGCCCAGGGCCGAACCCACGACGCCGGAGATGCCGACCATCAGCAGCGTTTCCCCGAGCGAGCTGGCAAAGAGCTCGAGCATGGCGGGGGTGAAGTTATCCAGCATGGGCCACCTCCTCCACCAGCACGCCGGCGCCGCGCAGTTGCGCGGTGGCGGCGCCGAGCTTGTCGCGCGCGCCGCGGGCGAACACGGCCAGCGATGCAAAGGGCTGGCCCTGCACCTCGTCGACCTGGCCATGCACGATGGACAGGTCGATGCCGTGGTCGCGGATCACGTCGGACAACAGCGGCCGGTCGGCACCGTTGCCGGCAAAGGCCAGGCGCAGCAGCTGGCTGTGCTCGCCGGGCTGGTCGCTCGTCATCAGGGCGCGGATGCGCGCCAGCACGCTTTCAGGCAGCGCCTGCGGCACGATCTCCTCGATCAGGCTGCGCGTGGTGGCATGTTGCGGACGGGTGAAGACGTCGATCACCGGGCCCTGCTCCACGATCAGCCCGGCGTCGATCACGGCCACGCGATCGGCCACCTGCTTGATCACCTGCATCTGGTGTGTGATCAGCAGCACGGTCAGGCCAAACTCGCGGTTGATCTGCTTCAACAGGCCGAGAATTGAGCGGGTGGTTTCCGGGTCCAGGGCCGAAGTCGCTTCATCGGACAGCAGCACCTTGGGGCGATTCGCCAGGGCACGCGCGATGCCCACGCGCTGCTTCTGGCCGCCGCTGATCTGCGCCGGAAAGCGGTCACGCATGGCGGCCAGGCCGACCAGGTCCAGCAGTTCGTCGACGCGCTTCCTGATCTCTTGCGAAGGCACGCCCGCCAGTTCCAGCGGCAGCGCCACGTTCTGCGCCACGGTGCGCGACGACAGCAGGTTGAAGTGCTGGAAGACGAGGCCGATCTCGCGCCGCGCCTCGCGCAGCTTCGCATCCGACAGCGCCGTGAGCTCGCGGCCGCCGACGATCACCTTGCCCGCGGTGGGCCGGTTCAAGAGGTTGATGGTGCGCACCAGCGAGCTCTTGCCCGCGCCGCTGCGGCCGATGATGCCGAACACTTCGCCGGGCTCGACCTTGAGATCGATTCCGCGCAGCGCGACATGTTCGCCGTAGGCCTGGTGGATGCCTTGCAGTTCGATCATGAAAGAAAACGCTTTCTTGTTTTTGAAGCGGCAGGCCGAATGGCACTGCCTGCGTCTGGCTCGAAGAAGCCAGCACGTGACGGGAGGAGGAAAGAAAAAGAGGAGCGCGGCCTGGCGCGCTCGACTCAGACGCGACAACGACAGTGCGTCGTGCACATTCGCAGCAAGGTGCGTGGGATGAAACTCATGCCGCGCATTTTGAAGGCGCCGGTGCAAAAAGCGAACGAATAAAAAATTCGATGCTTATGCCGGGACCGCGGCATCGCCTTCGCGCTCGGCGCGAAACACCGCCGCCACCAGGTCCGACTGCGTGAGGATGCCCACCAGGCGCTGGTCCTCGTCGACGATCGGAATGTGGTGGTGGCCGGTGCTGCCGAACAGCGGCACCAGGTCCACCAGCGGCTTGTCGGCGGTGGCCACCCGCACCCGCCGCGTCATGATCTGGCCCACTACTTCGGGCTTGCTGGAATTCACCGTGGAGCTCCAGCGGATCAGGCGCTTGAGCTTGGACTCGAAGCCTTCGTGCAGGTCCAGGTCGGCCGCGTTCAGGAAGTCCGCCAAAGTCAGGATGCCGACCACCCGCTCGACCCGGTCCACCACCGGCAGCGCCTTGATGCGCTTGGCGCGCAGCAGCTCCCAGGCGTCCTGCAGCGGCGTGCCAAAGGAGACGGTGACCACCTTGCGCGACATCACGTCGGCGCAGCGCGTCTGCGCCAGCATGCGCTGGTAGCCGGCCAGCCGGGTCTGGCCCAGAAGGGCCAGCAAGTCGTCGCGCGGCACGTCCAGGATCTGGTTGTAGCGGGCCAGGGCCGCGTCCAGATCGCTTTCGGTGGCGGTCGTGGCGCCGCCGACCCCCGCGCTCTGCGCGTGCGGATAGCGCCGGCCGGTGGCGTTGTTCCAGGCCAGGCCCACCGTCACCAGCAGCACGGAATTGAGCAGCACCGGCGCCAGCGCCGCTGTCGGGTCGGTCACACCGGCCAGCACCATCATCAGCGCACTGGCACCGCCGGGCGGATGCAGGCAGCGCAGCACGAACATGAGGCCGATGGCCAGGCCGACGGCCGATGCCGCCGCGACATCCACCGGGCCGATCCAGCGCGCGCAGGCAATGCCCACCAGCGCCGAAACCGTGTTGCCCGCCACCACCGCCCACGGCTGGGCCAGGGGGCTGGCCGGCACGCCGAACACCAGCACGGCGCTGGCCCCCATCGGCGCCACGATCCAGGTGGCTTGCGCGCCGAGCCCCAGCAGGCGGCACAGGGCCGCGGTGACGAGGATGCCGAGAAAGGCGCCGGCGGCCACGCGCAGCCGCTCGCGGCCATCGACGGCCAGGGGTGCGGGCTTGAAGGCGCGCAGCCTATCGAAGGTTGTTCTTTTTGCAGGCAAGGTCTGCGCAGCGGGCGAAGAGCTCATGGGCGTGTGGCGATGCATCGAAATGGTGCGTCATTGTTGCAGGCCGCACCGACGGCATCCCTAGAATCGCCGCCGCGTCATATCGAAACGCCCCTGTGCTTATGGGCTTTTGGCTTATCCGCAAAGCCCGGTCCATCGGCCTGCAGGCCGCATGGATGCTGGCGAATATGCTTATCCGAATAAGGCGCGAACCAAAAAATAGTTTGTTTCCATAAGCCTGACTTCTAAAGTCGCTTCTCGCTTTGCAGACCTCCGGCGGGACAGCGCTTTGTTGTTGCCAAGCAAGACTCTTCACGATGTACCAATACACAGAATTCGATCGCCAGTTCGTGCACCAGCGCGCTGCGCAATTTCGCGACCAGCTCGAGCGCTGGCAAAAGGGCCGGATCTCCGAAGACGAGTTCCGCCCCCTGCGCCTGCAGAACGGCTGGTATGTGCAGCGCTATGCGCCCATGCTGCGCGTGGCCGTGCCCTATGGCGAAGTCTCCAGCGCCCAGTTGCGCGTGCTGGCAAGAATCGCCCGCGAATACGACGAGCCGGAGGCCGAGGTCTACAAGAAGGCGCTCGAAACGCAAGGCGCGCTGGGCACGCACAAGCTCCCGACTCACTACGCACACTTCACGACGCGCCAGAACGTCCAGTACAACTGGATTCCTTTGGCGAAGTCGGCTGACGTGATGGAGCTGCTGGCCTCGGTCGACATGCACGGCATCCAGACCAGCGGCAACTGCATCCGCAACATCACCAGCGACGAGCGCGCCGGCGTTGCGGTGGACGAGGTGGCCGACCCGCGCCCCTACGCCGAGATCATGCGGCAGTGGAGCACGCTGCATCCCGAGTTCGCCTTTTTGCCGCGCAAGTTCAAGATCGCCATCACCGGCGCCGATGAAGACCGCGCCGCCACCGGCTGGCATGACGTCGGCCTGAAGCTCTTGAAGAACGAAGCCGGCGAGCTGGGCTTCCAGGTGCGCGTGGGCGGCGGCATGGGCCGCACGCCGATCATCGGTACCGTGCTGCGCGAGTTCCTGCCCTGGTACCAGATCATGAATTACCTGGAAGCGGTGATCCGGGTCTACAACCGCTACGGCCGGCGCGACAACATCTACAAGGCCCGCATCAAGATCCTGGTGAAGGCCGAAGGCCAGCGTTACATCGATGACGTGGAAGAGGAATACAAGCAGATCCTCGAGCACGACGGCGCGCCGCACACCATCAGCCAGGCCGAGCTGGACCGCGTGTCCGCCTCCTTCGTGCCGCCGGAGCTGGCCAATCGCATCTACCAGAGCCCGGAAGAAACCGAGGCCGAGCTGCGCGCCCAGGCCGCTGACGACGTGATGTTCGCCCGCTGGCTGCAGCGCAACGTGGCGCCGCACAAGAACCCGCTGCTGCGTGCCGTGACACTGTCCTTCAAGCGCCGCCTGCAAGCGCCTGGCGACGCCTCGGCCGACCAGCTCGACACGGCAGCGCGACTGGCCGACCGCTTCTCGGCCGGCGAAGCCCGCGTCACGCACGATCAGAACCTGCTCTTGCCCTGGGTGCATGCGGAAGACCTGCACGCCCTGTGGCTGGCAGCGCGCGAGGCCGGCTTTGCCAGCGCCAACGTGCACCTGCTCACCGACATGATCGCCTGCCCCGGCGGCGACTTCTGCGCGCTGGCCAACGCGCGTTCCATTCCCATCGCCGAAGCCATCACCGAGCGTTATCAAGACCTGGACGAGCTCGACGACCTGGGCGAGATCGACCTGCACATCAGCGGCTGCATCAACAGCTGCGGCCACCACCACAGCGGCCACATCGGCATCCTGGGCGTCGACAAGGACGGCAAGGAGTGGTACCAGGTGACCCTGGGCGGCTCTGACGGCTCCGCACTCTCGGGCGCGGCCGTGCCCGGCAAGGTGGTCGGGCCGTCGTTCTCGGCGGCCGAAGTGCCGGAAGTGATCGAGGCGGTGCTGGGCACCTACCGCGACACCCGCGCCATCGTGGACGGCAGGCGCGAGACCTTCATCGACACGCTCAAGCGCGTCGGCATCGACCCCTTCAAGGCGGCCGCCAACGGTGCGCGCTTTGCCAAGGCCGAGGAGGTGGCAGCATGAACCGCAATCTCCGAATCCTGTCGGCCGAAGAGCACGTGGACGACGGCTCGCCCAACGTCCTTGCGTTGCCCAACGATGCCGATCCGCTGGCCATCGAGGTGTGCCTGGCAGACGTGGAGCGCATCGACCTGAACTTCCCCAAGTTCACCGACGGGCGCGCCTACAGCCAGGCCTTCCTGCTGCGCCGCCGCCTGGGCTTCAAGGGCGACATCCGCGCCACCGGCGACGTGCTGATCGACCAGCTGGTGCAGATGGAGCGCACCGGCTTTTCCAGCGCCGTTCTCAAGGAAGGCGTGGACGCATCCGATGCGCAGCGCCAGTTCGACCGCTTCGCCGCCTTCTACCAGGGCGATGCCGTTCACACGGCGCCGCACTTCGTGGAGGCCTCCTCCACATGAGCATCGACCTCGCACTGATCAACGCCGAACTGGGCAAGAACGCCCAGGGCCTGGTGGACTGGGCCTTCGGCCTGGGCCGGCCTGCCATCGTCACGACCAACTTTCGGCCCTTCGAGGCAGTGATCCTGCACATGGTCACGCGCGCTCGGCCCGACGTGCCGGTGGTCTGGATGGACAACGGCTACAACACCGAGGCCACCTACCGCTTCGCCGATGAATTGGCGAAACTCCTCAAGCTCAACCTCCAGATCTACCTGCCGCGCCGCTCGCGCGCGCACCGCGAGGCGGTGGACGGCCCGGCGCCGGCGCTCGACGACCCGCGACATGCCGCCTTCACGGAGGAAGTGAAGCTGGAGCCCTTCGCACGCGCCCTGCGCGAAACCGCGCCGCAGGTGTGGTTCACCGCGCTGCGGGCCACCGACACCGCTGTGCGCGCGCAGATGGACCCGGTCAGCATCAACCCGGATGGGCTGATCAAGGTTGCGCCACTGCTGCATTGGAGCGCCAAGGACCTGCACGAGTACTGCCAGGCCCATGGACTGCCCAACAACTTCGACTACGTCGACCCGACCAAGGGCGAAGACAACCGCGAATGCGGCCTGCACCTGGCGCATTGAAGCGTCGCGGACAAATCACATGAACGCACGTACCGAACACGAACTGCTGTCACCTTCGATGCACTCACCCGCGCGCCTTTCCAATACACACCTCGACGCGCTCGAGGAAGAAACCATCTTCGTGTTGCGCGAAGTCGCCGCCGCCTTCGAGCGCCCCACGCTGCTGTTCTCCGGCGGCAAGGACTCGCTGGTGATGCTCAAGTGCGCCGAGAAGGCTTTCGGTGCCGGCCGACTGCCCTACCCGCTGTTGATGATCGACACCGGCCACAACTTTCCGGAAGTGACGGCCTTTCGCGACGAGCGCGCCAAGGAACTGGGCGCCGAGCTGATCGTGCGCAACGTCGAGGATTCGATGAAGCGCGGCACCGTGCGCCTGTCGCATCCGCTGGAATCGCGCAACGTGCACCAGTCGGTGACCTTGCTGGAAGCCATCGAGGAATTCCGTTTCGACGCGCTGATCGGCGGCGCCCGCCGCGACGAGGAAAAGGCGCGCGCCAAGGAGCGCATCTTTTCGCACCGCGACAGCTTCGGCCAATGGCAGCCCAAGGACCAGCGCCCCGAGCTGTGGACCCTGTTCAACACCCGCCTGGCCCCGGGCGAGCACTTTCGCGTGTTCCCGATCTCCAACTGGACCGAGCTGGACGTCTGGCAATACATCGAGCGCGAGAACGTCGCCCTGCCCTCGATCTACTACACGCACAAGCGTGAAGTGGTGGAGCGCCGCGGCCTCCTGGTGCCGGTGACCGAGCTGACGCCGCCCAAGGACGGCGAGCAGATCGAGGTGCGCGACGTGCGCTTTCGCACCGTGGGCGACATCACCTGCACCTGCCCGGTGGACAGCCTGGCGGCCGACGCCGGCGACGTGGTGATCGAGACGCTGGCGGCCGACGTCAGCGAGCGCGGCGCCACCCGCATGGACGACAAGACTTCCGAAGCTTCCATGGAGAAGCGCAAGAAAGACGGGTACTTCTGACATGGACGCGACCACCTTGAACGAGATCGACGGCACCGCGGGCGCGCAAGTGGATACCGGCACCGCCCTGCGCTTCATCACCTGCGGCAGCGTGGACGACGGCAAGAGCACGCTCATCGGCCGCCTGCTGGTGGACAGCAAGACGGTGCTGCAAGACCAGCTGGCCGGCGTGCAGCGCGGCGGCGAGACTGACCTGGCGCTGCTCACCGACGGCCTGTCGGCCGAGCGCGAACAGGGCATCACCATCGACGTCGCCTACCGTTATTTCTCGACGGCCAAGCGCAAGTTCATCATCGGCGACGCGCCGGGCCACGAGCAGTACACCCGCAACATGGTGACGGCCGCCTCCAGCGCCGACGCCGCCGTGGTGCTGGTCGACGCCACCAAGCTGCCCTGGGCCAGCCAGGTCGACGAAGGCGAAGTGGTCAAGCGCGAGTTGTTGCCGCAGACCCGCCGCCACACGCTGCTGGCGCACCTGTTGCGCGTGCAGTCGATCGTGTTCGCCATCAACAAGCTGGACGCAGTGCCTGATGCCGCGCTGGCACTCGAACGCATCTCCGGCGCATTGGACGATTTTGCGGAAGCCGCCGGCGTGAAGGTCGCCGCCACCGTGCCGGTCTCGGCCCTCAAGGGCTGGAACGTGGCCACCCGCCATGCCGACTGGTGCGGCTACGAGGGCCCGAGCCTTTTGGAAGTGCTGGAAGCGCTGCCGGTGACGGCGCAGGACGAGGCCGTGCCCCTTGCCTTCCCGGTGCAGTGGGTGGAGAAGTTCTCTGCGTCCGCCGACACCTCGCGCGGCCGCCGCGTGTTCTGGGGCCGTGTGGCCAGCGGCCATGTCGAGCCGGGCCAGCGCATCAGCATCCTGCCCAGCGGCCAAACGGCCACCGTGGCCCAGGTGCTGGACCATGCGCGCAACCCAAAGATCGTGCATGCGGGCCACAGCGCCGGCATCGTGCTGGACCGCGAGGTCGACGTATCGCGCGGCGACTGGCTGCTGGCGCCCGACGCCTTCGAGCCGGCACGCGAAATCACCGTGACCCTGGCCTGGCTGGACGACGAGCCGCTGCTGGCCGGCCGCGTCTACTGGGCGCTGCAGGGCCACCGCTGGGTCAAGGCCAAGGTGGCGCGGGTGGTGGACCGGCTGAACATCAACACGCTGGATGCGGAAGAAGCCGACAAGCTGGAAGCCAATTCCATCGGCGACGTGGTGCTGACCCTGCAGCAGCCACTGGCCGTGCGGCCCTTTGCGCAGTCGCGTGCCCTGGGCTCCATGGTGCTGGTCGATACCGCCTCCCACCGCACCGCCGCCGCGGTCTTGGTCCGCTGATTCGCGCAATTTCTGCAAGACCGTAAAATCAGGGTTTCCCCCGCATTCAAACTTGGCGTCAGAAGACCAATGACTCACGTCGTATCCGAATCGTGCATCCGCTGCAAGTACACCGACTGTGTCGATGTCTGCCCGGTGGACTGCTTTCGCGAAGGCCCCAACATGCTCGTCATCGACCCCGATGAGTGCATCGACTGCGCGGTGTGCATCCCCGAATGCCCGGTCAACGCGATCTACGCCGAAGAAGACCTGCCGGCCGACCAGATCGCCTTCATCAAGCTCAACGCCGAACTGGCCCTGGCCGACGGCTGGAAGAGCATCACCAAGCGCAAGCCCGCGCTGCCTGACGCCGAAGAGTGGAAAGACAAGACCGGCAAGGTCTCGGAGCTGGTTCGCTGAGCAAGCTGACCGCACCGATCGAGACCGACGCGCTCGTCATCGGCGCCGGTCCGGTCGGCCTGTTCCAGGTCTTCCAGCTGGGCCTGCTGGAGATCTCCTGCCATGTGGTCGACGCGCTGCCCTTTGCCGGCGGCCAATGCGCGCAGCTGTACGGCGACAAGCCCATTTACGACATTCCCGGCACGCCGGTGACCACCGGCAACGGTTTGGTCGAATCGCTGCTGCGGCAGCTCGAACCCTTTGCGCCCCAGTTCCATTTCGGCCAGCAGGTGGCCACGCTGGCGCGCCAGCCGGACGGCCGCTTGCTGCTGGGCACCTCGCGCGGCACCGCCTTTCTGGCCAAGACGGTCTTCATCGCCGCCGGCGTCGGCGCCTTCCAGCCCAAGCACATCGCGGTGCCGGGCCTCGAAGCCTTCGAAGGCACGCAACTCTTCTATCACCCCGAATCGCTGCAGCGCTTTGCCGGCCAGTCGGTCGTGGTGCAGGGCGGCGACGACGAGGCACTGGAAGCCGCGCTGGCCCTGGCAGGCAGCGCGCGCGCCGTCACCTTGCTGCATCGGCGCGATGCCTTCCAGGCCGAAGAGGAAACGCAGGCGCGGATCCGCGAAGCCATTTCCGACGGCTCGCTTCGCCTGGCCATCGGCCAGCCGCAGGCTTTCGATGGCCGCCATCTGCAGATCGCCACGCCGGATGCCCAGACCCTGACGTTGGAACTGGATGCCTGGCTCGCCTATCCCGGCATCTCGCCGCGCCTGGGCCCCATCGCCGACTGGGGCCTGCAACTGGCGCGCAAGCAGCTGCCGGTGGACACCGAGAAATACCAGACCTGCGAGCGCGGCGTCTTTGCCGTGGGCGACATCAACAGCTACCCGGGCAAGAAGAAGCTGATCGTCTGCGGCTTTCACGAAGCCACGCTGGCGGCCTGGGCCGCCACCGAGATCGTCTTCCCCGACAAGGCGGTTCCGTTGCAGTACACCACCACCAGCACGCGACTGCACGAATTGCTGGGCGTCGCCAAGCACTGAAGCCCCGGGGCACCCCCGATTGCCATGACCGCGTCATGGCAGATTCATCCCCCGTTCATGTCACTCGTGCATGATGGTGCTGATGCAGGCGCTCAACTTGGCCTTTTATGACTGGATCAGCTCGGCCAGCGATCCCTCCGGCCTGCTCCTCTGGTTTGCCGCGCACGGCGCCAGCCTGTGCGCCGTGCTGGTCGCCTGGGTGATCCTGCGCCATCCCAAAGACCGCGTGTATGCCTGCGCCATCGTGCTGGCGGCTGCGCTGGCCTCGGTCCTGGCCCACTCGCTGGCCGACAACCTGGGCTTTGGCCGCCCCTACATGGTTGGATTGGGCGCACCGCGCATTCCGCATGGCGCCCGTGGCGGCTTGCCCAGTGCCCACGCCACCGTGATGTTCACCGTGGCGCTGATGCTCTGGCTGCGCCCTTCGCTGCGCTGGGCTGCGCTGGGCGCAACCGTGCTGGCGGGCCTCACGGCCTGGGGACGGATCTACGCAGGCGTTCATTTCCCCCTTGATATCGCGGCCGGCTTCTTGTTGGCGCTGGTGCTCGCCACTGCGCTGCACCTGCTGGTCAGCCGTGCGACCGCCGCCGTGCGCAAGGCACGCGCCTTGCGAAGCGGCGCGGCAGACGCGGTACTCGCCGAGCTGCCGCCGCGGCACCCGCGCTGAGGGTGCGGGCGGGCCCGCCGCCAATTGTCACAAACGCCTACAATGCCCATTCGCTAGGGGTGTCGCTGCGGCTTGCCGTGACGGCTGAGAAAAAACCCTTTGAACCTGATTGAGGTAATCCTCGCGCAGGGAAGCTGGTGCTCCGGTGGCCGTCTCGACTTCTCTCATTGCCGGCCTTTGCTCCGGGCCCTTGCCCACCTGCCAAGCATTTGCGGATCTTGGAGCAATTGAATGGCACTTTCACATGAAAACCAGGCGGCCCCGGCCGCCAACGAGGCATTGACGCCGCTGGCCGACAGCGCCCGCGTCTTCCATTGGCACGACCACCTCTCGCTGTGGTTCAGCCTGGGCGTGGGCCTCTTGGTGATGCAGGTCGGCGCCTACCTGGTGCCGGCCGTGGGCACGCGCGAGGCGGTGATCGCCATCGTGCTCGGCTCCATCGTCGGTGCGGGGCTGCTGGCCTGGACGGCACGCATCGGCTGCGAAAGCGGCCTGGCCAGTGCCGGGCTGATGCACCGCACCTACGGCAGCGCCTTTGCGCGGCTGCCGGTGGTGCTCAACATCGTTCAGCTGGTGGGCTGGACCACCTTCGAGCTGGTGATCATGCGCGAAGGCACGCAGGCCATCGGCAAGCAGGCCTTCGGCTTCGCCTTCGACGGCGCCACCGGCACCCTGCTCACCACGCTGCTGTGGGGCGCCGTGCTGCTGGCCCTGCTGGCCGGCTCCATGGTGAAGCTGGTGCGCCGCTTCGTCAGCCGCTTCGGGCTGCCGCTGGTGGTGCTCTCGCTCGTCTGGCTGACCTGGCAGTTCGCCACCCGCCTGCAGGCGCAGGGCTGGGACGCCTTCTGGTCGCGTCCCGGCAACGGCGCCATGGGCCTGTTCAGCGCGCTGGACCTGGTGATCGCCATGCCGGTGTCCTGGCTGCCGCTGGTGGCCGACTACGCGCGCCACGGCCAGCGCGGCGCGCGCGGCGGTGCTTTCAGCGGCACCTGGCTGGGCTACGCCCTGGCCAACGTCTGGTGCTATGCCCTGGGCGTGATGGTGGTCAGCGTGGCCGAGCCGGGCACCTCGCTGGTGATGGCGCTGCTGCTGGCCCAGGGCGGCCTGATTGCGCTGGGCCTGATCCTCGTCGACGAGCTCGACAACGCCTATGGCGACGTGTATTCGGGCGCCGTCTCCTCCCACAGCCTGCTGCCGCGCTGGAACGTGCGCCGCTGGGGCCTGGCCATCGCTCTGCTGTGCATCGCACTGGCGCTGGTGCTGCCGATGCACAGCCTGGAGCCTTTCCTGCTGCTGCTCAGTTCGGTCTTCGTGCCGCTCTACGGCGTGATCCTGGGCCGGCTGGGCACGGGCAGCGGCTGGGCGGTGCAGCGCGAGCGCCGCATCGACTGGAGCGCCGCCCTGATCTGGGTGGCTGGCATCGTGGTCTATCACGCCTGCGGCAAGCTGGCGCCACAATGGGGTTCTGCCCTGCCGGCCCTGCTGACGACACTGGTGCTGGCCTGGCTTACGCGCCCGTCGCCGTCGGCGGCAGGCGGTGCGACGGTACTGGCGCAAAGCCGTGGTTGAGTGGGCCGTGGCCGTGGCCGACCTGCACATCCGCACCCGCCTCCATGGCGCCGATGACATAGGCGCGTGCGCTGGCCACCGCCTCGGGCAATTGCGCGCCCAGCGCCAGGTGCGCGGCAATGGCCGACGACAAGGTGCAGCCGGTGCCATGCAGGTTGCGGCTGGCGATGCGCGCCGAGGCCAGGCGCAGCGAACGACCCCCGCGCTGGGCCAGGAGGTCCACCACCTCGTCGCCGGGCAGATGGCCGCCCTTGAGCAGCACGGCGCGCGCGCCAAGCTGCAGCAGCTCTTCGGCCGCGGCCTCGAGCGCATGCGCGGCCTCGATCGGGTGGCCGATCAGCAAGGCCGCTTCGTCCAGATTGGGCGTGATCACGACGGCGCGCGGGAACAACTGGCGCACCAGGCCGTCCACCGTTTCGGCGGCGATCAAGCGGTCGCCGCTGGTGGCCACCATCACCGGGTCCAGCACCACGTTGGGCAGCTGGTAGTGGTCGATGGCCCAGGCCACCACCTCGACCACTTCGGGCGCATGCAGCATGCCCAGCTTGACGGCATCGACGCCGATGTCTTCCACCACGGCCTGGATCTGCGCCTTCAGGAATTGCGGCGGCACCGCATGGATGCCGCGCACGCCCTGCGTGTTCTGCGCCGTGAGCGCGGTGATGGCGGTCATGCCGTAGCAGCCGAGGGCCGCGAAGGTCTTCAGGTCGGCCTGGATGCCGGCGCCGCCGCCGCTGTCGGAGCCCGCGATGGAAAGGACTCGCGCGTAGCGCGTGCCGCGGGTCCCTGGGGCTGGCGTCGCGCTGGAAAATTGAGGGGTGCTCATGCGCAAAATTATCTGTCACGCAACGAATGCGTCCTGCTGAGGCCATGAATTCTTCTTCGCTCGCCCTGCCCTTCGAATCCGTTGCCATCCTCGGCGCCGGCCTGATGGGGCGCCTGCTCGCCGTCACCCTGGCGCAGGCGGGCTGCAAGGTCGCCCTGCACGAAGCCGGCAGCAGCGACGCCGAAGGCGCGGCCGCGCGCGTGGCGGCCGCCATGCTGGCGCCGCTGGCCGAATCGGCGGTGGCGCCGGCGCCGCTGGTGCGCATGGGCCACCACGCGCTGACGCGCTGGCCGCAACTGCTGGCCACGCTGGCCGAGCCGGTGTTCTTCCAGCGCGAAGGCACGCTGGTGCTGTGGCATCGGCAGGATGCGGCCGAGGCCCAGCGCCTGGCGCGCGTGCTGCAGGGCACCTGCCAGGCGGTGCCCGAGCTGCCGGCCATGCAGTCCATCGACGCCGCCGGCATCGCCGCGCTGGAGCCCTCGCTGGGCACCCGCTTTGCGCAAGGCCTCTTCCTGCCGCAGGAAGGGCAGCTGGACAACCGCGCGCTGCTGGTTTCGCTGCTGGCCACCCTGCAGGCTTTGCCGAATGTCGCTCTGCACTGGCAATCGGCGCGCCAGCCCGGGGATTTCCGCCCCGGCACGCCCGGCCAGCCCGACTGGGTGATCGACTGTCGCGGCCTGGGCGCCCGGCCGCAGTGGCGGCAGCTGCGCGGCGTGCGCGGCGAGGTGATCCGGGTGCATGCGCCCGAGGTTCGCCTCACCCGCCCGACCCGCCTGGTGCACCCGCGCTATCCGCTCTACATCGCGCCCAAGCCGGGCGATCTGTACGTGATCGGCGCCACCGAGATCGAATCGGAGGACATGTCGCCCGCCAGCGTGCGCTCCACCCTCGAGCTGCTGTCGGCGGCCTACGCGGTGCACAGCGGCTTTGCGGAGGCGCGCATCGTGGAGATCGCCACCCAGTGCCGGCCCACCTTGCCCGACAACCTTCCGGACGCGCGCCTGTGCGGTCCGCGCATGCTGCAGGTCAATGGCCTGTACCGGCACGGCTTCATGATCGCGCCGGCCGTGCTCGACATCGTGCTGGAGCTGCTGCAGGAAGGCCGCTCGCCGCTGGCCGCGCACTTCGGCCTGCCCGGCATGCGCGCGCTGGACAAAATGATCCTCGAGACAACGACACCATGAAGGTCCTGATCAACGACACCCCGCACGAGCTGGCGCCGAACGCCCGGCTCCCCGATGCGCTGCAGGCCATCCAGGCCACGCCGCCCTTTGCCGTGGCCGTCAACCGCGAGTTCGTCCCGCGCTCGCAATACCCGGCACGCGTGCTGCAACCTGACGACCGCATCGAAGTAATCCGCCCCGTCACGGGCGGCTGAAAGGCTGAAAGACAGGCATGACCACCACTCCCAAAAAAGACAACGACACGCTGGTCCTGTACGGCCAGGCCTTCGACAGCCGCCTGCTGCTGGGCACCGCGCGCTACCCCTCGCCCGATGTGCTGGAGTCCGCGGTGCGCCGCGCCCGCCCCGCCATGCTCACGGCCTCGCTGCGCCGCCAGACCGCCGCCGCCGGCAGCGCGGGGTCGGCCGGCGGCGACAACGGCTTCTGGGACATGCTGCGCGCGCTCAAGGTGCCGGTGCTGCCCAACACCGCCGGCTGCCACAGTGCAGAAGAAGCCATCGCCACCGCCCAGATGGCGCGCGAGCTGTTCGACACGCCCTGGATCAAGCTGGAGCTGATCGGCGACGACTACACCTTGCAGCCCGACACGCTCAACCTGGTCGGCGCCGCCGAACGGCTGGTGCGCGAGGGCTTCCATGTGCTGCCCTACTGCACCGAAGACCTGGTGCTGTGCCAGCGCCTGGTCGACGTCGGCTGCCAGGCGGTGATGCCCTGGGCCGCGCCCATCGGCACCGGCCGCGGCCCCGTCAACCCCTACGCGCTGCGCCTGCTGCGCGAGCGCCTGACGGTGCCGCTGCTGGTGGACGCCGGCCTGGGCCTGCCTTCGCATGCCTGCCAGGTGATGGAGTGGGGCTACGACGGCGTGCTGCTCAACACCGCGGTGGCCCTGGCGCAAGACCCGGTGGCGATGGCCGGCGCCTTTGCCGACGCAGTGGCCGCTGGCCGCACCGCCTATCTGGCCGGCGCCATGTCGGCGCAGGAGGCCGCCCAGCCCAGCACGCCGGTCCTTGGCACACCCTTCTGGCATCACGCCCAACAGCAATGAACGAAAACGAGCAACAGCAGATGGCGCAAGCCATCGTGGCGGCGCATGGCGAGCGCTTTGGCACGATTGACGACACGGCGCAAACCCAAGGCCTCGACAACGGCGAAGACGCGGTCTACCACGCCGCCAAGGCCGCCTGCCTGCGCCTGGGCTTCATCGAGATCGATGCCGATGTGCTGGGCCGCGCCTGGCAGGCGCAGACCCTGCGCACCGGCCGCTTCGACGCTGCCGCTTGGCCGGTGGCGCCCGTCGACTTCGGCATGGGGCCGTTTCCGCCGGCGCAGCGCCCCGGCGCCTTCCCGCCCTGCCCCACCAACCTGGGCCTGTACGCCGTGCTGCCCGACGCGGCCTGGGTCGGCCGCTGCGCACGGGCCGGCGTGCCGACGGTGCAGTTGCGCTTCAAGTCGGAGGACAGCGCCGCCATCGAACGCGAAGTGCGCGCGGCGGTCGACGCCGTGCGAGGCACCCAGGCGCTGCTCTTCATCAACGACCATTGGCGCAGTGCCATCGCGGCCAGCGCCTTCGGCGTGCATCTGGGCCAGGAAGACCTCGACGCCCTGACACAAGACGAGTTGCAGCAGATCCGCCAGGCCGGGCTGCGCCTGGGCGTCAGCACCCATGGCTATGCGGAGATGCTGCGCGCCGATGCGGTGAGCCCCAGCTACATCGCGATGGGCGCGGTCTTTCCCACCACGCTCAAGAAGATGGCCACCGCCCCGCAGGGCCTGGCCCGGCTCGACGCCTATGCGCGCCTCACGCGCGGCTACCCGCAGGTGGCGATCGGCGGCATCGACGAGGCACGCCTGCAAGCGGTGCTGGCCACCGGCGTCGGCTCGGTGGCGGTGGTGCGCGCCATCGTGACGGCGCAAGATTCTGAAGGCACCGCGGCGCGCTGGCAAGCCGCGATCGAAGGCGCGCGCAGCTGATCAGACTCTCAGGCGCCCGGGCGCAGGGGAAAGCGCTCCAGCATCTGCCGGCCCAGCGGCGTGATGGCCAGCGCCACCGCCGGCGGCTGGTCGTAGCCCGACAGCGTGCGCACCGGCTGCGGAATCTCCGCCCTTACATGGCCCGCGATCTTCAGGATGCGAAGGCCGTCGACGTCGTCGCCGACCGATACGGCAACCGGCAACTCCACCATCGACAGTTTGTGCAACAGGACCAGGGACATGGGCACGTGCACTATAGCGGTGCTGGCCCGCTACAGCTTCTACCGGGACGCCAACAATGGCGTCGGCATCTGCTCGAACAGCTTCATGATCGAAATGCCGTTGCGCTGGCCCTTGTCCTCGTCGCAGTTGTTGAACACCACGTGCGTGTTGCGCACCTTGTAGGCGATACGCACGATCTCGGCCGCCAGCTCGCGCAACTCGGCCTCGCTGTAGTCGTAGTCGAAACGCTCGGCTGCCGAGGCGGCGCCCTTGATGTTGTAGGTGGCCGCATTGCGGCCGTGCAGGCGCACCAGCGCGTAGTCCGGGTGCGTGGCCTCGGCCAGCATGGGCACGCTGTTGGCAAAGCCCTGCGGCCCATCGACCACGGTGTGCACCGCGGCCAGTTCGCGCAGCAGCGCCAGCGTGGATTTGCGGTGCTCCTCCGTGTCGAGCCAGGAGGCGTGGCGAAACTCGATGCTCACCACCTGTCCGGCCATCTGCTCCATGCAGTGGGTGACATGGGCCACCCCTTCGCGGTTGCGCATCAGCCAGGGCGGAAACTGGAAATGCACCAGGCCCATCTTGCCGGCCGCCCGCAGCGGCGCCAGCGCCTCGTGAAAGCGTCGCCACAGCTCGGCCCGGATCTCCTGCTGCACGTCGCGGTAGTAGAAGTTGCGCGGAAGTCCGAGCGGTGCAAGAGCCTGCTGGATGTCCTTGTGCAGCACCATGAACTGCGTCTGATGGCCAGTGAAGAGCCGGAACGCTTTCACGTTGAAAACGAAGTTGTCGGGCGTGCGATCTGCCCAGGCCTGCGCGGTGGACGGGGCGGGAATCGCGTAGTAGCTGGAGTCGACCTCCACCATGGAAAAGATCGAGGCGTAGTAGCGCAGGCGCGACTCCGGCGTCTTCGCTTCCCGCGGATAGAAGCGGCCGCAATCGATCAGGGTCTTGTCGGTCCAGGAGGCGGTACCAACCAGAATGCCCATGGCGTGCTCACACCCGCGCCGCGAAGCGCTCGATCTCGCGCGTCGGCCCGGCCACGATCAGCAGGTCGCCCGGCTCGACCTTGGTGTCCGCCTGGGCATAGATGAAGTCCAGGTGCCGGCGCTTGATGCCCACCACCGTGACGGCGTGGCGCTGGCGCACATTCGATTGCGCCAGGGTCTTGCCATGGGTCTCGGCCGGGGCGCGGGTCTTGGCGATGGCGAAGTCGTCTTCGAACTCGATGAAGTCGATCATCTTGCCGGTCACCAGGTGCGCCACCCGCTGGCCCATGTCGTGTTCGGGGTAGACCACGTGGTGCGCCCCCACCCGCTCGGCGATGCGCCCGTGTTGTGGGTTGTTGGCCTTGGCCCAGATGTCCTTCACGCCCAACTGGCTCAGATTGAGCACCGTCAGCACGCTGGCCTCCAGGTTCTGGCCCATGCTCACCACCGCATGGCGGAACTCGTGCACCCCCAGCTGCTTGAGGGTTTCGATGTCGGTGCCGTCGGCCTGCACCACGTGGCCGATGCTGCCGGCCAGCTCCTGCACCGCATCGGCGCTTTCATCCACGGCCAGCACATCGTGGCCAAGCTCATGCAGTGCCTGCGCCACGCTGCTGCCGAAGCGGCCCAGCCCGATGATGACGACGCTGTCGCCGCCTGCTCCGGTTGCATTACCCAACAATTGGTTTCTCCTCTGGATAGCGATAGGCGCGCCGATTGTGGCTGGCGGCCATCGCGGCGGCCAAGGTCACCACGCCGACGCGGCCGACAAACATCAGGACGATCAGGATGCACTGCCCCGCCGGCGGCAGCTGCGCGGTGATGCCGGTGGACAGGCCCACCGTCGCAAACGCCGAGATCACCTCGAACAGCACCTTCTCGTAGGCCAGGGTGGTCATCGGCACCAGGGCCAGGGTGGCAACCACGATCGCCCCGGCGCTCAGCACCAGGATCGACAGCGCCTGCCGCTGCGCCTGGGTGCTGATGCGGCGCGACCGGAACTCCACGTCCTGGTGGCCGCGCACTTCGTTCCACACCACCAGCATCAGCACGAAGAAGGTGGTGATCTTCACGCCGCCGGCCGTGCCCGCGCTGCCGCCGCCAATGAACATCAGCAGGTAGTGCAGGTTGAGCGACTCCACGCTCAAGCGGCCGATGTCGATCGCGTTGAAGCCCGCCGTGCGCGCCGAAACCGAGGTGAACAGCGCCGCCATCACCTTCTGCGGCCAGCCCAGCGGCCCCAGCGTGCCCGGGTTGTCAAACTCCGCCAGCAGGAGGACGAGCGTGCCGAACACCAGAAGAAAGGCCGTTCCCCACAGCGTGAGCACCATGTGGATCGAGGCCACCGGCCGGGCTTGCAGGCCAGCGTCCAGATGGGTCCGGCTGAACAGCTTGCGCACGCGGCGTGGCGAAGCCGGCCGTGCCCGCGCCACCAGCAGCGCCTGGGAGCGGCGCCAGCGAAGCCGCATCTGGATCTCATGCAGCACCGGAAACCCCAGGCCGCCGATGACGATGGCCAGCGCCAGCGGTCCGAGCACCATCGCGTCGCCGACAAAGCGCATCACGCTGTCGCCCCAGGTCGAAAAGCCGGCGTTGTTGAAGGCCGAGACCGAATGAAAGAGCCCCTGCCACAGCGCTTCGCGCCAGGGCATGTCGTAGCCCAGGCCAAAGCGCAGGGCCAGCAGCAAGGCCATCGCGGCCTCGACGCTGACGGTGACGGCCAGCACCACCCGCGCCACGCTGCGCACGTCGCCGAGGGCCAGCGAATGGGTCTCGGCCTGCAGCAGGATCCGGCTGCGCAGGCCCAGCTGGCGATTCACCAGCACGCCCAGCAAGGTGGCCGAGGTCATCATGCCGAAGCCGCCCAGCTGGAACAGCCCCAGGATCACCCATTGCCCGAACGATGACCAGTAGGTGCCGGTGTCCACCACCGCCAGCCCGGTCACGCAAACGGCCGAGGTCGCGGTGAACAGGGCGGTGAGCCAGGGAGCGCCCTCGCCTTGCGCCTGCGAAAGGGGCAGCATCAGGAGCAAGGTGCCGATCGCGATGGCGGCCAGGAAGGCCAGCGCCAGCACGGACGAAGGATGAAGCAGTCGCTGGTTCATGACGGAGGGCGCGAGTCTACGCGCCACGTACCGCGGCCACGTCGACAACAGCAGGCGCACTTCGTGCGATAAAGACAGCGATGCGCGCATCGGCCAGAACGCAGACCCTCGCCGTCGGCCTCGCCCTGCTGGCCGCGCTGGCTACCGCCTATGCCTGGCGCGCATGGCCGCTGCGCGTCGAGACGGTGCAGCCCGTGCGAGGCCCCGCCATCGAGGCGGTGTACGCCACCGGCACGGTGGAGCCCACGGTGATGGTGCCGGTGGCGCCGCGCGTCGGCGCGCGGCTGCTGGCCATCGAGGCCGAGGAAGGCCAGCAGGTGCGCAGCGGCCAATTGCTGGCCCGCCTGGAATCGGACGACCTGGAGCACACGGTGCGCGAGATGCGCGCCCGCGAGCAGTTGGCCCGCGCCCAGTACGAGCGCAGCCGGCAACTGGCGGCGCAACGCTTCGTCTCGCAGGCCGAGGTGGACCGCGCACGCAGCGAGCTGCAGGCGGCCCAGGCGGCGGCCAGCCGGGCGCAGGCGCAGCGCGACTACAGTCAGTTGGTGGCGCCGGCCGACGGCATCATCCTGCGGCGCGACGGCGAAGCCGGCCAGTTCGTGCCGGCCGGCCAGGCGGTGTTCAGCCTGGCCTGCTGCGCGCCGTTGCGGGTCACGGCAGAGGTGGACGAGGAAGACATCGCGCGGGTGCAGATCGGCCAGCAGGTCAGCTTGCGCGGCGACGCCCTGCCCGGCCGCCTGTTCGAGGGCCGGGTGGCCGAGATCACGCCCAAGGGCGACCCGGTCTCGCGCAGCTACCGGGTGCGCATCCAGCTGCAGGACGCGCCGCCGGTCACCGCCGGGCCGCTGCGCACCGGCATGACGATGGACGCCAATATCGTGGTGGCGCGCCGCGACGACGCCCTGCTGCTGCCCAACCGCGCGCTGCAGAGCGATCTCGTCTGGCTGCTGCAGGACGGCCGGCTGCGCAAGCGCCCAGTGACAAAGGGCGCGGCCGGGCGCGAGCGCACCGAGATCCGGTCGGGCCTGGCCGAGGGCGAGCAAGTGGTGCTCGCCCCGACCGATTCGCTGCGCGAAGGGCGGCGCGCACACGGACGTCCAGCGCCGGCCGCGGCGCCCTCGCCCGCCGCGTCCAAGCCCTGAAGCGAAAAAAGGCATGCGATGGCCATCGCCCTGGATATCGCCCTGGCCCATCTGAAGGGCCGCCGGCGCCAGACCCTGGTCTCGCTCACCGGCGTGGTGCTGGGGGTGGCCTTCTTCCTGGCGGTGTCGAGCCTGATGCGTGGCTCCGAGGGCGACTTCCTCAAGCGCCTGGTCGACAACAGCCCGCACATCACGGTCTACGACGAGGTGCGCCAGGGCCGCGTGCAGCCGGCGCAACTGCAATGGCCCGATGGGGCCGTCAGCGTGCACAACGTGCGGCCGCTGCGCGAGACCCGCGGGATCCGCGGTTGGCCCGAGCGCCTGGCCTCCATCGAGGCGCTGCCCGGCCTGCGCGCGGCGCCGGTGCTGTCCGAGGCGGCGGTGCTCACCTTTGCCGGCCGGCAGCAAGGCGTGCAACTGTCCGGCGTGCTGCCGGAGAAGATGAAGCACGTCAGCACCATCGAGGAAAAGATGACCGAGGGCTCGCTCGACGCCCTGGCGGCCGACCCGAACGGCGTGGTGATCGGCCGCGGCCTGGTCGACAAGTTCAGCCTGCGCCTGGGCGGCACGCTCAACGTGCTGGCGTCCGACGGCAGCAGCCGCCCGCTGCGGGTGGTGGGGATCTTCCGCACCGGCAACTCGGCCTACGACGAAGGCCAGGCCTTCGTGCTGCTCAAGCGCGCGCAGGCACTGCTGGGGAGGGAGAACCGGGTCAACCGCATCATCATCCAGCTCACCGACCCTTACGCGGCGCAGCGCGTGGCCAAGAGCATCGAAGGCAGCGGCGGCTACAAGTCGGTGTCCTGGATCGAGGCCTCGGAAGACCTGCTGAGCCTCCTGCTGGTGCGCAACATCATCATGTACAGCGTGGTCTCGGCGATCCTGGTGGTGGCGGCCTTCGGCATCTACAACACCATCTCCACCATCGTGATGGAGAAGACGCGCGACATCGCCATCATGAAGTCGATGGGCTTTCATCCGCGCGACCTGCGCCGCATCTTCTTGCTCGAAGGGCTGATCGTGGGGCTCATCGGCAGCGCGCTGGGCGTGGCGCTGGGCCTGGGGTTGATGCGGGTCCTGTCCCGGGTCGAGATCCGGCCGCCCGGCGTGACCGAGGTGGTGCATCTGCCGATCTTCTGGGGCGTGGAGCAGTACGCGCTGGCCGCCGCTTTCGCGCTGCTGTCCTGCCTGGCGGCCTCCTGGCTGCCGGCGCGCCGCGCCGGGCGCCTGGCGCCGGTGGAGATCCTGCGGGGCGCGGCATGACGTCGAATGCAGGCCCGGTGATCCGCGTCGAAGACGTCACCCGCACCCTGGAAGGCGAGGTGCCGGTGACGCTGGTGAGAGACGTGAACCTGGTGGTCGAGCGCGGCGAGTTCGTCTGCGTGATGGGCCCCTCGGGCTCGGGCAAGTCATCGCTTTTGTACCTGCTGGGCCTGCTGGACGTGCCCAGCACGGGCCGCATCTGGATCGATGGCCAGGACACCAGCCGCTTCGACGACGGCATGCTCACCGACTTCCGGCTGGCACGGCTGGGCTACGTGTTCCAGTTCCACTTCCTGCTGCCCGAATTCAGCGCGCTGGACAACGTGCTGCTGCCGATGCGCAAGCTGGGCCGGCTGACGGAGCCGCAGGCACTGGCACGCGGCAGCGAACTGCTCGAGCGGCTGGACATGGCAGACCAGCAGCACAAGCGGCCCAGCCAGCTCTCGGGCGGCCAGCGCCAGCGCGTCGCCATCGCCCGCGCCCTGGCCAACGACCCGCTGGTGATCCTGGCCGACGAGCCCACCGGCAACCTCGATTCAGCCGCCAGCACCAACGTGCGCGACATCCTGCGCGCGCTGACGCGCGCCGACGGGAACCGCCACCGCAAGACCGTGGTAGCGGTCACGCACGACACCCAATTCGCCTCGGTAGCCGACCGGCGCATCGGCATCGTCGACGGCCGCATCGACCTGGGCTGGCAGCCCGCGTTCCAGCCATAGCGCTAGCGGCCTACTGCCATTGCACTGGCGAATCCATCCGCTGTGGGGATGCGTGTCGGCGCGCTGCGGCGCTACCTTGGAAGCAGGTGCCCTCCATTCGTCTGGAAGCTGAAAGGGCACCACCGTCGGCGCCTGCATCCAGTCCCAGGCGCGGGGGAAGCGCCAAGGAGATCGCCATGAACGCCTCGACTGCCGCCATCGCCGCCAACGCCATCGGCGCCACGCGCACCACCTGCGCCGCCTTCGAACTGCGCTTCGAGGCCCTCTACGCCGGCCACCGCGGCTATGCCTTTCCATGCGATGCGGAGGGCCATGTGGACATGGACGCCTTGAGCGAGCGGGCGCTGCAGAACTACCTTTACGCGCGCGCCATGATGGGACGCGAAGTCGCCTGGCCGAGCGTGCGGCCCAGCCTGTTGCACTAGGGCCTGTTCACACTACTTGCGGAGTCGATGCAACGGGTGAAACCGGATGAGTCGCCGCGGCCGCAGCGGCCGCATCCGTCGTTGAATGGGGCATGCCCTTCGATCCGTGGCTTTCGCTGACTCTGGCAGCGCAGGTGTCGGCCGCCAGCCATGCCGATGCCGCCGCGCGGGCCGCGCTGCGCGCGCACCGGCTGGCGGCCCTGCTGCGCAGCGCGGCGCAGCACTCGCGCCTGTTCGGTCGCCTGCTGCGCGGCAGCGGGGCACCGGAGCAGGCACCGCTCGCCGCACTGCCGATCACCCGCAAGCGCGAACTGATGGAGAACTTCGACGACTGGGTCGCCGACCCGCACTTGCGCCTTCGTGCCCTGCGCGCCTTCATCGAGGACCCGGCGCGCATCGGACAGCCCTTCATGGCGCGCTACACCGTCTGGGAAAGCTCAGGCAGTAGCGGCGAGCCCTGCATCTTCGTGCAGGACGCCGGCGCCATGGCCGTCTACGACGCGCTGGAGGCGCTGCGCCGGCCACGCCTGCGCCCGCTGCAGCCCTGGCTGGATCCGTTCTGGCTGGCCGAGCGCATGGCCTTTGTCGGCGCCACCAACGGCCACTTCGCCAGCACGGTGTCGATCGAGCGGCTGCGCGGGCTGAACCCGGTGCTGGCGCCGCGCCTTCACAGCCTGTGCTTCCTGCAGCCGATGGCGCAACTGGTGGCGCAGCTCAACGCACTGGCGCCCACCATCCTCGCCACCTACCCCAGCGCGGCGGTGCTGCTGGCCGAGGAACGCCAGGCCGGCCGGCTGCACGCGCCGGTGCGCGAGGTCTGGACCGGCGGCGAGGCGCTGTCGGGCGCCATGCGCCACTTCGTGCAAGAGGCCTTCGGCTGCCCGGTGAGCAACAGCTATGGCGCCTCCGAGTTCCTGTCGCTGGCGTCCGAATGCACGCAGGGGCACCTGCATCTCAACAGCGACTGGGTCATCCTGGAATCGGTGGACGAAGGCGGGCGGCCGGTGCCGGACGGCGAGGCCGGCGCAACCACCCTGCTGACCAACCTGGCCAACCACGTGCAGCCGCTGATCCGCTACGACCTGGGCGACCGGGTGCGCCTGTTGCCGCACGCGTGCAGCTGCGGCTCCCGCCTGCCGCTGCTGCAGGTGCAAGGCCGCAGCGACGATACCTTGCGCCTGGGCGGCAGCGCCGGGGCCAAGCGCATCTCGGTGCTCCCGCTGGCCCTGTGCACCGTGCTGGAAAGCGAGGCCGGCCTGTTCGATTTCCAGCTGGTGCAGGAAGGGCCCTGCGCGCTGCTGCTGCGCACCGGCCTCGAAGGCGATTCGGCTGACGCCGCCTTGCAGTGCGGGCGGCGCGCCCTCGACGCCTATCTGCAGCGCCAGGGCGCGCGCGGCGTGCAGATCCGCTGCTGCAGCGCCGAGGCCAGCCTGGTCGGACGCGGCGGCAAGGTGCCTCGCGTGGTGGCATCCGGCGCGCGCCGGGCGGCGCAGCGTTGAGACGGCCCGCTTCTCTTCAGCTTGCCGCAGCAGCAGCAGGCTGCACGCCCAGCGCCTTGGTCACCGCCACCAGGCCCAGGACCAGCCGGGCGCTGCTGTCGGCATGGGCGCGTTGCGCCTGCAGCAAGGTGCGCTGCGCGTCCAGCGCCACCAGGAAATCGGTCATGCCGTGTTCCCAGCGCACCCGCGCCAGCTCCCAGGCATCGCGGCTGGCGTTTTCCATGGCGGCGAGCTGCACATTGCGCTGGCGCTCTGCCGCATAGCTGCTCAACGCGTCGTCGATCTCGTGCCAGGCCTTGAGCACCGTCTGCTGGTAGGCCACTGCCGCTTCCTGCTGCTGCAACTGACGCAGCGTGACGGTGGCGCGGCGCCGGCCGCCGTCGAAGATGGGCAGTTGCAGGCTGGGCCCGATCGACCATGCGCGGCTGCCCCAGTCTCCAAAAGTGCTGGCATCCACCGATTCGAAGCCGAAGCTCGCGCCGATGACGATGCGCGGGTACAGGTCTGCCACCGCCACCCCAATGCCGGCGGTGGCCGAGTGCAACTGCGCCTGCGCGCGCTGGATGTCGGGGCGGCGCAGGGCCAGTTCCGACGGCAGGCCGAGCGACAGGTCGGGCAAGGCGGCGGCCTGCGCCGATGCCAGCGGCGCCAACTCGGCCGCCAATGCGCCGGGCCGTTCGCCTGCCAGCAGGGTGAGCTGGTTGGCCGCCAGTGCCTCCTGCGCCAGGAACTGCGGCAGGCGCGCACGCACGTCGGCCAGTTGCGCATCCTGGCGGCTGAGGTCCAGCGCATTCGTCATGCCGCCGGCCGTGCGCGCCTGCACCAGGGCCCGGGTCTGCTCCCCGGCCTCGATGTCGGCACGGGCGATGCGAATCTGATGCTGCGCCGAGCGCAGCTCGAAGTAGCGCCGTGCCACCTCGGCCTGCACGCTCCACTGCACCTGCTGGAGCAATGCGCGCGATGCCGCCTCGTCGGCGTCGGCCGCTTCGATGGCGCGCCGCACCCGGCCCCACAGGTCCAGCTCCCAAGACGCATCGAAGCCGGCCTGGAACATGTCATGCGGCTCGCTCAGCACCTTGACCGCCGCATCTTTTCCCGCCGGGTTGAGGGTGCCGATGATGCGGGCGAAATCGCCGTCCTCGCTTTCGCGCAGGCGCATGGCCGCGCCGCTCGCACCGACTTGCGGCAGGCCCTGGGAGCGCACCGCCCTGCCCTGCGCTCGGCTCTGGGCAAAGCGCAGCGCCGCGGTCTGCAGGTCGGCATTGGCGAGCAGCGCACGCGCCTGCAGGCGCTCGAGCACCGGGTCGGCGAAGGCCTGCCAGCGGATCGGCGCCGCCGTCGGCTGGCCCGGGCGCTGCGCCTGGCTCAGGAGTTCATCGGCGCCGCCATGCCAGCTCGCGAAGTCGGCCGGCGCCTCGTTGGCCGGCGGCTGGAAGTCGGGACCGACGGCGCAGCCGGCCAGCAGCGCGCAGGCGGCCAACATGCGAAGGGAAAGTTGGTAAGTCATAAACGTCCTCGCGATCAGACAAGCCGATGGCGGAACAGCCAGGCCGCCAGCGGCAGGGTGACAGCCGCGATGGCCAGGAGCGGCAGCAGGTTGAGCCAAACGGTGGCGAAGCCCACGCCCTCCAGATAGACCCGCTGCACCAGGTCGATGGCAAAGCGCAGCGGGTTGACCAGGGTGGCGATCTGCAGCGCCTCGGGCATGTTGCTGACCGGCGTGGTCAGGCCCGACAGCAGCATCATCGGCATGATCAGGACGAAGGTGTAGAGCATGGCCTGCTGCATGTTGGCCGACACCGCCGAGATCGACAGCCCGATGCCCACGCTGGCCACGGTGAAGAAGGCCAGCCCGGCATACAGCGTGAAGAGCGAGCCGGCAAAGGGAATGCGGAACCACAGCGCGCACACGGCCAGCACGATGGTGGACTGCACCAGTCCGATCAGCACCGGCGGAATGGCCTTGCCGATCATGATCTCGGTGGGCGACAGCGGCGTCACCAGCAGTTGGTCGAAGGTGCCCTGCTCGCGCTCGCGCGCCACCGACAGCGCGGTGAGCAGCAGCGTCTGCAGCATGCTCAGCGCCGCCACCAGGCCTGGCATGAAGTTCCAGCGCGTCTCCAGGTTCGGGTTGAACCAGGCGCGCGACTCGACGCGCATGGGTGCGGCCATCCCGCCGTGGCGCGTGCGCCATTCACTGTTGAAGTCCGCCACCACCTGGGTGACGTAGCCCACGGCCGCACTGGCGGTGGTGGAGTTGCGCGCATCGACGATGACCTGCACCGGTGCGCTTTGGCCCGCCATCAGCTGCGCTTCGAAGCGCGGGCCGATGTGCAGCACCAGGAGCGCCTCCCCGCGATCGACGGGTGCCGCGATGTCGGCCGGCGAGCGCAGGGTCATGGCGCGGCGGAACACCCCGCCGCCCTCCAGCTTGGCCACCAGCTGCCGCGCCGCGGCGCCGTGGCTCTGGTCGAGCAGCGCGTAGTCGATGCGCTTCAGGTCGTAGGTGGCGGCGTAGCCGAAGATCAGGCTCTGCATGATGGCGGGCACGATCAGGATCACCCGGCTGCTCGGGTCCTTGAGGATCACCCGCAGCTCCTTGCGGCACAGGTTGAGCACGCGCAGCAGAAAATCGACCAGAGCGGTTGGCATGGCTTCAGTCCAATCCGTTTGGCATGGCTCAGTCCAATCGCTTGCGCGTCACCAGCCGCGCCACGGTGAGCAGGCCCACCGCGTAGGCGATGAGGACGAGGCAGTTCTTGAGGACCAGCGGCCAGATGTTGCCGGCCAGAAACAGCGCGCGGATCAGCTCCATGAAATAGGTGGCCGGCAGGATGTGGCCGATGACGTTCACCAGCCAGGGCACGTTGCGCAGGTCGAACAGGAAGCCCGACAGCAGCAGCGAGGGCAGGAAGCTGGACAACAGCGCCACCTGGCTGGCCAGAAACTGGTTGCGCGTGACCGAGGAGATCACCAGGCCGATCGCCACCGCCACGATCAGGTAGAGCATGGACGCAAACACCAGCAGCAGCAGCGAGCCCACCATCGGCACCTCGAACAGGAAGCGCGCGGCTGCGAGGCACAGGGCCAGCCCGGCCATGCCGATGCCGAAGTAGGGAATGATCTTGGCGATCAGGATCTCGGCCGGCCGCACCGGCGTGACGAACAGCGCCTCCAGCGTGCCGCGCTCCCATTCGCGCGCCATCACCAGGGCGGTGAGAAAGGCGCCCACCAGGGTCATGATCAGCACCACCAGGCCGGGCACCAGGTACCAGGTGCTGGTGTTGGCGCTGTTGAACCACAGGCGCGGCTCCACGCTGACCGAGCCGATGCCGTCGGCAGCAGCCAGCGAACCGCCCGCTCGATCCGCCTGCCGCTGCGCGTTGCCGCCCAGCGCGGCGCCGGCGTAGCGCAGGATGGTGTTGGCCTTGTTCGCATCCGCGCCGTTCACCACGATCTGGATGCGCGCGTCGCCCGCCGCCAGCCGGCTGGCGAAGTCGCCCGGCACGCGCACGATGCCGTCCACCTTGTGTTGCCGCAGCAGCGCTTCGGCCTCATGCATCGAAGCCAGCGGCACCGGGGAGATGTAAGGCGTGAGCGACAGCCCGGCCACCGCCTGCGCGGCGGTGGGCGACGCGTCTTCCATCACCACCGCCAGCGGCGCGTTCTTCACGTCCAGCGACAGGCCGTAGCCGAACAGCAGGATCAGGATGATCGGCAGCAGGATGCCGATGGCCAGGCTGCTCGGGTCGCGCAGCAGCTGCCGCGTTTCCTTGCGCGTCAGGGCAGCCAGCCGGACCAGGGCGTGCGAGCGGGTGGCCGATTCGTCTTCGGGCTTCATGCAGCAGCCCCCTGCCCGGCCTGCGCCCGCGCCTGGCTCACGATGCCGATGAAGGCGTCTTCCATGTTGGGGCGGCGCCCCGGTGTTTGAATCGCTTTGGCGCGCACCTCCTGCGGCGTGCCGATGGCCAGCAGCTTGCCGGCGTCCTGGATCACGATGCGGTCGCAATACTCCGCCTCTTCCATGAAGTGGGTGGTGATGATGACGGTGACGCCCGCGGCCGCCAGCGCGGTGATGCGGCGCCAGAACTCGCGCCGCGCCAGTGCGTCGGTGCCGCTGGTGGGCTCGTCCAGGAACAGGATCTCGGGCTCGTGCAAAAGGCCGGTCGCCATGGCCAGCCGCTGCTTGTAGCCACCCGGCAGCTGGCCGCTGGTGGCGTCTTCCTGGCCCCTCAGGTCGAACTCTTCCAGCACCGCCCGCACCCGCCGGTCGAGGCGCTCGCCGCGCAGGCCGTAGGCGCCGCCGAAGAAAGACAGGTTCTCGGCCACCGTCAGGTTGCCGTACAGCGCGAACTTCTGCGAGACATAGCCGATGCGGCTGCGCGCCTGGGCCCGCGCATGGCGCAGGTTGACGCCGGCCACCTGCAGGAAGCCGCTGCTGGCCGGCAGCAGGCCGCACAGCATGCGAAAGGTGGTGGTCTTGCCGGCGCCGTTGGGGCCTAGCAGGCCGAAGATCTCGCCGCGCCGCACCTGGAAGCTGGTGCTGGCGACGGCGGTGAAATCGCCGAAGCGGCGCACCAGGTCCTTGACCTCGATGACCACTTCGCCGGAAGGCGCGGCGCTTGCCGCGTCCGCTGCGGGTGCCGTTGCCGTTGCCGTCGAGCTTGCCGGCTGCTGGGCACGCAGCAGCACCATGAAGCCGTCTTCCAGCCGCGCCGGCACTGGCTCGGCGGGCGCGCCCTGCAGCAGCGCCTCGAGCGCCTGGGCGTCGGCGCCGGCACGGCGGATGAAGCGCACGTCGCCACCTTCGGGCACCGCGTCGATGATGGCGGCCGGCGCATCGAGCAAGCGTGCCTGCAGGCTGCGCGCCGGCATGCCCGGCGGCGCCTTGGCCACGAAGCAAAGGCCCTGCGCCTGCTCGCGGATCTGTCCGGGCGTGCCTTGCGCCAGCAGCCGCGCCTCGTGCATGACGAAGACCTGTGCGCAACGCTCGGCTTCATCGAGATAGGCGGTGCTGACGATCACGCTCAAGTGTTCGTCCTGCACCAGCTGCTCGACGATCTGCCACAGCTCGCGGCGCGACAGCGGATCGACGCCGACCGTGGGCTCGTCCAGCAGCAGCAGTTGCGGCGAGCGCACCAGGGTGCAGGCCAGCCCGAGCTTCTGCTTCATGCCGCCGGAAAGCTTGCCGGCCGGGCGCGTGGTGAAGCGGCCCAGGTCGGTCATCTCCAGAAGCCGCGCATAGCGCGCGCGCCGCTCGTCGCGCGGCACGCCATGCAGGTCGGCGTAGAGGTCGAGGTTCTCCTGCACGCTCAGGTCTTCATAAAGGCCGAAGCGCTGCGGCATGTAGCTGATGCGGTCCTGCACCGCCTGCGGCTCTTTGGCGACGTCGATGCCCAGCACCTGCAGGCTGCCCTCGTCGGCGCGCAACAGTCCGGCGGCCAGGCGCAGCAGGGTGGTCTTGCCCGCGCCGTCGGGCCCGACGAAGGCGGTGAGCGCACCGGCCGGCACGCGCAAGCTGAGATCCTGCAGCGCGACCACCGGCGCCGCCTTGCCCTTGATGGCAAAGCGCTTGTGCAGGCCCTGGGCAACGAGCGCCGGCGCCTTGTCTTCGTTCATGGCCGCTGGCCGTTTCTGGCGGCATCCCCATCCGCATCCAGCGCGATGCGCACCGTGGCCGGCATGCCCAGGCGCAAACGATCGCCGGCATCCTCGGCCAGCACGCGCACCTCGTAGACCAGGCTGCTGCGCAGCTCCTCGGTCTGCACCGTCTTGGGCGTGAACTCGGCGACTGAAGAGATGTAGCCGATGCGGCCCTCGAGCGGCTGGTCCGGATGGCTGTCGGTGACCAGGCGGGCCGCCATGCCGGGGCGGATGCGGCCCAGGTCGGCTTCGGCCACATAGGCCCGCACCCACTTGGGATCGGTGATGGCCAGCGTGTAGACAGGGCGCTGCGGC
Source organism: Variovorax sp. LARHSF232 (assembly GCF_052871435.1). Classification (NCBI taxonomy): domain Bacteria; kingdom Pseudomonadati; phylum Pseudomonadota; class Betaproteobacteria; order Burkholderiales; family Comamonadaceae; genus Variovorax; species Variovorax sp. LARHSF232. Next base: position 156,627 of record NZ_JBIXJS010000004.1, on the reverse strand, counting down.
GACGCCATGTCGCCGGGCTCCATCAGGCGCGCGCGCACCACGGCGTCGATCGGCGCCTTCAGGGTGGACTCGGCGATCTGGTGATCCAGCAGCGCCAGGGCCGCACGCGATGCCTCCAGCTGCGCCTGGGCCTGCGCGATGTCTTCCTTGCGCGGCCCGGTCACGACCAGCTGCTGCGCCTTGCGCGCATTTTCCAGCTGGGCTTGCGCCACCTTGCGGCGCGCCTGCGCCGCATCCAGGTCCTGCTGGCTCACGGCGCGGCCGCCGGTGCTCTGGCCGATGGACTGGACGCGCTCCAGCTGCTGCTGCGCCAGCTTGGCATCGGCCTCGGCCGCCGCCACCTGTGAGCGTGACTGCGCCACTTCCTCGGGGCGGCTGCCGGTCTGCAGCCGCGCCAGCGCCTGCTGCGCCACCGCGATCTGGGCACGCGACTGCTCGGCGCGCAGCTGCAGGGTGCGGATGTCCAGCTGGCCCAGCACCTGGCCGGCCTTCACGGGATCGCCCTCCTCCACCGCCAGCCGGGCGATGCGCTCGCTGCCGTTGAAGGCCAGCGAGACCTGGCGAATGTCGATGTTGCCGTACAGCACCAGCTCGCTGCGCGCGTCCGGCGTGCGCTGCAGCCACCAGGCCAGGGCCGCGGCGCCGGCCAGCAGGATCACGGCGGCGGCAATGAGAGGCTTCTTGTTCATGGCGCTTGGGGTCCTCGCGTGCGATATGCGATGGGGCGTGTTGTAGACGCAATCGGGAAGCAGTAGACTGGATCTTATCGAATCTGAATTTAAATTCAAACATATTTGCGCAACCGGATGAAAGCCGCCGCCCCCCGAAAGACGCGCGCAGCGCCCCGAAAGACCGGCGCGCCGCCAGCCAGCAAGACCGCCCCGCCCGCCCGCACGCCGCGCCCCGGCGGCCAGGCGACGCGCCAGCATCTGCTGGAAACCGCCGGCCAGCTCTTTGCCGAACGTGGCTTCGCCGAAGGCACCACCAAGGAGATCGCACAGCGCGCCGGCACGCCGATGGCGTCGATCAACTACCACTTCGGCAGCCGCGAAGGTCTTTACGAAGCGGTGCTGATCGAGGCGCACCGCCAGATCGTCAACCTGGACGAACTGCTGGCCATCGCGCAGGACGCCGATGTCAGTGCGCAAGACAAGCTGAGCATGGTGCTGGCGCGCGTGGTCGGCATGTCGGCCACGCGCAATGCGCCCTGGGGCTTTCGGGTGATGGTGCGCGAGGTGCTCTCGCCGTCCGCCATGCTGCCCACGCTGGTGGAAAAGGCCGTTCGCCCCAAGGCCGCGGTGATGCGCGCCCTGATCGGCCAGGTGCTGGGCCTGCCCGACAGCCATCCCGCCGTGCAGCGGGCGGTGGCTTTCGTGGTGCTGCCGGCCATCGTGCTGATGGTCGCGCCGCGCGAAGGACCCGAGAAGCTGCTGCCCGCGCTGGTGCAGGACCCGCAGGGCCTGCGGGACGACCTGTTGCGCTACGTCATGGGCGGGCTGCAAGCCATGGCCCATGCGCACCGCGCCGCGCAGCCGGGCCGGCGCTGAGCGGTGACGCGTGCGCTGCACGGCGCGAACTCTGGGCACGGTCCGGTGTCGAACTGGATAGTTCGACTCAAGCCACTCGGGCTTGTAAGAGATGCGCCTTGATTGTGTAGGACTTCGTCTGACGCCGGCCGTGCTCGGTGCCCTGGCCATGGCCTTCGTGCTGGCGGCCGGGTCAGGGCCGGCGCATGCCAGCCCCGAATCGCTGCGCGCCGCCTACCGCGCCCAAGTGACGCCACGCCTCACGCCACCCGAAGCGGAAGCGGCCCGCTACAGCGCGATGGCACTGACAGCGCTGCGCGAGGCCGGCGCCTCCCTTTCGCGGGCGCAGTACCTGGTGCTGGTCGACCGCAATCCGCGCGTGCAAGCCATCTTCATCTACTGGGTCGCAGCGAATGGGCAGGCGGCCCAGCTGATTGGCGCCTCGCCGGTGTCCACCGGACGACCGGGCAAGTTCGACCACTTCGAAACGCCGCTGGGCGTCTTTGCGCATGCGCCCGACAACCCGGACTACCGGGCCGAAGGCACCTACAACGCGAACGGCATCCGCGGTTTCGGCGCCAAGGACATGCGCGTCTTCGACCTGGGCTGGCAGCAGGCGCGGCGGCTATGGGGCAATGGCGGCATGGGCACCATGCGCCTCTTGATGCACGCCACGGATCCGCGGCGCCTGGAGCCGCGGCTGGGCACGGTGCAGTCCAAGGGCTGCATCCGCATGCCGGCCTCGCTGAACCGTCTGCTCGACCAATACGGCGTGCTGGACGCCGACTACCTGGCGCTGCAGGCCGACGGTGTGCCGCAGTGGGTGCTGCCGGCACGCCAGCAGCCGGAAGCGGATGCAGGCCGCTACGTGGTGGTGGTCGACTCGCAAGCCAGCCGCCGGCCGGCCTGGTCGCAGCCGGTGCGCGCGGCGCCGCGCAAGTGAAGGCGACGGGCGCCGCCGCGCCACGCCGCTGCCCGGGAAAGTTGCCATGATGGCAACATGAGCCGGCCCGCATCCACCCATCCCACCACGCCAACGCCGCCCGCGGCGCCCCGCCCGCCTGCAGGCCGGGACGAGGGCTGGCAGCGCTGGCTGCCGGGCCTGCAGGTACTGCGTGGCTACCAGTTGGAATGGCTGCGCCGCGACCTCGCCGCCGGGCTGGTGCTGACCACCATGCTGGTGCCGGTGGGCATCGCCTACGCCGAGGCCTCCGGCGTGCCGGCCATCCACGGTCTTTACGCGACCATCGTGCCGCTTCTGGTCTACGCCCTGTTCGGGCCCAGCCGCATCCTGGTGCTGGGGCCCGATTCCTCGCTGGCCGCCCTGATCCTGGCGGTGGTGCTGCCGCTGTCGGGCGGCGACCCGGCACGCGCGGTGGCGCTGGCCGGCGCCATGGCCCTGGTGGCCGGCGGCGTCTGCGTGCTGGCCGGGCTGGCGCGGGCTGGCTTCGTCACGGAGCTTTTCTCCAAGCCGATCCGCTACGGCTACATGAACGGCATCGCGCTCACTGTGCTGATCAGCCAGGTGCCCAAGCTGCTGGGCTTCTCCATCGAGAGCGACGGTCCGCTGCGAAATCTGTGGGCCATCGTGCAGGCAGCGCTGCAGGGCAAGACGCAGCTGGCGAGCTTCCTGGTGGGGGGCGGAACGCTGTTGGCCATCCTGCTGCTCAAGCGCAGCCGGCGGCTGCCCGGCGTGCTGATCGCGGTGGTGGGTGCCACGCTGGTGGTGGGCCTGGGCGGCCTGGCCGCGCAGGGCGTGAAGGTGCTGGGACCGGTGCCGCAGGGACTGCCGGCCTTTGCCATTCCGTGGATCAGCACGGCCGACCTGGGGCCGGTGCTGCTGGGCGGCCTGTCGATCGCACTGGTCTCGTTTGCCGACACCAGCGTGCTGTCGCGCGTCTATGCGGCGCGCCAGCGCGCCTACGTGAACCCGAACCAGGAGCTGGTGGGCCTGGGCATGGCCAACCTGGCAGCCGGCTTCTTCCAGGGCTTTGCGATCAGCAGCAGCTCTTCGCGCACGCCGGTGGCCGAGGCCGCGGGCGCGAAGACGCAGCTGACCGGCGTGGTCGGCGCGCTGGCCGTGGCGCTGTTGCTGGTGGCCGCGCCCAATCTTCTTGGCAACCTGCCGCACAGCGCGCTGGCGGCGGTGGTGATCGCATCGGCCATCGGCCTCATCGAGGTGCGCGATCTGCTGCGCATCCATCGCATGCAGCCCTGGGAGTTCTGGTTGTCGATCGTCTGCACGGCCGGCGTGATGGTGTTCGGCGCCATCGAGGGCATCGGCCTGGCGATCGTGATCGCGGTGATCGAATTCCTGTGGGATGCCTGGCGTCCGCATTTCGCGGTGCTGGGTCGTGCCGAAGGCGTGAAGGGCTATCACGACATCACGCGCTATCCGGATGCGCGGCAGGTTCCGGGGCTGGTGCTGTTCCGCTGGGACGCCCCCTTGTTCTTCGCCAACGCCGAGCTGTTTCACGAGCGGGTGCTCGATGCAGTGGCCGCCGCGCCCGAGCCCGTGCGCTGGCTGGTGGTGGCGGCCGAGCCGGTGACCAGCGTGGACGTGACCTCGGCCGACATGCTGGCCGAGCTCGACGAACAACTGCAGGCGGCCGGTACCGAGCTGTGCGTGGCCGAGATGAAGGACCCGGTGAAGGACAAGCTCAAGCGCTTCGGCCTGTTCACGCGGCTGGGTGAAGAGGCCTTCTTTCCGACGGTGGGCGCCGCGGTCAGCGCCTACCTGAAGACCCATCCGGTGGACTGGGTGGATTGGGAAGACAAGCCGGAAAAGAAGACGCCATGACCACCGCGATGCGCGCCATGGCACTGTCCGCCATCGGCCGGCCGCTTGCCCTGCAGCGGCGCCCCCTGCCCGAGCCGGCGGCCGGCGAAATGCGCCTGCGCGTGCTGGCCTGCGCGGTTTGCCGGACCGATCTGCACGTGGTCGACGGCGACCTGGACTTGCCGCATCTGCCCATCGTGCCCGGCCATGAGGTGGTGGCCGAGGTCGAGGCGCTGGGCGCGGGTGTCTCGGCGCACCGCGTGGGCGATCGTGTCGGCGTTGCCTGGCTGGGCCATAGCTGCGGCCACTGCAGTTTCTGCATGCGCGGCAACGAGAACCTGTGCGACACGCCCCGCTTCACCGGCCTGCACCGCGATGGCGGCTTTGCCAGCCACCTGGTGGCAGAGGCCGATTTCTGCCTGCCCCTGGGCGCCCTGGCGCGCGAGGATCCTGCCCATGTCGCGCCCTTCATGTGCGCCGGCCTGATCGGCTGGCGCAGCCTCAAGGCGGCCGGCGCCGATGCACGGCGCCTGGGCCTGTATGGCTTTGGCGCCGCCGCGCACCTGATCGCGCAGGTGGCCCAGGCGCAGGGACGCGAGGTCTTTGCCTTCACGCGCGCCGGCGACAGCGCCGGCCAGCAGTTCGCGCGCTCGCTGGGCGCCGTGTGGGCGGGCAGCTCGGATGAACGGCCCCCGGCGCCGCTGGACGCCGCCATCCTCTTCGCCCCGGTTGGCGCGCTGGTGCCGGCGGCCCTGCGCGCGGTTCGCAAGGGCGGGCGCGTGGTGTGCGGCGGCATCCACATGAGCGACATCCCGTCGTTTCCCTACCGGCTGCTGTGGGAAGAGCGGCAGGTGGTCTCGGTGGCCAACCTGACGCGCGCCGATGCGCACGAGTTCTTGGCGCAGGTGCAGGCGCAGCCGCCGCGGGTGCACGTCACCACCTATGCGCTGGAGCAGGCCAACGAAGCGCTGGACGATCTGCGTGCCGGTCGGCTCAACGGCGCGGCGGTGCTGCTGCCTTGAGTTCAGCATCCGGCATCTGGTGGCCGGCGTCGGCGATGACTTTTGCCCATCGGCGAATGGTGGCGCGAAGCCTGCGCTGCGCCACATCGTCCAGCGGCATGTCGGCCGTCAGGTCGAGGGCCTGGGCCAGCTGGACGTAGCCGTGCTGGAGTAGCGCCATGCAGAACTGGCGATCCTTGTCCCGAGCCGCCGCAGCCTTGGACATGAAGAGATCGACGACGTCCAGGCAGTAGCCCACCCGGTCGTTCGTCGCGGCGCTCTGTACCCGATGCACGCGATCCAGCCAGCCTGAGGGCAGGATGGCTGTCTCAGGTCCAACGCCTTGAGCATAGTAGCCGTAGGTCTCGTGGAATTGCGAGCCTTCGCCCAGAGCGCCTTCGATCTTCTCCGCCAATTCGGGGACATGCAGGGGATAGATGTCCGCCTCCGCCGACATGGTGAAGACTTCTTCTGGATTCGGTACGGGTCCCAGGATCGACTGGCTGCCAACGATCATGAACTCGTACTGGTCCGTCACATCGCCGCTGGCGCGAATGATGTGCTCGAGCTCTTCCCGGGTCATGGTGCGACCTCGCTCAGGGCGTCGCCTAGCAGCACGCCCTTCTTGAGCCCCCTCACTTGAGCAAGAACACTTTGACGAATTTTCTCTGGGAGCACGGCGGTCAACGGGGAAGCCTGACGGAGCTCCTGCGCGCGTCGGGTGCGCCCCAAGACCTTGCGCCATTTGCCGTGGGCCAGGACGTCTTGCCATTCCTTCCACAGGTCGCTGGAGCGAGCGTTGTCGGAAAGAAGCCAGCGTTGCAGCGTTTCCTCGGCCCGGTGCAGCAGGGCCGGGTCGGAACGCAGGAGGCGGACGGCCTCTTCGTGCAGCGCCAGGCTTTGCAGGTCCTGCACCTGATGGCGGGATTCATCGGCCGAGACCAGCACTTGCACGACGGGCCGTGCGCGACGGGACTGTGCGGCGGCAGTTCCGCGCGGTGCAGGTTGCATGATGTCGCCGCACAGTAGCGCCAGTTCGCCGCTGATGCCCAGGACCGACATCACTCGCAGATAGGTCCCCATGGAAGGCCCCGGATCGCCGGCCTCGACAGCACTGAGCGTCGTGCGCGAAATGCCCACGCGCCGGGCCATTTCGACCGTGCCAAGGCCCTGCGCCTTGCGAAGGCGCTTGAGCCTGTCGCCAAGCTGCAGTAGCAGTTGGCGCTCCAAAACAATCGTGCTGCTCGGGGCGTTCATTTGACCATTATTTTAGACAACTTATGAATATTTGTCTAACAATACGGACAACTCAACGATCGCCTACCCGCAAGCCCCCACATGCCCGCAAGCCGTGCAGAAATCGCAGCCGTCCTTGCGGATCATGGCGGCGTTGCCGCATTCGGGGCAGCGTGCGCCCGCCATGGGCGCGGGTGGCGCCGCGCCGCTCCTGCCGTCCGCGTCCGAAGACGGCGCCTGCAGGATGCCCATTGGCGAGAGCGGATAGCCCTCTTCGTCCAGCACGCCCAGCATGGCGTAGCGGTGAATCACCAGCCGCGCCAGATAGGCCACGGTGGACGGCCAGACCTGCTGGCGCTGCTGCCCCGGCGGCAGGTCGGGCACGAAGGCCATGAAGTGGCCCAGCGGCTCGGCGTAGTTCAAGAGCTTGCGCAGCTTCATGCCGATCCAGGCCGGATCCAGCACCCGCATGTCCAATGACAGGATGCGCGCCAGGCCATCGAGCGCGCGCGGATGGTTGCCTGACAGGCCGATCGCGCAGGGCCTGGCCACGCGGCCGCCCTGCCCCGCACCTTGCGCATCTGGGAGCAGCACCTCCTTGAGCGTGAGGGTGAAGGATTCGTCGCTCGCCGGGTTGTTCACGTCCACCGCCCAGGCCAGGGTGCCGTTGGGCCCGGTCTCGGGCTCCTCGCGGCTGAACAGCGCGTCGATCACCGGCGCGGGCGCGTCCTCTTCGTCATCCCACAGCCCGAGCTGCTCGCAGCGCCAGCGGATCACGGCCGCGGTGGCCGCCACCACGCCGGGAAAGCGGCGCGGCTCGCCGTGCGGCGGAAAAGGCATCTCGAAGGCGCGCTCCTCCTGCACGGTGGCCAGCAGGTCGAGCTTCAGCCGCATCCAGGTCGGGTCCTTGGCGCGCAGGTCCATCGACAAGGTCTTGGCCAGCGCACCCAGGCCGCGCGGCTGCTCGGCGCCATTGATCCAGACTTCGAAGGGCGCCGTGCGGCCGTCCTCCGGCAACTCGCCGATGAACAGCGCGAACTCGCCGAAGGGATGGCGGATCATGTAGCTCCAGGCGGCATTGCCGGCCGGCAGGTCGGGCCGCCCGGGCCAGCGCAGCGAGGCCAGCACCGGTTGCGGCGCGCGCGCGAGCACCAGGCGGCCGTCGGGCGCGGCAGTGTCCAGCGCCATGGCGGCGCTCTCCTGCTGCGCCGCTGCTGCCGGCGGATGCACCATCAGCACCGAGCCCAGCACCGCATTCGGCCGGTAGGTGGCCAGGCCCTTCAGGCCCGACTTCCAGGCGCGCAGGTACAGGCTCTTGAATTCCTCGTAGGGATAGTCGGCCGGCACGTTCACCGTCTTGGAGATGGCGGTGTCGATGCAGGGCGAGACCGCGGCCACCATCTTCTCGTGCGCCTGCGTGCCGAGCTCCAGCGCGGTGACGAAGGCGGGCGTGAGCGGCGCGTCCTCGCCCTTGCGGTGCCGGTACAGGCGCCAGGCGTGGTCTTCCACCGCGTACTCCTGGAACTGGCCTTCGGCCCCGCGCTTGCGCCGCGTGTAGCGCCAGGAGAACGGCGGCTCGATGCCGTTGCTGGCGTTGTCGGCAAAGGCCAGGCTGATGGTGCCGGTGGGCGCGATCGACAGCAGGTGCGAGTTGCGCAGTCCCGCGGTGCGGATGCGTTCTTTCAGCGGCGCCGGCAGGCGCGAGGCAAAGGTGCCGCGGCTGAGCAGCAGGTCGGCGTTGAAAAGCGGAAAAGCGCCGCGCTCGATGGCAAGGTCGACCGATGCGCCATACGCCGAATCACGCATCTGCTCGGCGATGCGGCGTGCCATGGCGCGCGCAGCATCGCTGTCGTAGTGCAGGCCCAGCATCACCAGCGCGTCGCCCAGGCCGGTGAAGCCCAGGCCGATGCGGCGTTTGCGGCGCGCTTCCTCCTGCTGCTGGGCCAGCGGCCAGACGCTGAGCTCCAGCACGTTGTCGAGCATGCGAACGGCGATCTGCACCAGCTGCACGAAGCCCTCTTCGTCAAAGCGCGCCTGGGACTCGAAGGCTTCGCGCACGAAGCGCGTCAGGTCGATCGAGCCCAGGCAGCAGCAGCCGTAGGGCGGCAACGGCTGCTCGCCGCAGGGGTTGGTGGCGGCGATGGTCTCGCAGTACGACAGGTTGTTGTCGATGTTGATGCGGTCCAGGAACAGCACGCCCGGCTCGGCGTGATCGTAGGTGGACTGCATGATCTGTTCCCACAGATCGCGCGCCGCCAGGGTGCGATAGACCCACACCCCGTCCTTGCGCTGGAAGGCGCCGGCAGCCGCCAGGCGCGGGCCGGGCGCGGCGCGGTGCACCAGCTCCACCGGCCGGTCTTCCTCCACCGCCTGCATGAAGGTATCGGTCAGCGCCACCGAGATGTTGAAGTTGGACAGGTCGCCCGCGTCCTTGGCGTGGATGAATTCTTCGATGTCCGGGTGGTCGCAGCGCAGCACGCCCATCTGCGCGCCGCGCCGCGCGCCGGCCGACTCCACCGTTTCGCAGGAGCGGTCGAACACCCGCATGTAGGACACCGGCCCCGACGCGCTCGACTGTGTGCTCGCCACCCAGGCGCCGCGCGGCCGGATGCGCGAGAAGTCGTAGCCCACGCCGCCGCCGCGCCGCATGGTCTCGGCGGCCTCGGTCAGCGCCACGTAGATGCCGGGGTGGCCGTCCTCCGCCTCCGCAATGGAGTCGCCCACCGGCTGCACGAAGCAGTTGATCAGGGTGGCGCTCAGCGCGGTGCCTGCCGCCGACTGGATGCGGCCGGCCGGCAAGAAGCCGTCCCGCTGGGCCGCCAGGAAGCGCGCCTCCCAGGCCGTGCGCTGCTCGGGCTTTTCGACCTGCACCAGCGCATGGGCAAGACGGCGCCGCACGTCGTCGACGCTGCGCTCGGCGCCCTTGGCGTACTTTTCCAGCAGCACTTCCTGGCTGATGGGCTGCGGCGGCAGCTGCAACGGTGCACCCGCAGCCGCAGCCGACGCAAGCGTCTTGTCGTTCAGTTCAGGCATCGAGCGGAACGCCGCCGCCGAAGCGGGCGATCCAGCTATCCCACAGCTCGCGCTGAAAGTTGCTGGCCATGCCCTGCCAGCTGGACAGCAGCTTCAGTTGCTCCTGCTGGGCCTGCAGCGCCAGGGCAGTGCAGGCCGACTGCCAGGCCAGGATCGAAGGCAGGACGCCATCACCCACCAGGGGCGGCATCCACTGGATTTGTTCGTCGGTCATGGGACATTTTTAGACGATCCACCGGCCACTGCAAGGGCGCGTTTTTTCAGCGCCACATGAAAGACTTGTAGTGGGTTGTTGCCATGGTGTGCTTCAACAACACGCTGTGTTGGGTTTCCCCGACTGACGGGAACCCGTCTGCGCTCGAGGTGGCTTAGGCTGTCGCGTTTTCGTCGCGCGGCCCTGGAGCCGCATCCCCACAGGAGGAACAACACCCATGAATCTTGTCGCCAACATCGATTGGGACCGCTGGGCCGCGCCCGCACTGCACGGCCTGCGCATCGTGCTCATTCTCGTGATCGCGTGGATCTCGATCCGCGTCCTGCAGCGCGCCGTGCGCGCGGTGCGCATGCGCGTGGAAAGGCGCATGGGCGAAGCCGAGGGCACGGGGCGCGCCGCCACGCTGGGGCGCGTGCTGCGCTACCTGATCGCGGTGGTGGTCGGCACCGTGGCCATCATGCTGGTGCTGGGCGAGCTGGGCGTGTCGCTGGCCCCGATCCTTGGCGCCGCCGGTGTGGTCGGCCTGGCCATCGGCTTTGGCGCGCAGAGCCTGGTGAAGGACTACTTCACCGGCTTCTTCCTGTTGCTGGAAGACCAGATCCGCACCGGCGACATCGTCACCATCGCCGGCATCAGCGGCTCGGTGGAAGACATCACGCTGCGCCATGTGCGCCTGCGCGACTACGACGGCAACGTCCATTTCGTTCCCAACAACCTCATCACCACCGTGACCAACATGACGCGCAGCTTCGCGTTTGCGGTGATGGACGTGGGCGTGGCCTACCGCGAGAACGTGGACGAGGTGATGCAGGTGATGCGCCAGGTGGGCCGCTGGATGCGGGCCGATGAAGCCTATGCCGACCTGATCCTGGAAGACCTGGAGATCGCCGGCGTGGAAAGCCTGGGCGCCAGCTCGGTGGTGGTGCGCTGCCGCTTCAAGGTGGCGCCGATGCAGCAGTGGACCGTGCGGCGCGAATACCTGCGGCGGGTGAAGGCTGCCTTCGACGACCAGGGCATCGAGATTCCTTACCCGCACCTCACGGTGTACGCCGGCGTCGACAAGAAGGGCGATGCGCCGGTGCTGCCGCTGCGCATGGCGCGCCAGGCGGCCAACAACGGCGCACGCCAGCCGGCCGCCTAGCGGAGCGCGTACGGTGTTTCCCCTGAGTCTGCTGCGGGCTGAATGACAGCTTGGCTCCCTAGGATTTGTTTGGCGGCGCACCCCGCGCCCAACCCCAACAATCCGGAGACCAGGCCATGCATTCGTCCTCTATCGCCCTTCGCCGCCGTGCGGTGCTCGTCGCCGCCGCGTTGGCGCTCGCCGGCTGCAGCAGCGTCGGCCCCAAGCCCGCTGCGCCCGACCTCCATGTCATGACCTCGGGCGGCTTCACCGCCGCCTACAACGATTTGCGGCCCGGCTTTGAAAAGGCCAGCGGCCGAACGGTCAAGACCGCCTATGGCGCCTCGATGGGCAATGCAAGCGATTCGATTCCCAGCCGGCTGGGCCGCGGAGAGCCGGCGGACGTCGTGATCCTCGCGCGGCCGGCGCTCGATGCGCTGGTCGAACAAGGCAGGGTGGCGCCCGGCAGCCAGGTCGACCTGGTGCGCTCGAGCATCGGCTTCGCCGTCAGAAAGGGCGCGCCCAAGCCCGACATCAGCACGGTCGAGGCGCTCAAGCGCACCCTGATTGCCGCGCCCTCCATTGCCTATTCGGCGAGCGCGAGCGGCACCTACTACGAGACCGAACTGCTCAAGAAGCTCGGCATCGAGGCGCAGGTCAAGCCCAAGAGCAAGCGCATCCTCAGCGAGCGCGTGGGCACCGTCGTGGCGCGCGGCGACGCGGAGCTTGGCTTGCAGCAGGTGAGCGAACTGCTGCCGATCGAAGGCATCGACTATGTGGGTCCGCTGCCGGCGGAAGTCCAGCGGGTCACCGTGTTCTCGGCAGGGATCGCCACCGGCTCGAAGCAGCCCGAGGCGGCGCGGGAACTGATCCGCTACCTGAACTCGCCGGCTGCCGCGCCGACCATTGCCAAGACAGGGCTCGAACCGATTCCTGCTCGCTGAAGCGATGCGAGCTAGTTGACACCGCGCCGGTAGAAGAGCAGCGAGCCGGCCAGGGCGAGCAGCATCGCGCCGCAGCAGCGGTCCAGCCACAGCACGGCGCGCCGGTGCAGCCAGCGTACCGCGCGCGCCCCTACTGCCGCATAGCCCAGCATCACGATGAAATCCAGACCGGCGAACACCAGGCCAATGACCAGGTACTGCGGCCACTGCGCTGCTGCCGGCTCGATGAACTGCGGCAGCAGCGCGGAGCAGAACAGGTAGCCCTTGGGGTTGGTCACCGCCACCAGGAAGCTCTTGGCGAAAACACGGCGCGGCGCGGCCTGCGCGTCTGCCATGCCGGGCTCGGGCATTTGCAGCGAGCCGCTGGAGCGCAGCATCTTCCAGCCGATCCAGGCCAGATAGGCCGCGCCCACCCACTTGAGCACGGAGAACCAGAACTCCGAGGCGGCGAGCAGCGCGCCGAGCCCCAGCGCCACCGCGCCCACCAGCACGAAATCCGAGACGACCGCGCCGAGCATGCCCGGCAGCGAACGCCGCACGCCGAAGCGCGAACCGTTGGCCAGGGCCAACAGTACTGTGGGTCCGGGCGTGGCAATGGCCACCAGCGCGACCAGGGCGAAGAGCGTCAGCGTGGCAGCGCTCGACGCGGTCTGGAAAGCAAGCAACAGGTCCATGGCAAAGGTTGCAGGGCGCGGGTGGAACGGCGAGGGGCGCATCCTGCTGGAGCGGCGCCGATCTGGCAAGCCGGGCGCTTGATGCGAGGGTAAGCACATGCGCTTTGCAGACACACTTATTTACGTACGTGAAAAAGTTGGTTTACTTTTAGTAACGATCGAACCAAACTGACCATTGCCTTCATGTACCTTTGTCACATGGTGTGTCCAAGGCTACCGGGCGCTCTCTCGCGTGAAAGGAAAATCCGCATGTCTACTCCCCTCGTGGTCGGCCAGGTCCTCTCGCCTACCTATTCGCTCGGGTTGATTGGGCTGTCCTACCTGATCTCATTCGCGGGTTCCCTCACGGCATTGATGTGTGCGCGCCGCATGGTTCGCTCCGACGGCAAGACCCAGTTCTCCATGCTGGCCTGCGCCGCGGTGGCCCTGGGCGGCATCGGCATCTGGTCGATGCACTTCATCGGCATGCTGGCCTACAAGCTGCCGGTCAGCATCCGTTACGACATGGTGCTCACCGGCATCTCGCTGGCGGCGGCGATCCTGATCTCCGGCATCGCCCTCTACTTGGCGGGCGGCCGGCGCAAGTTCAGCCGGCCGGGCTGGCTGGCCGCCAGCCTGTTGGCCGGGCTGGGCGTGTGCGTGATGCACTACATGGGCATGTTCGCGATGAACATGCGCGCCTCGATGGAATTCGACCTCGCGATCGTCGCGCTGTCGGTGGCCATTGCCATCACGGCAGCTGCGGCTGCGTTGTGGCTGGCCTTCAACCTGAACAACCTGATCCATCAATTGATCGCCGCGGCGGTGATGGGCCTGGCGGTCTGCACCATGCACTACGTCGGCATGAGCGCCGCGGACATGATCTGCATCGCGGCCAGCCCGGCACGCAGCCTGGCGGTCGGCGGCAGCGACCTGGTGCTCAGCGTGTTCGCCATGGTGGGTATCGTGCTGATCCTGATCTACTGGGTGATGACCGACGTCGACCAGCGGGCCAGGCCGGCGATGGCGGCGGCGCGCTGAAGGGCTGAAACTGAAAAGCGGCGCCCGATGGCGCCGCTTTTTTCTCAGGTCGACGCCGCTCGAAAATGGCGAAAATGGCTATTGACGCTCTGGAGAAAATAGCCATGCAGATCACAGCAACGGAGGCCAGGAACCGCTTTGCCTACTACCTCAGCCAGGCGGAGCGCGAGCCGGTTCAAATCGTCAAGAACGACCGCGTCGCAGGCGTCATCGTGTCAGCGGCGCTTTATGCGCAGCTCGAAGCGCTCGAACAGAAGCGTTCGATCAGCCAGCGGCGGCGCGATTTCGAGCAAAAGTACCAGGACTGGATCGCGCAGCAGAACGACCTGGTCGAGCGCGTCGGCATCGTCGGCGAAGAGTTCCGCACCTGGTGAGCGCGCGTGGCGCTGTCAGCCGCGATGCGGCAGATAGCGCACCGACAACACGCCGTCGATGGCCGCGAGTTCGGCGAGCAAGGCATCGCTCACCCGGCTGTCCACGTCCACCAGCGTGTAGGCCATGTCGCCGCGCGACTTGTTCACCATGTTGTGGATGTTGAGCCCGGCGCGCGCCATCGCGGTGGAGATCTGGCCCAGCATGTTGGGCACATTCGCGTTGGCAATCGCCACGCGGAAAGCCGACTCGCGCGCCATGCTCACCGCAGGAAAGTTGACAGCGTTGCTGATGTGGCCGTCTTCCAGGTAGCCGCGCAGCTGCTCGGCCACCATCACCGCGCAGTTGTCCTCGGCCTCGCGGGTGCTGGCGCCCAGGTGCGGCAGGCAGATCACGCGCTCGTGCCGCAGCAGCGCCTCGCTCGGAAAATCGCATACATAGACACCGAGCTGCCCTGCGTCCAGCGCCACCAGGGCCGCTTCGTCGCTCACCACGCCCTGGCGCGAAAAGTTGAGCAGCACCGCGCCGCGCTGCATCAGGCCGATGTTCTCGGCGTTCACCAAATGCTGCGTGCTCTCGAGCAGCGGCACGTGCAGCGTGACGAACTGGGCGCTGCGCAGCACCTCGGCCACGCTGGCCGCGCGCCTGACCTGCGATGGCAGGCTCCAGGCGGCGTCCACCGTGATGTCCGGGTCATGGCCCAGCACATCCATACCCAGCTTGATGGCCGCATCGGCCACCAGGCAGCCGACCTTGCCCAGGCCGACGATGCCCAGCGTCCGGCCAGACAGCTCGAAGCCGGCGAAGGCGGCCTTGCCCTGCTCCACCGTCTTGTCCAGCTCGCCCCGCCCCGCGCCCAGCTCGCCGACGAAGCGCAGCGCACCCGACAGGTTGCGCGCCGCCATCAGCATGCCGGCCAGTACCAGCTCCTTCACCGCATTGGCATTGGCGCCGGGCGTGTTGAAGACCGGCACGCCGCGGGCGCTCATGGCCGCCACCGGAATGTTGTTGGTGCCGGCGCCGGCGCGGCCGATGGCGCGCACGCTGGCCGGGATCTCCATGCCATGCATGTCGGCCGAGCGCACCAGCACTGCGTCGGGCAAGGCCAGGTCCTTGGCCGCGACATAGCGTTCGGCCGGCAGGCGCGCCAGGCCCTTGGGCGAAATCCCGTTGAGCACCAGGACCCGGAAGCGACCCGCCTGCGGCTCCTCATCCGCCATGGCGCGCCTCGAAGTCCTTCATGTAGTCGACCAGCGCGGCCACTGCCGAAAGCGGCAGCGCGTTGTAGAGCGAGGCGCGCATGCCGCCCACCGAGCGGTGCCCCTTGAGCTGCACCAGGCCGCGCTCGTCGGCTCCCTTGAGAAAGGCTTCGTCGAGCGAAGGAACCTTCAGCTTGAAGGGCACGTTCATCAGCGAGCGGTCCGCCAGTGCCACCGGGTTGAAGAAGAAAGACGTGCTGTCCAGGTGCTTGTACAAGAGCGCCGCCTTCTCGCGGTTGCGCGCCTCGATGGCCGCCAGTCCGCCTTGCGCCTGCATCCAGCGCAGCACCAGGCCGACGATGTAGATGGCGTAGGTGGGCGGCGTGTTGTACATCGAGTCGGCCTCGGCCTGGACCTTGTAGTCGAAGGCCGAAGGCGTGATCGGCAGCGCCTGCCCGACGAGGTCTTCGCGCACGATCACGATGGTGACGCCGGCCGGGCCCACGTTCTTCTGCGCGCCGGCGTAGATGAGGCCGTAGCGCTTGACGTCGACTGGACGCGACATGAAGTCGCTCGACATGTCCGCCACCAGCGGCACCTGGCCGGTGTCGGGCGTGAAGTGGTATTGAACCCCGCCGATGGTCTCGTTCGAGCAGATGTGGACGTAGGCCGCATCGGGGTCGAGCTGCCAGCGCTCGCGCGCCGGCACGTGGGTGTAGCCATCGGCTGCGCTGCTGGCCACGATGTGCACCTGGGCGTACTTCTTGGCCTCCTTGATCGACTTGAGCGACCACTCGCCGGTGTCGACGAAGTCGATGCCGGCATGGCCGCGCAGCAGGTTCATCGGCACGATGGCGTTCTGCCCGATCGCGCCGCCCTGCAGGAACAGCACCTTGTAGCTGGCCGGCACGCCCAAGAGCTCGCGCAGCAGCTTCTCCGCCTCGGCCTGAATGGCGATGTATTCCTTGCCGCGATGGCTCATCTCCATCACCGACATGCCGCTGCCGTGCCAGTCGAGCATTTCCTCGGCGGCTTGGCGCAGCACCACCTCCGGCAAGGTGGCGGGGCCGGGGCTGAAGTTGAAGACACGCTTCGCGGTCGTGGTGGTCGTCGTCATCGGATGCACCTCCAAGCCATTGGCAAGGAGCGAATTGGGCAGGACGGCATCGCAAATTGCAACGCCCCTCGTTTGACGACCATGCAAACGAAAGCAATACTGATTGCCCGCCTGCCCATCCGAGGGGAGCAAGCCCATGCGTTCTCTCATGCAACTCATCCTGGCGCGGCGCCATTTGCGCCACTTGCCGGCCGCACTGGCACTGATGTGCGCCCTGCCCTTGGCACGCGCCAGCGACGACGATGCCATGCGCCTGGCCACCATGAGCGAGAGCGAACTGGATGCCGGCATGCAAAGCGGCGTGCAGGTGGTGCTGCAAAGGGTGCCGCTGCAGATGGATGACCAGTCGGTGCTGGTCGGCGCCGAGTACGAGCCCAGCACCCGCATCGCCACCTACCACTACGTGCAGCCGCGCAGCCTCGACCCGGGCACGCTGCGCAGCCGCCTGACGGCCAAGAACTGCAGCGCGCCCAACACCCGCGCCATGTTGGGCCGCGGAATCAGCTTTCGCCATCTCTATACGGTGGGCACGCGCCAGCTCGGCGTCACGGTGAAAGACAGCGACTGCGCCAGCCGCGGCTGATCCCTTTCTTCAGGGCGCGGTGGCGCGCCCGATCGCGGCGGCCCAGCGTTCCGCCATCGCCGGCGAATTGAAGCAGGTGGTGTCGTGCGAGGCGGTGCACACCGCACGCTCCAGCAGCTGGATGTCGGCCTCGTGCTGGCGCGCCACGTGCGGGTCTTCGAAGAAGATGGTCTTGTGGCAGCAGCGATCGAGCACCAGCTCGGCGATCTGCGCGTCGCCGCCCATCGGACCGCTCTGGTAACGCGTGACCCAAGGCGTATCGGCCGGCCAGCCGCGCGACCAGGCCAGCTCGTTGAGCAGGCCGCCGGTGGTGCCGGTGCCCACGCGCGCCGAAAAACGGGACAGCAGATCGAAGTGATCGGCCGCAAATTCGAGCATGCGCGGTTTGAGCGCGTCGTGCGCAATCAGCGCCACCGTCTGGCCGGCCAGCGGACGCGCCAGCGCCGCCGCATCGCCCACGCCCGCATGCACGCATTCGACGGCGATCCATTCGGCGGCACCGGCCGCGGTGGAAACGAAAGGCTTGCCGTGAATGACGCACTGGCGCTTGAGCGCCTGCGTCTCCGGGTAGAGCGAGGACGGATCGACCGGGTCCATGAAGTAGATGACGCCGTCCAACGCATGCTCGGGCGCCAGGCCTCCCGCGATGCTGGAGGCCAGCCGCATCACGCCGCCGTCGACGCCCGTGGGCAGGCGCACCAACGGCGCATGCCCGGCCAGAAGGCCGAGCCGCACGAGCGCGTCGTAGGTGCCGCCCACCGCATGCAGGCCCAGGTTCAGCGCGCGGATGCTGCCTTCGCAAGCCCGGGCCCAGCCGGCCAGCGCACCATCGCCATCCTGGCGATGCGTGCGGTGTGCGACCAGGCCGAAACGCATGCGCGCGCCGCTCAAGCAGCCTCGCCCGCCGGCGGCTCGTTCCAGGTGCCCGGATCAGCGGCCCTGGGTTCGCTCCACAGGCAGGGCCCGCACATGGTGGCGGTGTAGACGGTCTTGCCGTCGCGCGTGCCGCTCACCACCGGCGAGCTGCCGCAGATCTCGCATTTGCCGGTGTAGTCGGGCTCGTAGCGGTCGATGGAGGTGATAGGTTCCATTGTCAAACGTCAATCTTGGTTGCGTGGTCCGTGAATTCTTCCATCGCGATGATGAACGCGTGAAGACCAGCCGCTCTCGTTGGTTATGTATTGAACCTATATTCAGGAAGGCAGGCAGAAATGTGCCACTCGAATAAGCGATAAGTTCGCAAGAACCGGACCATAAAAATAGCGTCGCCTTCCACCGTGTCCAACACGCCCGGCATCCTCAAGATCACAGGCCCCGAGTCGGCGCCCTACGTTCTGGGCCAGCCCATTTTCGTCTACGACCGCGACGTGCTGCTGGCCACGCTCGACCCGGTGCCGGTCCGCAAGAATGGCACCGAGATCCACATCGAAGCCTTCAAGCCGGCACGCACCGTGCGCCGGGAACGCCGCCACATCGGCCGCCTGATCTTCCTGGAGATCTGCGCCTTCATCGCCGAAAACTTTCCGCAGATCCAGGCGGTCAGCTTCATCTTTTCGCGCCAAGTCGACGCGCTGGGCGGCGGTGCCGAACAGGCGGCGGCCCGCTCCGAAACCATGTCGCGCATCGGCGCGCTCGACGTCCGCATCGCGCCCAAGGCCGACGCGCGGCCGGGGCATTTCGTGGTGTCGGGCATCTGGGCCTATAGCGAGGGAAACTATGCAGCACTGAAGCGGGTGCTGGAAGAAGAGCGTGCGCTTTATCGCGAATGGCCGATCGGCACGCGGCGGCGCGAACATGGCGGCGTGGTCGCCAGGCTGCGCCGCCTGGTGTCCCGGCGCGCCTAGGGCCTGTTCACACGTTGTGAACAGGCCCTCGCGTCCTTTTCAGCGCGCGCCCCGACGGCCATGACGGCAAGCCTCTTCCACGACGACGAACTCATCACGCTTGCACCCGGCGCCGTGTTGCTGCGCGGCGCTGCCCTGCCCGACGAGACGGCCATCCTCGCCGCCGTGCACGAGGTGCTGGCACAGGCGCCGCCGCGCCACATGGTGACGCCCGGCGGCTTCACGATGTCGGTGGCCGCGAGCAATTGCGGCCGACTCGGCTGGGTGAGCGACCGGACCGGCTACCGCTACCAGGCGCACGACCCCGAAAGCGGCCGCCCCTGGCCCGCCATGCCGCCCTGCCTGGCGCGATTGGCCCGCGAGGCGGCCGCCCGGGCCGGCTTCGACGGCTTCGCGCCGGACGCCTGCCTCTTCAGCGTCTACCAGCCCGGCGCGCGCCTCAGCCTGCACCAGGACAAGGACGAGCGCGAAGCGGCAGCGCATCCCCTGGTCTCGTTGTCGCTGGGCCTGCCCGCCACCTTCCAGCTCGGCGGCCTGGCGCGCGCCGACAAGACGCTCAAAGTGCCCGTGGTCCACGGCGACGTGCTGGTCTGGGGCGGCGCCTCGCGCCTGCGCTACCACGGCGTGGCGACGCTGCCCGACGGCGAGCATCCGCGGCTGGGACGCCGGCGCGTCAACCTGAGCTTTCGCCAGGCCGGCTGATCGCCGCCGCCGGGACTGCGCATCGTTGCGGTGCGCACCATCAGGCGGCAAGCTGCACCATGCTTGCGCGTTTGGCACCAATATTGCTTTCTATCGGCGCACGACTTCTTCATTGAGGTCAACACGCACCATTCAAGAGCAATATCGGCACCAATATTCATGGACGCACTAACTCAGGGCGCAAACGCACTTTTCATTCTTCTCGGCGCCATCATGGTCCTGGCCATGCACGCGGGCTTCGCCTTTCTGGAGCTTGGCACCGTGCGCAAGAAGAACCAGGTGAATGCACTGGTCAAGATCCTGGTGGATTTCTCGGTGTCCACCGTCGTGTACTTCGCGGTCGGCTATGGCGTGGCCTACGGCACCCATTTCTTCGTCGGCGCCCAGGAGCTGGCCAAGCAGAGCGGCTATGAGCTGGTGAAGTTCTTCTTCCTCCTGACCTTTGCCGCGGCCATTCCGGCCATCATTTCGGGCGGCATCGCCGAGCGCGCCAAGTTCTGGCCGCAATTGATCGCCACCGCGGTGATCGTCGGCGTCGTCTATCCGCTGTACGAGGGCATCGCCTGGAACAAGGCCTTCGGCATCCAGGCATGGATCGCCTCGGCCACCGGCGCCGAATTTCACGACTTCGCCGGCTCGGTGGTGGTGCATGCCATGGGCGGCTGGCTGGCACTGCCCGCCGTGCTGCTGCTGGGTGCACGGCGCAACCGCTACCGCGGCGACGGCTCGCTGAGCGCGCATCCGCCCTCCAGCATTCCCTTCCTGGCGCTGGGCGCCTGGATCCTGTGCGTGGGCTGGTTCGGCTTCAACGTGATGAGCGCGCAGACCCTGGACAAGATCTCCGGCCTGGTGGCAGTCAACTCGCTGATGGCCATGGTCGGCGGCACCCTGGTGGCGTTGGCGCTGGGCAAGAACGACCCGGGCTTCGTGCACAACGGCCCCCTGGCCGGCCTGGTGGCCGTGTGCGCCGGCTCCGACCTGATGCATCCGCTGGGCGCGCTCGTCACCGGAGGCATCGCCGGCGCCATCTTCGTCTGGATGTTCACGCTGACCCAGAACAAGTGGAAGGTGGATGACGTGCTGGGCGTGTGGCCGCTGCATGGCCTGTGCGGCGCCTGGGGCGGCCTGGCGGCCGGTATCTTCGGCCAGCAGGCGCTGGGCGGACTGGGCGGCGTGAGCTTCATGGCCCAGTTGATCGGCGTGGTGATCGGCGTGGCCTGGGCCCTGATCGCCGGCGGCGCCGTCTACGGCACCCTCAAGGCCACGCTGGGCCTGCGCCTTTCGCACGAAGAGGAATACGTGGGCGCCGACCTGTCGATCCACCACATCACCGCCACGCCAGAACGCGAAGCCAATTGGTAGCCTCCCGGCTTTTCACTTCGCTTCGCTGCGTGTAATTCGCCACCTCCCGAGGAGGGGACCTCACCAGCGGCCCGGCGAAGCCGGTTCCGCGGTGTGGGGCTGGCGGGCGGGTGGGCTGCCTTCTTCTTCAACGCATCAGGTAGTCGGCCAGGGCGCGGAAGGCGGGCAGCATCACGGGGTCGCTGGCGGCGTTGGCCGCTTGAGGCGCGGAGGCGAAGCGGGCGATGACCATTTCGGCCTTGGGATCGATGTAGATGGTCTGGCCATGCACGCCCCGCGCCGCAAAGGCGCCGTGATCGTCGTGCGAAACCCACCACATGTCGCGATAGCTCCAGCCCGGCAAGGTGGCGTAGCCGGCCTTGGCAAACACCTCGCGGTTGCCGCCCTGGCGGATGTCGTCGATGGCGGCCTTGGGCACGATGCGCTGGCCATTGAATGCGCCACCCAGGCGCATCATTTCGCCGAAGCGGGCCATGTCGCGCGTGGTCAGCTGCAGGCCGCCGCCGGCGAAGGCGGTGCCGCTGGAATCGACGGCGATCATGGCGTCGCGCTCGGCCCCCAGCTTTTGCCAGATGCGCTCGGACAACAGCTCGCCGACCGACTTGCCGCTGGCGCGCCGCACCAGCCAGCCGGCCACGTCGGCGTTCACGGTCTGGTAGGCAAAGGCCTGGCCGGGCTCGCGCTCGCGTTCCACGGTCCTCGCGTGGTCGTAGAAGCCCTGCGGACCGGCATAGCCGGGCGGGCGCGGCAGCACGCTGCCGGCGCGCACATAGGGCCAGATCTCCGCTTTGGGGTCGGCATAGTTCTCGGAGAACTTGATGCCGGTCGTCATGTCCAGCACCTGGCGCACGGTTGCATCGCCGAAACCCGAATCCTTCAGCTCGGGGATGTAGTGCGCCACCTTGGCGGCCGGATCGAGCTTGCCCTCGGCCACCAGCATCTCGCCCAAGGTGCCGACCAAGGACTTGGTGACCGACATCACGATGTGCCGCGTGTGCGGCGTCATCACGCCGAAGTAGCGCTCGTAGACGATGCGGCCCTTGTGCAGCACCACCACGGAATCGGTGTAGTTGCTGGCCAGCGCTTGCTGCCAGCTCATGATGGCACCGCCGCCCACCGGGAAGGTGATGGCATTGATGTCGCCGCGCTCGGCGCGCGGCAGCTCGGCCACCGGCCCGTCGCCACGCCAGATCTCGGACGAGGGCACGAACTGGCTCCAGTGCGCAAAGGACCAGCGCGTCTGCGGGAACTTGTAGAAACTGCCGTCGACGTAGCGCACGGTCTTCTCGGGCGCGGGCGGCGTGCCTTGCATCCAGCCCATGCGAACCGGGTCGCTGGCGGCCGGATCGGGCACTTGCGGTGCCTGGGCGAAGGTGGCGCGAGCCGCCAGGGCGGCGGCGGCAATGATGGCGAATCTTCTTCTTGTCATAGTCTTCCTCTCCTTGAAATCTTTCGGGGCCCGGTCGCGCAGCATGGCTGCGCCCCGGCGGCGAGGCAGCCGGGGCGGCGTGCGGCGGAAAACTCAGGCCGGCAGCGCGCGCTGCAGCAGCGCATCGACGTCGATGCCGCGCGTGTCCACGGCGCCGACCACGCGGCCCCATTGCGGATCGAGCCGGGTGGCGATGAAGGCGTCGGCCGCAAAGGCCGGCGCGTGCTGGCGCATCAAGGTGGCCTGGGCGGCCAGCACCAGGCGCTGCGCGAAGCGGCGGCCCAGGCCCTCCAGCGCATCGGGCGGCGTGGCCAGCAGGTCGCGCAAGGCCTGCAGCTCGCCGGCGATGCGGGCATCGCCCTGGGCATTGCGCTGCAGTTCATCCAGCAGCTCGAAGGCCGCCTGCGGCTCGCGGCCGATGGCGCGCATCACGTCCAGGCACATCACGTTGCCCGAGCCTTCCCAGATGGAATTGACCGGCGCCTCGCGGAACAGTCGGGCCATCGGGCCGTTGTCCACGTAGCCGTTGCCGCCGAACACCTCCATGGCTTCGCCGGTCACCTCCACCGCGCGCTTGCACACCCAGAACTTGGCGGCCGGCGTCATGACGCGCTTCCACGCGCGCTGCGCCGGATCGTCGCCGTTCTCGTAGGCCTGCGCCAGACGCATGGCCAGCACCGTCGCGGCCTCGCTTTCCAGCGCCAGGTCGGCCAGCACGCCGCGCATGAGCGGCTGGCGAACCAGCACGTTGCCGAAGGCCTTGCGCTGGCGCGCATAGGCGATGGCCTGCACCGCGGCCTGGCGCAGCATGGCGGCGCTGCCGATCACGCAGTGCAGGCGGGTGTAGGTGGCCATCTCGATGATGGTCGGGATACCGCGGCCCTCTTCGCCCAGCAGGATGCCCCAGGCGTCCTGGAACTCCACCTCGCTGCTGGAGTTGCTGCGGTTGCCCACCTTCTCCTTGAGGCGCTGGATGTGCACCGGGTTCTTGGTGCCATCGGGTTTCCAGCGCGGCACGAAGAAGCAGGACGGACCGCCGTCGGCGGTGCGCGCCACCACCAGGTGAGCGTCGCACATGGGCGCCGAGAAGAACCACTTGTGGCCGCGAATCAGGTATTCGCCGCCGCGCCCGCCCGCGCCGATGGCCGTGGCGGTGGTGGTGTTGGCGCGCACGTCCGAGCCGCCCTGCTTTTCGGTCATGCCCATGCCGATCCAGATGGACGACTTCTGCTCGATCGGCAGATCGCGCGCATCGTAGGTGCTGCTCATGAGCTTGTCGCCGTAGGTGGCCCACAGGCCCGGCTCCTTGCGCAGCACCGGGATGGATGCCTGCGTCATCGACAGCGGGCACATGGAACCGGCCTCGACCTGGCCTTCCATGTAGAAGTGCGCCGCCCAGGCGGTCCAGCGGCCGCGCTGCTGCGGGTTCCGGAAAGCCAGCGAGACCGAGCCGGCCTCGCGGTGCATGCGCATCAGCGCGTGCCAGCTGGGGTGAAAGTCGACGCGGTCGATGCGGCGGCCGCGTGCATCGAAGGCGTCGAACTCCGGCTTGTGCTTGTTGGCCTCGTCGGCCCAGCGCCAGGTCTGCGCCGCGCCCAGCGTCGCGCCGTAGGCGGCCAACTCGTCGCCGGCCCAGCCGCCGTCGGCGCGCTCCAGCGCCTCGCGCAGCGGCGCGTCGGTAGCGTACAGGTTGTAGTTCTGCAACTCGTCGAATTGGTTGCTGATTTCGTGTGTCTGCCAGCTCATTTCTTGTCCCCTTGATCTCGAAAGTTGGTCCCTGAAAGTCTAGGTACATCGAGGGCTCGGGGTGTTCGGATTTGTCCTGTCCGCAACGGCCTTGGCCAACGCGGCCCGATGTTCAGGTTTGATCTTTGCAAGTTCATGTTGTCCGCCGCCATTGCCCGTGGTCTCCGAGATCGGTTACAACCCGTCAACTCTTTCGGAGGGAACGGACACATGCGAATTCGAGCTGTGCGGACGTCGCGCCGCAGTCGATTGGGATCCTGGACCTGGTTGCTGGCGCTGCTGGCGGCGCCAGCCTGGGCCGAGGAAGGCAAGAGCTTCGTGGATTCGGTGGCCGATGTGATGGCCGTCCTGGTGCTCATCGTGGTGCCGGTGGTGGTCATCGTGCTGTTCTGGATGGTGCACGTGCTGCCCGAGAAGATCGCGCACAAGCGCCACCATCCGCAGCGCGACGCCATCACCACCCTGTGCCTGCTGTCGCTGGTCTTCGGCGGCCTCCTGTGGCCGCTGGCCTGGCTCTGGGCCTACACCAAGCCGGTGGGCTATCGCAGCGCCTACGGCACCGACAAGCACCTGGACTATTACGACGAGATGGCCGAGAAGCACCGCGAGGGCGGCCTGCTGCGTGAGGACCTGGTCCACCTGCGCGAAGACCTGGACGCCATGGAGGCACGGGGCGCCCTGCCGCCGCGCCTGCGCGCGCTCAAGGATGAACTGGTGCGCCTGCGCCAGGAAGAGCAGGCGCTGCAAGCGCAAGCCGCACAGAAAGGCAGCGCGTAAATGGACATCCTGATCCTTGGGATCTACGCCTTCTTCGTCTGGCTGATCTTCATCAAGCTCAAGTGGCTGCCCTGGAACATCACCAGCCAGGTGATCGTCGTCATCATTCCCATCGTCGGGATGGCGATCCTGATCCTGTCGCTCAACGTGTTCGCACCCTCTTCTTCCGACGTGAGGGTCTACAAGTACACCGTGCCCATCGTCTCGCAGGTCAAGGGCCGGGTGATCGAGGTGCCGGTGGAAGAAGGCAACCGGCTGGTGAAGAAGGGCGAGGTGCTGTTCCGGGTCGATCCCACGCCCTACCAGCTCGACGTCAACGTGCTGGAGGCACAATTGGCCAACGCCATCGGCGGCCAGCGCGAACAGGAAGAATCGCTCAAGGGCGCACGCGGCAAGGTGGCCGAGGCGCGGGGCGCCATGCAGCAGGCCAACAGCAACGTCAGTGCGGCCACCGCCAACTTCGAACTGGCGCGCAAGCGCGTGCAGCAGTACCGCGAGCTGGTGCGCACCGGCGCGGGCAGCAAGTTCGACCTGGAGAAGGCCGAGACCGACCTGCGTGCCCAGCAGGGTGCCCTCGACGCCGCCCGCAGCCAGCAGGCGCAGGCCCGCGGCGGCGAGACGCAGGCGATGTCGTCCGAGCAACAGGTGGTGCAGCGCCTGGGCGCCAAGTCCAACGGCGAATACGCCCAGGTGGCGCAGATCCGTGCGCAACTGGAAAACGCGAAGTGGCAACTGGCCGAAACCACCACGCGTTCACCCTGCGACTGCTACGTGGTCAACCTGCAGCTGCGGCCGGGCGGCTTCGTGGCCGGCTTGCCGATCAATCCGGTGATGACGCTGGTCGAAGCCCAGGGCCAGATCGTGGCCTTGTTCGGGCAGAACGAGCTGCACCAGGTCGAGCCGGGCAACGAGGCCGAGTTCGCGATCAACACCCTGCCCGGCAAGGTCATCAAGGGCACGGTCGACTCCATCATCTGGGCCCAGGGCGCGGGCCAACTGACGCCCTCGGGCCAAATTCCGGTATCGGGCCCGGTGGCGCCGCCACCCGGGCGCTTCGCCGTCAAGTTCAACATCGCCGAGCGCGACCGCGAGTTGTTCCTGGCGGCCGGCGCCACCGGCGATGCCGCGATCTACACCGCCCATGGGCACCACATCCACATCCTTCGCAAGGTGCTGATCCGCGTCAGCGCCTGGATGGACTACCTGGTGCTGAAGCTTCACTGATGGCCAAGCATCATCGCAAGCTCCTGCCGGCCGTCGCCGTCTTTGCGGCGGCGCTCGCCGGCTGCGCCCTGCCCTCGCCACCCACGGGCGAGGAGCTGGCAGCGCAGGCCGCGCCCAACCTGAAGCCACCCGCGCAGTGGGGCGCCCAGGGTGCCGAAGCCGCCGACGTGGCCGACCAGTGGCTGGCCAGCTTCAAGGATCCGCAACTCGACGCGCTGGTCAAGGAAGCGCTGGACCACAACTTCGACCTGCGGGTGGCGGCCTCGCGCGTGGAGCAGGCGGCCGCCGCGCAACGCGTGGCCGGTGGCCTGCTTTATCCGCAGGTGAGCCTGCTGGCGCGCGGCGGCGGCAAGATGAGCGGCGACTCCAGCGGCCTGCAGGGCGTTGGCGTGTTCGTCAACTGGGAACTCGACCTGTGGGGCCGGGTGCGTGCCGGCGCCGCCGCGGCGGATTCGCAATACGCATCGGTCGCGCTGGACACCGAGTACGCGCGCCAATCGATCGCGGCCCAGGTTGCCAAGGGCTGGTTCCTTGCCACCGAAGCGCGCCTGCAGAAAACCCTGGCCGACGAGACCGTGGCCGCCTCCACCCGCCTGGTCGGCCTGACGCAGGATCGCCTGCGCGTGGGCGTCGGCGACGAATACGACATGGCGCTGGCGCAGGCCAACCTGAGCAGCTTGAAGGATGTCGCGCAGAACCTGGACCAGGCCTACAGCCAAGCGCTGCGCTCGCTGGAGATCCTGGTCGGGCGCTACCCCGGCGCCCAGCTGCCGGTGCCCACCGCGCTCGGCGCCACGCCGGCGCCGATTCCGGCCGGCCTGCCCTCCACGCTGCTGGAGCGCCGCCCCGACGTGGTCGCCGCGGAGCGGCGCGTGGCGGCTGCCCTGTATCGCACCGCGCAGGCCAAGGCCGCGCGCCTGCCGGTCATCTCGCTCACCGGCACCGTGACCAGCATCTCCAGCGAACTGTTCGTGCTGAAGGAGCGCGACAACCCGACCTGGAGCGCCGGCGCCTCGCTGCTCGCGCCGATCTTCCTGGGCGGGCAACTGCAGGGCCAGGTGGAACTGCGCACTGCCGAGGAAAAGCAGGCGCTGGCCGAGTACGGCCGCACCGGCGCACGCGCCTTCGGCGAAGTGGAGAACGCGCTGTCGGCCGGGTTCGCGCTCGACGCGCGCGAGCAGATCCTGCGCCAGGGCGTGTTGGAGAACGAGCGCGCGGTGTCGCTGGCCGACACGCGCTTCAAGGTCGGCTCCACCGACCTGCGCGCCCTGTTGCAACAGAATCTGACGCTGTACGGGGTGCAGTCCACCTTGCTGCGGGTGCAGAGCGAGCGGCTGGTGCAGCGGGTGAACCTGTACCTGGCGCTGGGCGGCAGCTTCGACGCGCGCACTGCGCCGTTGCAGACCAGCCAGACCAGATAGCCAGGCCGGGAGAATGCATTGGCGCTTTATTCGAGCGCCGATGCGGGTCCGAAAAACTCCCAGCGCACGCGCTCCTGCGGCACCCCAAGGCCGAGCAATGCCGCGCGAACCTGCTTCATGAACGGCTTGGGTCCCACGAAGTAGGCGTCGACGTTCTCGGCCGGGCCCGGCAGCCAGCGTGCGAGGGTCTGGGCCTCGAGCCGGCCAACGGAGTGCGGCGCGTCGTCGGCCTCGGATACATCCTCGTAGCAGTAGAAGCGCTGAAGTTGCGGATGCTTGTGCGCCAATGCGTCGACCGCCTGCTTGAACGCGTGCACGCCACGCGTGCGTGCGCAATGGATGAAGTGAACGACGCGCGAGGTCTTCAGCGCCGCCTCCAGCATCGCCAAGGTCGGCGTGATCCCCACGCCGCCGCTGATCAGGACCAGGGGGCGCTGGCTGGGCTCCAGGGCAAAGGCGCCGGCCGGCGGGAACAAATCGATGCGGTCGCCCAGCTGCATGCGGTCGTGCAGGTGATTGGAGACCAGTCCGCCCGGCTCCCGCTTCACGCTGATCCGGTAGGTCTGGCCGTTGGGGGCGGCGGACAGGGAATAGTTGCGCCGGACATCTTGGCCATCGACGTCGAGGCGCAGGCCGATGTACTGCCCCGGCTCGAAGTCAAGAATGGGCGCCCCGTCCGCCGGCGCGAAGTAGAAGGAGACGATCTCGTCGCTCTCCGCTTCCTTGCGCAAGAGTTCGAACGCGCGCGCGCCGCGCCAGCCGCCGGGCGCCATCGCCTTGGCGTCGTAGGCCTGCCGCTCGGCGCCGATCAGCATGTCGGCCAGCTGGCCATAGGCGGCGGCCCAGGCGGCGATGACCTCGTCGGTCGCGACCTCGGTGCCCAGCACCTCGCGGATCGCGCGCAGCAAGGTGGCGCCGACGATGGGGTAGTGCTCGGGCTGCACCTGCAGCGCCACATGCTTGTTGACGATCTGCTCTGCCAGCGGGCCCAGTGCCTCGAGCCGCTCGATGTTCTTCGCGTACATCAGCACGCCGTTGGCCAGTGCGCGGGGCTGGTCACCGCTGGCCTGGTGCGCCTGGTTGAAGAGCGGCCGCACTTCCGGGTGCTCGCCGAGCAGGATGCGATAGAAGTGGGTGGTCAGCGCTTCGCCGCCGCTCTCGAGCAGCGGGACAGTGGCCAAGACGATCGACTTTTGGTGTGCGGTCAGCAAGAAAACTCTCCTGGTTGGTCCGGATGTGGATGGCCTGCTTATCGCAAGTGCCGTTCCAGGCCGGCACAGTCGAAGAATCAAGGACTTGCGTCTTGGTGATGTCCTTTTGACCCTCATAGAATGTAGTCAACAAGACTCTCGAAGGGTCATCATGACTACACACCCACTGCTTCAGGCCATCGTGCCCCTGGTGGCGGACATTGCCCGCGAAATGCCCAGTGCAGAACGCTATCGACGGCTGCTGGCGGCCCTTCGCGTGCTGTTGCCCTCCGATGCTGCGGCCCTTTTGCGTCTGGAGGGTGACTGCCTGGTGCCGCTGGCCGTCGACGGCCTGAGCAATGACACCTTGGGACGGCGCTTCCGGGTCGCGGAGCATCCGCGCTTTGCCGCGTTGCTCGAGGCCGCGGGTCCGGTGCGCTTTCCCGCTGACAGCCCCTTGCCGGACCCCTATGACGGACTGGTCGAGGGTCTGCAGGGACACCTGCCGGTCCATGACTGCGTGGGCTGCGCGATCCGGCTCGACGAGCAGCCCTGGGGCGTGCTGACGCTCGACGCACTGACGCCGGAGCGCTTCTCGCAGATCGACCTGACGGTGCTGCAGTCCTTCGGCAGCCTGGCTGCCGCCACCGTGAGCGTGGCTGCCCGTATCGAGCAGTTGCATGCCCGAGCCGAGCGCGAGAGCCTGCGCGCGGAAGGCTATCGGCTGGCGGCCGCGCCGCGCGCGCGCACCCTGATCGGCCGCAGTCCAGCGGCGCGGCAGTTGAACAAGGAGATTTCGCTGGTGGCCGGCAGCGACCTGCCGGTATTGATCCAGGGCGAGACCGGCGTCGGCAAGGAACTGGTGGCCGAAGCCCTGCATGCGGCCTCGCCGCGCGCGGCGCGCCCCATGGTCAGCCTGAACTGCGCGGCCTTGCCCGAGACCCTGGCGGAAAGCGAGCTCTTCGGCCACGTCAAAGGCGCTTTCACCGGCGCCTTCGGCGAGCGGGCCGGCAAGTTCGAACTGGCCGATGGCGGCACCTTGTTTCTCGATGAGGTCGGCGAGCTCACGCTGCCCATGCAGGCCAAGCTGCTTCGCGTGCTTCAAAGCGGGCAGCTGCAGCGTGTCGGTTCCGACCGCGAGCACCGTGTCGACGTGCGCCTGATCGCCGCCAGCAACCGCAACCTGGCCGAGGAAGTGAAAGCAGGCCGGCTGCGCGCGGACTTCTATCACCGTCTGAGCGTCTATCCGCTGCACGTGCCGCCGCTGCGCGAGCGCGGCCGCGACGTGCTGCTGCTGGCCGGCTTCTTCCTGGAGGAGAACCGGGCGCGCCTCGGCCTTGGCGGCCTGCGATTGGACGCGAGCGCGCAAGCGAGCCTGTTGTCGCACGATTGGCCGGGCAACGTGCGCGAGCTCGAGCACCTGGTGGGGCGCAGCGTGCTGAAAGCATTGGGCAGACACGCCCAGCGCCCCCGCATCCTGAGCCTGACTTCGGAGGATCTCGACCTGGCGCCCAGCAACGCGGCGGCTCGCGCCTCGTCGCACGAAGCGGGCGAGCCCGCTTCGCACACACCGGTTCCTTCAATGCGCGATGCGGTTGCAAGACTCGAGCGCGAACTGGTGTCGTCAGCGTTGGCGCAATACGGTTTCAACCGGGCGGCCGCGGCACGTGCGCTCGGAATCGATCGCGCGAATCTGGGGCGGCTGGCCAGGCGCCTCGGCCTGTTGCCGGCCGAGAAGCCGTTGGGGCCGCACGCCAAGGCGCAAAAGCCGTAGCGCCTGTCGAACTCGGCGCGCTTGTCGACATATGTCAAAGATGTTGACGCGCGCTCTGGCCATGACGTACAAGTCGCCAGCGCCACAGCCATGTTCGCGCAGTCGGCTTGGATGTCGACACCGCGCCAGCAAAAACAGCCCTTGAACAGGAGCGTCGATATGAGTACTGCGCGAATGCCATCCGATCACCCGGCCGCCGCGCGTTGCATTGGCGCCTCGCTCGCGCTGGCCATGGTGGCAACCGGCTGTGCCTACCCGGTACCGGTGGCGGTACAGCAGCCCGCCACCGTCACGACGACGACAACCACCACCACGCAACGTGCGCCACCGGCCCCCGTGCCGCAATCGAGCGTTCCGGCATTGGCCGACGGCACCTTCAGCCAGGCGCAGATCGACCAGATGATGGCGCCCATCGCGCTGTATCCGGACTCGCTGTTGTCGCAGGTGTTGATGGCGTCCACTTACCCGGCCGACGTGGCCGACGCGGCCAAGTGGTCGAAGGCGAACCCCCAGCAATCCGGCGACGCGGCGGTGCGCGCGGTCGAGAGCCAGCCCTGGGACCCGAGCGTGAAGTCGCTGGTGGCTTTTCCGCAGGTGCTGCAGACCATGGGCGACAAGCCCGACTGGGTGCAGAACCTGGGCGACGCCTTCCTCGCTTCGTCCAAGGAAGTGCTCGATTCGGCCCAGCGCCTGCGCGCCCGAGCCCGCGACAGCGGCAACCTGAAGACCACCGAGCAGCAGACCGTGACGGTGCAGCAGGAGGCGATCACCATCGCACCGGCCAATCCGCAGACGGTCTACGTGCCGACCTACAACCCCACCGTGGTCTACGGCACCTGGCCCTACCCGGCCTACCCGCCCTACTACTGGTACCCGCCTTCGATGTACTACCCCGGCTACTACCCGGGCGCGGCGTTGGCCACCGGCATTGCCTTCGGCATCGGCGTGGCGGCCGTCGGGGCGCTGTGGGGCGGCTGCAATTGGGGCGGCGGTGACGTCAACATCAACGTCAACCGCTACAACAGCATCAACACCAACCGGCAGCTCAACGCCAACCAGAACCGCTTCCAGCACAACGCGCAGAACCGGCGCGGCGTGCCCTATCGCGACAGCGCCAGCCAGCAGCGCTTCGGCAAGGACGTGCCGGGCGCGCAGAACCGCGCCGACTACCGGGGCCGCGACCCGGGCGGGCGCGATGCGCAGCGGCAGCAGGCGCAATCGACCCTCCAGCAGCGCGGCATGGACCCGGGGATGGAGCGCGATCGGCTGCGCAACGATCCGGGCACGCGCCAGCGCGCCGAGGCAGCCACGCGCGGTGGCGGCCAGGGCGGCTTCGGCGGCAGCGAAGGCCTGTCGCGCGTCGACACGCGCGGCGGCGCGGGCAGTGACAACGCCTTCCGCGGCGCCGGCAATGCCGGCCAGGCGCGCCAGCAGATGGACCGCGGCAATGCCAGCCGGCAATCGATGTCGCAGCATTCGGGCGGGCGCGGCGGCGGCTTCGGTGGTGGCGGTGGGCGCGGTGGTGGCGGCGGCCGCGGTGGCGGACGCCGATAAGCAAGAAGCACTGGAGCACACCATGCGCACCCCCACCCACCGTTCCCCCGCCCATCTGGCAGCCGCAGCACTGCTGGCCGGCGCCGCCCTGCTCGCGCCCGGCCTCGCGGCGGCGCAACAGGCCTATGCCAGCGCCGACGCAGCCGCCCAGGCCTTCCACGACGCCATTTCCCGCAACGATTCCGCGGCCCTGCGCAAGGTGCTGGGCGCCAACTGGAAACGCTTCGTGCCGACCGACGACATCGGCCGCAACGAGCTGCAAGCCTTCCTCGGCGCCTGGGACAAGGCGCACAAGGTCGTGCCGACCGGACAGGACAAGGCCGCGCTGGCCGTTGGCGACGGTGGCTGGACCTTGCCCATTCCGCTGGTCATGAAAGGCGGCAGCTGGCGCTTCGATCCGCAAGCCGGCGCCGACGAGATGCGCACCCGGCGCATCGGCCGCAACGAGCTGGCCGCCATGCAGGCCGTGCTGGCCTACTTCGATGCGCAAAAGGAATACGCCCAGCGCGACCGCGATGGCGACGGCGTGCTGGCCTACGCGCGCAGGATCGCCAGCACGCCGGGCCGGCATGACGGCCTGTACTGGGACGACAGCAGCGGCCAGAGCCCCAGCCCGCTCGGTCCGCGCTACGGCGGCGTGAAGGCTGGCGAGGGCTATCACGGCTACCACTACCGGATCCTCACTGCGCAGGGCAAGGATGCACCGGGCGGCGCCTACGACTACGTCATCGGCAATCGCATGCGCGCCGGCTTTGCGCTCGTCGCCTGGCCGATCCATTACGGCGAGACCGGGGTGACCAGCTTCATGATCAACCACGAGGGCGTGCTCTACCAGAAGGACCTGGGGGCCAGCAGCGCCACGCTCGCGCGCGAGATGAAGACCTTCAACCCGGATGCAAGCTGGACCAAGGTGAACGCGCCTTGATGCGCATGGCGCGCCGCCGCCGTGCTTTGTGTAACTCTTCTTGATCATCATCAAGGTCTTTGCCCACCGCTGCTAGAAGATAGCTTCGCAACCGGAGCCGACCATGAACGCACAGGAGCGGCTGGCACGCAGCCAGCAGACGAGCGCCAAGGTGTCGAAGCTGCTCGGCAAGCGCATGCAGCTGGCCAACGAAAAGCTGTCGCAGCGGTTGGGCCAGGCCTTCGCCGGCAACCCACTGGCGATGGGCAGCGCCGCCCTCGATCCCATGGGCTGGGCCAGCTATGCAGTCGATTCGGCGCAGCGCGCCCTGCTCTTCTGGAACACCTTGCGCCAGCGCGGCGACAACTTCGCCGTGAACGCACAGCAGGGCCTCACGCCCGTGCTGCACTTCGCCTACGAGACGGTGCTGGATGCGCGCGAGTTCGAGCGGCCGGTCAACTATGCGCTGCTGCGCATCACGCCGCCGGATGGGGTGAAGGTCGATGCGCGCAAGCGCCCCTACCTCATCATCGACCCGCGCGCCGGCCACGGGCCCGGCATCGGCGGCTTCAAGGACGACTCGCAGGTGGGCGTGGCGCTGCGCGCCGGCCACCCGGTGTACTTCGTGATCTTCTTCCGCGACCCGGAACCCGGCCAGACGCTGCTGGACGTGTGCGAGGCGGAAAAGCAGTTCGTCAGGAAGGTGCGCGAACTGCACCCGCACAGCGACAAGCCCGCGCTGATCGGCAACTGCCAGGGCGGCTGGGCCGCCATGATGCTGGCCGCCTCCGGCCCAGAGGACACCGGCCCGATCGTCATCAACGGCGCGCCCATGTCCTACTGGGGCGGCGCCTGGAGCGAAGGCGAAGGCGACAACCCGATGCGCTACGCCGGCGGCATGCTGGGCGGCGCCTGGATGGCCTCGCTGGCGGCGGACCTGGGCAACGGCAAGTTCGACGGCGCCCACCTGGTGCAGAACTTCGAGAACCTGCATCCCGCCAACAGCCTCTGGGACAAGTACTACCACCTGTTCGACAAGGCCGACACCGAGCCGCCGCGCTTCCTGGAGTTCGAGCGCTGGTGGGGCGGCTACTACCTGATGAACCGCGAAGAGATCGAGTGGATCACCCGCAACCTCTTCGTGGGCAACAAGCTGTGGAGCGGCGACGTGAAGAACGCCGCCGGCGCCGACTTCGACCTGCGCGAGATCCGCTCGCCCATCATCCTGTTCGCCTCCATGGGCGACAACATCACGCCGCCGCAGCAAGCCTTCAACTGGGTGGCCGACGTCTATGGCAGCACCGCGGAGATCAAGGCGCGCGGCCAGGTGATCGTCGGGCTGCTGCACCAGGAAATCGGGCACCTGGGCATCTTCGTCTCGGGCAAGGTGGCGAAGAAAGAGCATGCGCAGATCGTCTCGGTGCTGGAGGCCATCGAGGGCCTGCCGCCGGGCCTGTATGGCATGGCGATCGAGGAGCGCCACCGCGCCGACGGCCAGCCGGAGTACGCGGTCGAGTTCCGCGAGCACCGGCTGGAGGACGTGGTGGCCAAGCTCAACCGCTTCGGACGCAAGGACGAGAAGCCCTTCGAGGCGGTGGCCGAGGTCTCGCAGTTCAACCAGCGTGCCTACGAGCTTTTCGCCAGGCCGTGGGTGCAGGCGATGTCCAACGAAGGCACGGCGGCCCTGCTGCGCGCCTTTCACCCCTTGCGCGCGCAAAACTGGATGCTGTCGTCACGCTTCAATCCGTGGATGGCCTGGCTCGCGCCCGCGGCGCAGGCGCTCGACGGCGCACGGCAGCCGCTGGCCGAAGACCATCCGCTGCGCCTGGCGGAAAAGAACAACGCGAAGGCCTACAGCGCCTGGCTCGACTACGGCCGGGCGGTGCGCGATGCGCTGACCGAAGCCGCCTTCTTCATGACCTACGCCAACCTGGCGACCGACGAGGACGCCAGGCCGGACAGCGGCACCGCCCAGGCCCCCGGCGGCGACGCGCGCGACACGCCGGTGGTGCGCGACGCGCTGGCTTCCATCGCGCACGGCGGCTACGTCGAGGCGCTGGCCCGGGTGGCCTTCCTGCTGCAGCGGCAGGGCGAGCCCCTGCCGCTGTCGCGGCTGGAGCTGCGCAAGGAGCTGCTGCCCGACTACCAGGACTATCTACCAGGCATGTCGCCGCACGACTGGCGGCGCGTGCGCGGCGAGCAGGAAATCATCGCGCGCCACGAGCCCGATGCGGCGGTGCAGACGCTGCCCTTGCTGCTGGACGAGCAGGAAGACCGCGAGCGCCTGGTCGCACTGCTCGGCAAGCTGATGGCCGACAAGCGCCTGCATGTTAAGGCCCCCAGCGCCGCCCAGCAGGCCATGCTGGGACGAATCCGCGAGGCGCTGGAGATGGCGCCCAAGCCTGCTCGGCGCCGAGGCGGGAGCGCCACCACCACCACGACAGCGGGACGCCGCCGCGCCGGCGTGCGTCGCGCCTGAAAGGAATCCGACCGTGACCCGACACGAGAAATACCAGCGCCTGATCGACGCCTGCCGCGCCCTGCCGCCGACGCCGACGGCCGTCGCCCACCCCTGCGACGAGAGCTCGCTGGAGGGCGCTTGCGAGGCAGCCAGGCTCGGGCTGATCGCACCCATCCTGGTCGGCCCGGCCGAGCGCATCCGCCGCGTGGCCGAGGCCTGCGGCGCCGACATCGGGGGCCTGGAAATCGTCGATGCGCCCCACAGCGAAGCGGCGGCCGCGATGGCCGTGCAACTGGTGCGCGAAGGCCGCGCCGAGGCCTTGATGAAGGGCAGCCTGCACACGGACGAGCTGATGGCCGCGGTGGTCAGGCGCGACACCGGCCTGCGCACCGCGCGTCGCGTCAGCCACTGCTTCGTGATGGACGTGCCGATGTACGAGCAGGCGTTGATCATCACCGACGCCGCCGTCAACATCGCGCCCACCCTGGAGGAGAAGGCCGACATCCTGCAGAACGCCATCGACCTGGCGCATGCGCTGGGCGTGGCCGAGGTGCGGGTGGCGATCCTGTCGGCCATGGAGACGGTCAACCCGAAAGTGCCCTCCACGGTGGAGGCCGCGGCCCTTTGCAAGATGGTGGACCGGCGCCAGGTCACCGGCGCCCTGGTCGACGGCCCGCTGGCGCTGGACAACGCCATCGACCTCGAGGCCGCCCGCATCAAGAAGATCGATTCGCCCGTGGCCGGGCGCGCCAACGTGCTGATGGTGCCCGACCTGGAGTCCGGCAACATGCTGGCCAAGAGCCTGAGCTTCCTGGCGGGGGCGGACGCCGCCGGCATCGTGCTGGGCGCACGTGTGCCCGTCATCCTGACCAGCCGGGCCGACTCGCTGCTGACGCGCCTCGCCTCCTGCGCCGTCGCGGTGCTGGTGGCCAAGGCCCGGCGCGAAGCCGCCGACGCGGTGAAGTAGCAACGCCATGGCCGATCTCGTCCTGGTCCTCAACGCCGGCTCCTCCAGCATCAAGTTCAGCGCCTTCGATGCCGCCGGCCCCGACAACCCGCTGCTGCTGCGCGGCCAGGTCGAAGGCCTGTACACGAAGCCGCGCTTTCGCGCGGTGGACGCGCAAGGCGAGGAGATCGAATCCATGACCTGGGAGGAAGGCGAGGATTTCGGGCACGCCCAAGCCATCGGCTGGCTGGTCCAGTTCTTCCGGGCGCACCGCGGGGGCCACCAGCTGGTGGCGGTGGGCCATCGGGTGGTGCATGGCGGCATGGCCTACACGCAGGCCGTGCGGATCGATGCGCGGGTGCTGGCCGAGTTGGGCACGCTCTGCCCGCTGGCGCCGCTGCACCAGCCGCACAACCTGCGGCCGATCGAGCTCGTCGCGCAGATGCGGCCAGACCTGCTGCAGGTGGCCTGTTTCGACACCGCCTTCCACCGCGCCCAGCCCGAGCTGGCGCAGGCCTTCGCGCTGCCGCCCGAGATCACCGGGCGCGGCGTGCGGCGCTACGGCTTTCACGGCCTGTCCTACGAGTACATCGCCAGCGTGCTGCCGCAAATGGACGCCCGCGCCGCCGCCGGCCGCACGGTGGTGGCGCACCTGGGCAACGGCAGCAGCCTGTGCGCCATGGTGGCCGGGCGCAGCGTGGCCAGCACCATGGGTTTCACGGCAGTGGACGGGCTGCCGATGGGCACCCGCTCGGGCAACCTGGACCCGGGCGTGATCCTCTACCTGATGGACGAGCTGCAGATGGATGCGCGCGCCATCGAGGATCTGATCTACAAGAAATCGGGGCTCCTGGGCGTCTCCGGCATCTCGAGCGACATGCGGGCCCTGCTGGCCAGCGACCATGAACGCGCCCGGCTGGCGGTCGACCTGTATGTGTACCGGCTGGGGCGCGAGCTCGGCTCTCTCGCGGCCGCGGCCGGTGGCCTCGATGCCCTGGTCTTCACGGCCGGCATCGGCGAGCACGCGGCGCCGATCCGCGAACGCGTGTGCCGTGACGCCGCCTGGCTGGGCGTGCAGCTCGACGCACAGGCCAACGAGGCCGAAGGCCCGCGCATCAGCCGTGCGGACAGTCAGGTCGCCGTCTGGGTGATCCCCACCAACGAAGAACTGATGATCGCGCGCCACACGCTGCAAGTGGCCGGCACGCAAGGAGGCCCATCGTGAGCGTCGACATTCCGAGCCCTGCATTGAAGGGCGCCAAGGTGCTGGTCTGCGGCATCGCCAACGAGCATTCGATCGCCTACGGCTGCGCCAAGGCATTCCGCGAACTCGGCGCCGAGCTTGCCATCACCTATCTCAACGAGAAATCCAAGGCTTACGTGGAGCCGCTGGCCAATGCGCTGCAGGCGCCGATCCTGATGCAGCTCGACGTCTCGAAGCCGGGCGAACTGGAGGCCGTGTTCGAGCGCATCGACAAGGACTGGGGCCGGCTCGACGTGCTGGTGCATTCGCTCGCCTGGGCGCCCAAGGACGACCTGCAGGGCGGCCTGCTCGACTGTTCGGCCGAGGGCTTCGCCCAGGCGATGGACATCTCCTGCCACTCCTTCATCCGCATGGCGCGCCTGGCCGCGCCACTCATGAAGGACGGCGGCACCATGTTCGCCATGAGCTACCTCGGCGCCGAGAAGGTGGTGCCGAACTACAACCTGATGGGCCCGGTAAAGGCCGCCCTGGAGGCCTCGGCGCGCTACCTCGCCCACGAGCTGGGGCCCAAGGGCATCCGGGTCCACCCGATCTCGCCCGGCCCCTTGAAGACCCGCGCCGCCTCGGGCCTGAAGGACTTCGACCTGCTGCTCACCGAGGCCGCGCAGCGTGCGCCCGTCGGCGAATTGGTCGACATCATGGACGTCGGCTTCACCTGCGCCTTTCTCGCCACGCCCTACGCGCGCCGCCTCACGGGGCAAACCCTGTACGTGGACGGCGGCGTGAACATCATGGCTTGAGCTGCATCAATTGACACCGGGGACACAAAGGGACACTGTCTGACACCCAGCATCACCCTACCCCGGAGGGACGGCCCATGGCAAAGGAAAAGAAGGTCGGCGAGGAGAACGACGGTCCGGCCAGGACGGAGAAACTGTCGACCAAGGACTACGACAAGGAACTTGCCAAGCTGCACGTCGAGCTGGTCAAGGTGCAGCAGTGGGTGCAGAAGACCGGGGCACGCGTCTGCGTGGTCTTCGAGGGCCGCGACGGCGCCGGCAAGGGCGGCACCATCAAGGCCCTGACCGAGCGCACCAGCCCGCGCATCTTTCGCGTGGTGGCGCTGCCAGCGCCCACCGACCGCGAGAAGAGCCAGATGTACATGCAGCGCTACGTGCAGCACCTGCCGGCCGGGGGCGAGATGGTGATCTTCGACCGCAGCTGGTACAACCGCGCCGGCGTCGAGCGGGTGATGGGCTTTTGCACCGAGGAGCAGGCCCACAACTTCCTCACCACGGCCGCCCCCTTGCTGGAACGCTACATCGTCGCCTCCGGCATCATCCTGCTCAAGTACTGGCTGGAAGTGAGCGAGGAAGAGCAGACGCGCCGCCTGCAGGCACGCATCAAGGACGGACGCAAGATCTGGAAGCTCTCGCCCATGGACCTGAAGTCGTACAGCCGCTGGTACGACTACTCGCGCGCCCGCGACGAGATGTTCAAGTACACCGATACCGAGTACGCGCCCTGGCTGGTGGCCGACTCCAACGACAAGCGGCGGGTTCGCCTGAACATCATCTCGGACCTGCTCGGCCGCATTCCCTACGAGGACGTGCCGCGCCAGAAGATCGTGCTGCCCAAGCGGCAAAAGCGCGGCGACTACCGCGAGCCGGACTACCCCTACCGGTTCGTCGCTCCCAAGTACTGAAGAAGGCAATGGGCAATGGGCACCGGACAGGACCGAACCGCCGCCCATGCGGTGCCGCTTCGCGATAGCCGCAGCGTCACGGTGCGCGCGGTCCGCCCCGAGGACAAGGACGAGTTCGAAACCGCATTCGAGCGCCTGTCGCCCAGCGCGCGCTACAGCCGCTTCTTCGCGCCCCTGCGCGAGTTGCCGCCGGACATGCTGAGCGCCGCCGTCGATCCGCCCGTCGGCCAGGTGGTGGCGCTGGTGGCGCTGGCCGGCAGCAGCGACCCCGCCGGAGGCGAGCGCATCGTCGCCGGCGCGCGCTTCGCCCATGCGCCGGACAGCAAGGTCTGCGAATTCGCCGTCACGGTGGCGGACGACTGGCAGGGCCTCGGGCTGGCCCGGCACATGATGGAAGAACTCATTGCGCTCGCACGCGAGCACGGCCTGCAGCGCATCGAAGGCATCGTGCTGCCCGACAACACCGGCATGCGCGGCCTGGCGGCCCGGCTCGGCTTCACCGACACGGCCTGGCCCGAGGACCGCAGCCTGCGCCTGGTCAGCCTGACGCTGGACTGAAGGCCGTGGCCCGCTTCGCGCTCGAATGGCTGCAGGACTACCGGCGCGACTGGCTGCGCCCCGACGTCATCGCCGGACTCACCGCCTCGGCAGTGGTGATCCCCAAGGCCCTGGCCTATGCCACGGTGGCCGGGCTGCCGGTGCAGGCGGGCCTGTACACCGCCTTCGTTCCGATGGCGATCTACGCCGTGCTGGGCAGCTCGCGCCCCTTGAGCGTGAGCACCACCACCACCATCGCCATCCTCACCGGCGCGGCGCTCGCGTCGGTCGCGCCCGCGGGCAACGCGGCGCTGGCGCAGGCGGCGGCCACCCTGGCGCTGCTGGTCGGCGCCATCCTGGTGCTGGCCGGCATCCTTCGCCTGGGCTTTGTCGCCAACTTCATTTCCGAGCCGGTGCTGGTGGGCTTCAAGGCCGGCATCGGCGTGGTGATCATCCTCGACCAGCTGCCCAAACTGCTGGGCGTGCACTTCGACAAGGGTGGCTTCGTGCACAACCTGATGGCGACCTTCGGCGCGATCCCGGAGTCCTCGCTGCCCACGGTGCTGGTCAGCGTCGTCACCATCGCCATCCTGCTGGGGCTGGAGCGCATCTCGCCACGCGCACCGGCGCCGCTGGTGGCGGTCGGCGCTGCGATTGCCGCGGTCTGGCTGCTGGATATCGAGCGCTTCGGCATCTCGATCGTGGGCACGGTGCCCACCGGGCTGCCCGCGCCGATCTGGCCCGACTGGCACCTGCTGAATGCGTTGTGGCCGGCGGCCACCGGCATCGCACTGATGAGCTTCACCGAAACGATCGCTGCCGGCCGGGCCTTTGCCCACACGGACGAGCCGACACCAGCGCCCAACCGTGAACTGGTGGCCACCGGCATCGCCACCGTCGGCGGGGCCTTCCTGGGCGCATTGCCGGCGGGCGGCGGCACCTCCCAGACGGCAGTGAACCGGCTGGCCGGTGCGCGCTCGCAATTGGCCGGCCTGGTGTGCGCAGGCGTGGCGCTGGGCACCATCCTGTTCTTGGCACCGCTGATCGGGCTGATGCCCAACGCGACCCTGGCGGCGGTGGTCATCGTCTATTCGGTGGGCCTGATCAAGCCGGTGGAATTCATGGCCATCCTGCAGGTGCGCAGGACCGAGTTCATCTGGGCGCTGGTGGCTTTCGTCGGCGTGATGCTGCTGGGCACCCTGCAGGGCATCGTGGTGGCGATCGTCGTGTCGCTGGTGGCGCTGGTCTACCAGGTATCCGATCCGCCGGTGCATGTGCTGGCGCGCAAGCGCGGCACCAATGTCTTCCGTGCCCGCAGCAGCGAGCATCCCGACGATGAACAGTTTCCCGGCCTGCTGATGCTGCGTCCGGAAGGGCGCATCTTCTTTGCCAACGCCGAGCGGGTACGCGAGAAGATCCAGCAGGCGATTGCCCAGGCGCAGCCCAAGGTGGTGGTGCTCGACCTGAGCCGCGTCTTCGATCTGGAGTACACCGCGCTCAAGGTGCTGACCGAAGCCGAAGAGCGCCAGGGCGGAACGGACGTCAGCCTCTGGCTGGCAGGCCTGAACCCGGGCGTGCTGGACGTCGTGCGCAAATCGCGGCTCGGCAAGGCGCTCGGCCGAGAGCGCATGATGTTCAACCTCGAGCACGCCGTCGATACCTACAGGAGCCGATCATGAGTCGCTTGTGGCTGGTCAATATCGAACCCGGAACCTCCGACGAAGAGATCCGCGACTTCCTCGTGAAGTACGGATTTCCGCCCTTCGACAGCATCGAGCATGAGGAAGGCGACGGCACGCGCCCGGCCGCCATGCTCACCTTCGGGGGCCTGGACCCGACCGCGCTGGGCCAACTGCAGGAGCGCGTCCACAACATGTACTGGAAGAAGCGCAAGCTGGGCGCGCAGGTGATGCGCGACCGCTTCGCCTGAAGGGCGCCGCGCTCCCCTGATCTTCAATTGCTTGGGCGAAAGTGCCCCGGCGGCTGCCCGGTCCAGCGCTTGAAGGCCTTGCGGAAGTTGCTGGCTTCGGAAAATCCCACCCGCTCAGCGATCTCCTCGACCGTCATCGCCGTGCCCTGCAGGTATTCGATAGCGAGCGAGCGGCGCACCTGGTCGACGATTTCCTGGTAGGTCGTGCTTTCGTCGGCCAGGCGGCGATGCAGCGTGCGCACCGAATGCCCAAGGCGCTTCGCCATCGCCTCGGCCGTCGGCAGGTCGCCCGGACTGTTCAGGCAGGCGACGCGGATCTCGCGCGACAGGGCCGTCTCATCGGGCATCGCGGCCAGCATGCGCTCGCAGAAGCGGGCGCAGGTGTCGGCGGTGATCGGATTCGCGTTCGGGCTGGGCTGGTCGAAGCGCGAGGCGTCGAAGTGCAGTTCCATCACGCCGGCATCGAACTGCACCGCGCAACCGAAAGTCTGCTCATAGCTCTCGGCATAGGACGGCCGCGCGTAGGGCAGCAGCAGCCGGCGCGTGGGCATCGGCGCCTCGAGCACGCACGTACACAACTTGTGGATGGAGGCAAACCAGAACTCGGTGGCGAGCGGAAGCACCTCGCCCAGTGCCAGGACGTCGTGACCCTCGAAGATGCCGATGTCGCCTTCGATGCGCCAGCGCTTTTCCAGCACCGGGCCGGCCAGCCGCACATGCTTCATGCCCAGCCGGATCGCTTCGCCGAAGGTGGCGCTGCTGACCAGCGCATAGCCGAAGACGCCGAAGTCGCTCAGGCGCTGGCGCGAGCCCGCCCGCAGCGCCACGTCGGGCACACGCGACAGGCGCAGCACGTTGCGGAAGATGGTGATCTTCTGCCGGTGCGACATGTGCGCCTGCGGGTCGACCAGCTGCGCCGGCAGCAGGCCGGTTCCCTGCAGCAGGACGTCAGGCGCGACGCCCTGGTCGGCCATTTCGGCGAACAGCGGCCCCAGGCCCAGCATGCTGTGGATGGGCGCATCGAGATCGCCGCCATAGCTGCCGACAAAACCGTTTTCTGACGCGTGCATCCGCCGATTATGAGTTCGACGCCCTGATTTGGCAGATTTGCACCTGCCTGTTGACCGCATCGAACCTTTGCGGCGACCACGCTCTCCCCGATCATCCGGGCAGCCTGCGCCCTCGCGCGCCCAAGAACCGGAGACACGCCATGAACGACCGCCTCGCCCGCCCCGAAACCGACGCCAGCCTGCGCATCGCCGCGCTGTTCGACGCCCAGCAGCGCGCTTTCGCCGCGCACCCCTTCCCGACGCTCGACGAACGCCGCGCCAAGCTGCGCGCCTTGAAGAAGCAACTGCATCGCTACCAGGAC
Source organism: Variovorax sp. LARHSF232 (assembly GCF_052871435.1). Classification (NCBI taxonomy): domain Bacteria; kingdom Pseudomonadati; phylum Pseudomonadota; class Betaproteobacteria; order Burkholderiales; family Comamonadaceae; genus Variovorax; species Variovorax sp. LARHSF232. The sequence continues at coordinate 113,727 of NZ_JBIXJS010000004.1, read as the reverse complement.
CTGCTGGCCGACGCCATGAGCCAGGACTTCGGCTTTCGCTCGTTGGCCGAATCGAAGATGCTGGACGTGCTGGGCAGCACGCTGGAAATCAATCATGCGCTGTCGCACCTCAAGCGCTGGATGAAGCCCAGCCGCCGTGCCACCGAATTGCTCTTCCTGTCGAACAGCCTGCAGGTTCGCTACCAGCCCAAGGGCGTGGTCGGCGTGATCACGCCGTGGAACTTCCCGCTCTACCTCTCGCTCGGCCCGATGGCGGCGGCACTGGCTGCGGGCAACCGGGTCATGCTGAAGATGCCCGAGGTCACGCCCAAGACCAACGCCGTGCTGCGCCGCATGCTGGCCGAGGCCTTTGCCGAGGACGAGGTCGCGCTGGTCGGCGAAGAGCTGGAAGACCCGAACGCCTTCACCGCCCTGCCCTTCAACCACATCGTGTTCACCGGCTCGCCCGCGGTCGGCCGCATCGTGATGCGCACCGCCGCGCAGAACCTGACGCCGGTGACGCTGGAGCTGGGCGGCAAGTCGCCCGCTGTGGTGCTGCCGGACTACGACGTGGCCGAGGCGGCCACCCGCATCACCCATGGCAAGGCCACCAACGGCGGCCAGATCTGCGTGTCGCCCGACTATGCGCTGGTGCCGCGCGGCCAGGTCGATGCCTTCGTGGCGGCGGCGCGCAAGGCCTTCGGCGCGATGTACGGCGCCAGCACGCAGGGCAACCAGGACTACACGGCCGTGGTCAACGATCGGCAGCATGCGCGCCTCCAGGCCCTGCTGGAAGACGCCCGGGCCAAGGGCGCCCACATCATCAGCTGCGGCGGCAGCGCGCAGGAGCGGCAGATGCCGCTGCACATCGTGACGCGGCTCACGCCCGACATGCGCCTCGCGCAGGAAGAGATCTTCGGCCCGATCCTGCCCGTCGTCGCCTACGACAAGGTGGACGATGCCATCGGCCACATCAACGCCGGCCCGCGGCCGCTGGCCCTGTACTGCTTCAGCCACGACAAGGCGGCGCGCGAGCAGCTGCTGCAACGGACCCACTCGGGCGGCGTGTCGATCAACGACTGGGGCTGGCACGTGATCAACCACGACGCGCCCTTCGGCGGCATCGGCAACTCGGGCATGGGCAACTACCACGGCATCGAGGGCTTTCGCGAGCTCTCGCATGCGCGCACGGTGTTCAAGCGCCATCGCTTCTTCCCCATCGGCCTGTTCTACGCGCCCTTCGGCAACCTGGCGCAGCGCCTGACGATGAAGTACTTCATCGGTCACGGCGATCCATCGCTGGCCGGCAAGCGCGACTGAGCTGCGCCCCGTTTTCGCTTTGCTTTTCTAGAAGCCGCTTTCGCGCCGCAGCACCGCCAGCGCGTGCGTCGCCCCTTCCACCAGCAGGCTGCTGCGCGCACCGTCGATCTGCAGTTGTCCGCGCGCTTCCTGCCGTGCCGGCGGCGGCCCGTCCAACTGCACCAGCACATGGAAGAGCGCGGGCGTGGGCACCAGCGCTTCGCCCTGCTTGGCGGTGGCCAGCGGCCCGCCATGGCGCGATGACAGCATCGGGTGCTCGAGCTGCGCCACCCGGGTGCTGCCGATGGCCAGCACGCGGCCTTCGATGGGATGCACGTCGCCTTCCGGATAGAAGCGCACGTGGGCGCCGACGCTGATGCGGTGCACCTCGTCGGGCTTGATGTAAGCATCGACTTGCCAACTCGAAGGGTCGTACAGAACGCCCAGCGATTCCCGGGTGCCGGCCCATTGGCCGGCGTGCCAGTTCGGGTCGACGTCGCGCCACTGGCCTGCGAAAGGCGCCTGCAGGGTCAGCCGCTCGATCTCGGAACGCGCGGCCCGGCTTTCCTGCAGCTGCACGTCGAGCCGCTGGCGCATGGCCGCCTCTTCGGCCAGGCCGACCGGTGCGCGCCACACACGGGGCGAACTCAGCGCAGGGCGCTGCGCGCGAGCTGGAGACTGCCGCCGGTGGTGTTGAAGGAAATGGTGGGCGCGCTGAAGTCGCTGAGCGGTGCGCCCAGGCCGATTTCGCCGCTGCCGTGCAGCACGCATTCTTCGCGGCGCAAGGCGATCTCGCCGCTGGCGCCGGCAGTGCCGTGAAAGCGCACCCAGGTGCCATAGGTGCTGACGTCCACCAGCACACAGCTTCCATTGCGCGCCTCGATGCGCGCATGCAGGCGCGAGACGCGCGGGTCGTTCACCACGAACTGCGCCTCGTCCACCCGGCCCATGTGGATCGGCAGCTCGGCCGCGCGGAAACAGGTGCGCACGTCCAGCCAGCTCAGCTCGATCTGGCCGAAGGTGGAGTCGGGCACGCGCTGCGGCTGAACCAGGGTGGCCGGCATGGTGAGGAAGTCCGTCAGGTCGTCCTGCCAGTCGATGCGGTAGACCACCGGCATCTCGTTCTTGCCGCGGATGTTGATCGGCCCCAGGTTGCGAAAGCGCGCGTCGATGCCGCCGAGCTGGTCGATCACCGCCTCGGTGGCCCAGATCTGGCTGGGACCCGCCAGGTCGCTCAGGCGCGAGGCCAGGTTGACCGCATCGCCGTAGCAGTCGCCATCGACCTCGACCACCTCGCCGCTGGCCACGCCGATCTGCAGTTCCATGCGCAAGGGGGCCGGCCAGTTCTGCAGCCGCTTGTGATGGTTGCGCTGCATTTCCAGCACGGCCTTGGTGGCCGCGGCGCCGTTGGCAAAGGTGGCAAAGGCGCCATCGCCGAGCGACTTCACGACGCGCCCACCATGGCTTTCGCACACGCCGCCGATCCATTGAATCAGGCGCGTGACAGTCTCGGTGGCCCGCGCGTTGCCGATGGCTTCGAACACGCGGGTACTGCCCGTGAGATCCGCAAAGACGACAGTGGAATGGACGCCCATGTTCTGTTCTATTGATGCTTCCTGGCTATCGCTCGTCGATTATGGCAAATAGTCACATATTGAACGGGGAACCGCGCTTCGGCCACTTGCAAAACGAGGCAGAAACGGTGCGTTTCGATGATTTGACACAACAAAAACGCCGACTCACCGTGTGCCCTGAAAAATCGTGGAGGCCAGAACAAAAAAGTAATACGAAGGTTGCCATTCCTGCGAAAGTCGATGAGGACTAGTGTGAAGTATGTTGTTTTTAAACAAGAATAAATGTTTCCGCGCTTGTCTGGCCCAGGCCGGGCCCTTAATGTTGGCATCTCTCTCGAAAGTTATTTCGCAGCCTCTCACTTCCTCGCACCATGGTGTCTCTGCGCAAGCTCATTCGCCTTTTGCCGTTGGCGCCTTTTGGCGGCGTTCATCGATCCGAGGAGCGGCGCGCCGGCGAAATTCGCGTGGCCATGCTCAACATGCTGCGCCTGCACACCGGCCATGCTGTCACCCGCGTCGCACAGCGCGTGCAGTTCGCCGGTGACCTGGAAGCGCTCTGGTATCTGCGCCAGGACGTGATGACGGCCCTGAGCGATCTCGACGGCGAGGGCGCAGCCCGCCGCCAGATGAAGCAGATCAACAGCATGTTCAAGGGCCGCCTGCCCGACGCGATGGGCCCCCGCGCCCATCGGCGCATGTCCTGACCCTCCGCGCTGCTGCCCGCCGCTCAATGCGCGTGGGCGTGGCGGTGTCCCCAAACCATGAAGATGTCGCGGCCGTCGGCTGCGAGTTCGACCTTGGCGCCGAAAGGCAGCAGCACCTTGGTCGGCACATGGCCGAATGGCAGGCCGGTGAGGATCGGCACCTTGGGCAGCAGGCTGCGCAGCCGCTCCACCACGCCGGGCAGGCCAAAGCCGCGGTCGTGCGCCGACTTCTTGTAGCCGGTGAACTGGCCCAGCACCACTGCCTTCTGGCGCGCCAGCACGCCGGCGTGGCGCAGCTGGTCGAGCATGCGTTCGACGCGGTAAGGGTGCTCGTTGACGTCTTCCAGGAACAGCACGCCCTTGTCCACCGCCGGGAAGTAAGGCGTGCCCAACAGTGCCGTCAGCACGCAAAGGTTGCCGCCCCACAGCGGGGCCCCGTGAATGCCGCGCAGGCCCTCGCCCACCGCCGCGTCGCGGGCCGGCAGCCGCCAGCCGGTGCCTTCGCCCTGCCCGTACAGCAGATCGTCGAAGCAGGCTTCCATGATGTCGTCGGCGCCGGCTTCAGCGCCGAAGTCTTCGCCCACGGCCGGGCCGGCCCAGCTGACCGCGCCGGTCTTGACCAGCAGCGCGCACTGAAGCGCGGTGAAGTCGGACAGGCCGATGAATTCGGTGCCGCGCTCGATGGCCTTGGCAATGGCCTTGTACGGCAACGCGTCGAGGATGCGCGTGAGGCCGTAGCCGCCGCGCGAGATCAGCGCCGCGTCGGCGCCGCTGGCCGCTGCCCGGCCGATGGCGGCCAGACGCGTGGCGTCGTCGCCGGCGAAGCGTTGCTGGCTCTTCAGTGCCGACTCGTCGACCTCCACCTCATGGCCCAGCGCCTTCAGGCGCTTCACACCGCGCTTGAAGGCGGCCTTGTCGCGCACGGCGCTGGAGGGGGAATAGATGTAGATGTGCTTGCTCATTTCGCGTCGAAGTATCCCATTGCGCACTCGGCCAACGCCCGCGCCTCTGGCGGCGCAACCTGGCGCGCCTTTCTCGGCCGGCCGAACACGCGCAGGGCGGCCTCGTAGCCGCGGTCGGGAAAAGGCGCGCGGCGCGCGGCTTCCAGTTCCGGCGCGGGGCTTTCGTGTGCAATGAGCAGGCCCAGCACGCGCTGCGGCGCCGCGCCCGCCAAGGCCTCGCCCAGCTCACGCATGCTTTCGGCAACCAGCAGCAGCACGCGCTCGATCGCCAGCCGGTCCAGCCACTGCGCCAGCAGCTCGCGATGCCAGTCGAGCGTGTGGAAAGCCTCGCGCTTGGGCTTGTCGCTCTTGCCGAAGCCGATCAGGTCGGGCGCCAGCACGCGCGGCACGCCGGCGGCCAGCAGTGCATCGATCAGCACGCGCTCGTGATGGCTCCACAGGCCGACGCCATGCAGGCACAGGCAGGCCAGGCCGCCCGCTGCTTCCGGTGCCGTGTCGACATAGTTCATGCGCAGGCCCTGCAGCGCCGGCAGCTCGCTGACCTGTTGCTCCGGCCAGGGCGAGGCCGGCAAAGCGTCGAACGCGGACTCGGGCGTGCGCAGGGCGTCGTCGCGCAGCGGCTGCGCCAGCGCCCTCGCCTGCTCGCGCCGGCCGCGGAAGAAGCTTTGCAGCAGCTCGCTGCATTCCAGCGCCAGCACCCCGCCCTGCACTGCCGTCTGGTGATTGAGCTCGGCCTTGGCAAAGAGATCGACCACCGAGCCTGCCGCCCCGGTCCTTGGATCGGCCGCGCCGAAGACCACGCGCGCCAGCCGCGCATGCAGCATGGCGCCGGCGCACATGGCGCAAGGCTCCAGGGTGACGAAGAGCTCGCAGCCGTCCAGCCGGTAGTTGCAAAGCGCTCGCGCACCGGCGCGCAGTGCGGCGATCTCGGCGTGCGCCGTGGGGTCGTGGCCGGCCACCGGCGCGTTGCGCCCCGTGGCGAGCACGGCGCCGTCCTTCACCAGCACCGCGCCGACCGGCACCTCGCCGGCGGCCATGGCGGCACGCGCTTCGCCGAGGGCGAGCGACATCCAGTGTGCGTCGCCCAACAAGGGCTTGCCGCTTGTCGTCACTTGGCGTCGTCGGGCATGGCACGCGGCTGCTGCATGGCGGCGTCCAGCGATTGCCTGAACTGCTCCTGCACCTGCCGCGGGTTCTGCGCGGGCGCCGGCGCAACAACCGCCGCATCGGCAGGCAGGGCCGGCATGACCGCGATGCCCGCGCCGAGCTGCTTCTTGACGAGCAAGCCCACGATCACCAGTGCCAGCAGCACGCCCACAAGTCCCAATGTGCGCATCATTTCTTCAAGCCTCGTTCGAGGATGGCGCCATGCCCAGGCGCTGCATCCAGCCGGCCAGCGCCTGTTCATCCGGCGAGCCGGCCGCATAGATCGCGTGCATGGCCGCGTGCGACTCGGGCCGGTGCTGATTGAGCTTGATCTTGCATTGCAGCTCGGTCACGCGAAGCTCGAAGCCGACCAGGCCGGCCAAGAGCTTGTGCTGGAACTCCTCGCCCAGATCACGCCACTGCTGCGCATAGGCCGGCTCGTGCTCGCCGATCAGGCGCTTGAGCAATGCGTCTTTCTCGTGCGGCGTCTCGACCAGGCGGGCCTGCACCGTGCAATGCCCTTCGTCGTCGGTCGTGATGAGGCTGGCGAAGGCATTGGCGCGCATCAGCTCGATGGCGACGGCGCGGTCCTTCTCGTTGAATTGCGGCGGCAGGTACATGAGGGGCCTGTTCTTTGCTTTGAACTGGCCCTAGTGTGCCAGCGAGGCATAGACCTGAAGCTGGCGCGACATCGCCGCGTTGAACTCGCCCAGGCTGTGCTGCAAGGCCGCCATGGCGTCCGCCACCGCGGCGTCATCGGCCGCTTGGCTGGCCGCCTCGAGCGCTTCGCAATCGCGCACCACCCGACCGGCCCGGACGATGCGCGCGGCGCCCTTGATCTTGTGCGCGCAGGACGCCAGCTGGTCCCGCATGCCTGAACGCATCAGGCTGTCCAGCTCTTCCAGGTCGCCCATGTTGGTGCGCAGCATGGCTTCCAGAAAGCTGGCCTCGATCTTGGCATCGCCGCCCGAAAAATCCTTCAGGGAAGCCAGGTCGAAGGCCGCCCCCTGCGCCTGTTGCAGCGGCTGCGCAGCGCTGTCCGTGGCAGGTTCTGCATGGTCCGGCAGGTGCCGGCGCAGCGCCTCCAACAGCGCATCGACGCTGAGCGGCTTCAGCAGGCACTCGTCCATGCCCACATCCAGCGCCTTGCGCCGCTCATGCTCCTGCACGTGCGCGGTCCAGCCCAGCACCGGGCAATGCGGCAGCTGCTGCTCGCGCTCGATGGCGCGGATCGCGGCCGTGAGCGCGTAGCCGTCCATCACCGGCATCGAGCAATCGGTGATGACGGCATCGAAATTCCCTTCGCGCCACAGCGCCAGTGCCTCCTGTCCGTCCGGCGCCACGGCGTTGCGATAGCCCAGGAAGTCCAACTGCCGCTGCAGCAGCAGGCGATTGGCCGGATGGTCATCCACCACCAGGATCTGGAAGCGGCCGCGCTCGGCCTGCGGCACGACGGGCGCCGGCGGCTCATCGTCCGTGGCCTCTTCCATCTCGGGCGCCGGCAGCACCAGAAGACGCAACGCAACGCTGATGCTGGTGCCCACGCCGCACTGGCTGGTCACCGAGATGTCGCCGCCCATGCGCATGCACAGGCGCTGCACGATGGGCAACCCCAGCCCGGTGCCACCGATGGTGCGCGGACCCGCCGCCTCGGCCTGGAAGAAGGGCTTGAACAGGTTGTTGACGTCCTCCGGCGCGATGCCGATGCCGCTGTCGCGCACTTCCAGCAGCACGGACTCGACGTCGTTGCTCACCCCCTGGCTGCCCAGTTCGATGGTGACGCCGCCCTGGTCGGTGTACTTGATGGCGTTGCTCACCAGGTTGTTGACGATCTGCTTGAAGCGCGTCGCATCGACGGCATGCCAGCGCGCCAGCCGCTCGTCGATGTGAACGGTGATGACAAGGCCGCGCTGGCGCGCCAGGCTCTGGAACACGTTGGCCACCTCGTGCACGATGGGCGCGACCTGCGCAGGGCGCGGCACCACCTCCAGGCCGCCGGCCTCGATCTTGGAAATGTCCAGGATGTCGTCGATCAGGCTCAGCAGGCTGCGCGCCGAATTGCGCGCCAGCTCGGTCGATTCGCGGTCCTGCGCCGTCAGCCGCCCCTCGCGCACCAGCAGCTCGAGCACACCCATCACCGCGTTCATCGGCGTGCGGATCTCGTGGCTCATGGTGGCCAGGAAGTTCGACTTGGCGCGGTTCGCCGCCTCCGCCTTGGCACGCGCCGACTTGATCAGCTCGACCAGATGATGGCGCTCGGTCATGTCGACCGCGCCGCTTACGAAGGCCACCCGTTCGGCGCCGGCACGCAGCGAGATCGGCGCGGCCCAATGCAGGATGCGGCGCCAATGGCCGGCCATGTTCAGATCCAGGTCCTCGTTGAGGACGCTGCCGTCGGCGACCAGTTGCAGGTAGCGCTCGTGGATGGCGCGCACCACGGGTCTGTTCTCGCCGCGCAGGGGGGACTCGAGCAGCGTCTTGCCGGTCACCGCCTGCCGCGGCACGCCGAACAGCCGCTCGTAGGCGGCATTGCAGTACATCAGCCGCGCCTGCGCGTCGCGCACCCCCACCGCGTGCGGCATGCCTTCGAGCATGGCGCGCTGGAAGTGCAACTGGTTCGCGCAGTTCCGCCTCCACCGCCAGCCGGCGTGTCACTTCCTTCTTGAGCGAGCGGTTCCACAGCGCGAACAAGGCCAGGCACAGCAGCAGCGCGCCGCCGCCGATGGACAACCAGCGCACATAGCCCGCCCAGTCGGCCGCGGGTCGGCTGAAGAACATGCCGTTGGCGCGCACCCGGCGCATTTCTTCGGCCGGGATGCTGGCCAGGGTCTTGTCGATGATGGCCTGCAGCTCCGGCCGGTCGCCGCGCACCGCGAAACTGATGTCCACCGGCGCGTCGTCGACCGAGCCGGCGACCTTCAGCCGCTGGGGAAAGAACTGGCGCACGATGTAGTTGGCGCTGTCGATGTTGCCGATGGTCACATCGGCCTGGCCGGCGGCCACGAGCTCGTAGGTGGCCGCCACCGAGTCGGCCGGCACCAGGGTGACGCTGGGCACCGCCTGCTTGATCAGTTCGGCCACCGCATTGGGCGCAAAGTAGGCGATGCGATGGCCGGCCAAGTCCGACAGCTGCCGCAGGTGAGGGTCGCCGATGCGGCAGACGATCACCCAGTGGTCGCGGAAATACGGCTCCGACAGGCGCATGCCCGCCGGCAGCGGCTGGCCGCGCATGACGGCGGGCAGGATGTCCGCCGCCCTTCCGCCGTCACCGGCCTTGGCCGGCTCGAAGCGCAGGCCGGTCTCGCTTTCGATCTTGTCCATGACCTGCAGCGACAGGCCGGCGTAGCGGCCACGGTGATCGACGAACATGAAAGGCATGAAGTCATTGACCGGCGCCCAGCGCACCACCGGGTGCTCGGCCATCCACTGGAGCTCGGCCTCGGTGAAGTTGACGCGCTCGAGCAGGTAGCCGGTCTCGACGCTGGGCGACCAGCGCGCCCGCACGTCCGTATGCACCCGCCGCGGCAGGGCTTCGAGCGCCCGGTCCACGAGCAGGGCCAGCATGGCGTCGTCGCGGCGAAAAGCAAAGTGCATCCCGCCCGGGTCGGTGTCCGCGAAGGTGGCCAGGCGCAGGTTGGTGAGCTGGTAGTGGTCGATCAGGTAGCCCGTCGTGGAGTGCAGGTCCACGAAGGCGTCGAGCTGGCCGGACGACATGGCGGCCACGCCCAGAAAGGCGCTGCTTTGGGGCATGAGCTGCGCCTGCGGATAGGCGCGGCGCAGCGCCTCCAGCGACACATGGCCGTCGACGTAGCCCACGGTGATGAGGCCGGTGCGCAGGATGCGCCTGGTGCCCGACGTCACCTCCACCGGCCGCAGCGCGAAGTAAGGCTGCGACAGCGCCACGCCCTGCATGGGGGTGTTGGCGCGCATCGTGGGCACGATGTCGACCCGGCCCTCTCGCAGCGCCTGCAGCGCCTCCTGCCGGTTGACGAAGACCTCGATGCGGGTCTGCACGCCCAAGGCCATGGTCACCGCGTCCAGGTAGTCGGCCGACACGCCCTCGTACTCGCTGTTGAGTCCGATCAGGTCGAAGGGCACGTAGTCATTGGCCACCACGCCGACGCCGATCACGCGCCGCCGGTCCAGCCAGGCGCGCTCCTGCTCGTTGAGCGCCATCGCGAGCTTCGGGATGTTGGTGAAGCCCACCAGCCGCGGCGCGTTCGTCGCCGGCGGCGGTGTCTGCTCGCCCTGCCCCGCCAGAGGCAGCAGCGCGCAGGCCGCCAGCAGCAAAGCCCGCGACCATTGCCACAAGCCGGCCCGAACGTCAGGCATGGCAGCGCGGAAGAAGAGCCGGCTCCTTAGGTGACAAGGTTGTTGGCACGTGCGAAGTCCACCAGTTCCACCAGCGTGGAAATGTTCAGCTTCTCGAACAGGCGCGTCTTGTAGCTGCTCACCGTCTTGTTGCTGATCAGGAGCGCCTCGCCGATCTCCTTGTTGCCCATGCCGCGCGCCAGCAGCTGCAGCACGGTGAGCTCGCGGTCCGACAAGGTCTTGATCAGCTCGGCCGGACCGGCGCCCGCCCTGCTCGACAAGGCGCCCAGTGCCGAACTCGGGAACACGCCGTAGCCGGCCAGCACCGACTGGGCCGCCTGCACGATGGCGCTCATGCCCTCGGACTTGCTCAGGAAGCCGTTGGCGCCGGCATGCAGCGCGCGCGTGGCGAAGATGCACTCTTGCTGGGCCGAGAGCACCAGCAGCTTGATTTCCGGGTTGGAAGTCTTGACGCGCTCGATGAGTTCCAGGCCGTTCATCTTCGGCAGGTCGAGATCGAGAATCACCAGTGCGGGCTGATGCTCCCGGATGGTGGTGAGGGCCGCGGGCCCGCTGTCGGCTTCACCGACGATCTTGAACGAGCCGCTGGTTTCCAGGACCGATCGAACCGCCAGCCGAATGGCCGGATGATCGTCGACGATGACTGTGCTGTGCATGTTCCCTCGCTCCTGTCGAGATGTGCCCCAAATCCCCCTGTGAGCGTCACCATGGGCAACGACGAGACGCCTTGCAATCGCCGGGCGATTCTAGGCGCCGCGGCGAAGATTCAATACGTGGTCTGGCAGGGGATGAACGCCGCGCGCGAAGCTGCCTGCATACGCAAGCTGGCGGCGACCCCTCGGTTGAGCAGATGTCTCCCGCAAAAGTTCAGCCGGCCTCGTCGTGAGCGGCGTACTTTCGAGCTAATCCGTGATCAATCGCACAGCAGCGCCGCTAACATTCCGTGCCGGCATTCAGGCCGGCGCCATGGCCGAGTGCTCGGCGCGCCAACGCACCCACTGGCGCCAGACCACGGGCGCGACCAGCACCATGCCGGCCAGCGTGATGCCCAGGCCCGGCGCAATCAGCAACACCGCAGCGACCACGCACAGCAGCCGTTCCCAGGGCCGCATCGCCACCAGGAAGTAGCGGCTCAACGCAGCGGCCAGCGCGGTGATGCCGAGCACGCAGCCAACAAAGGTGACCACGAAGTCGCCCCAGTTGAAGCCCTTGGTCACCAGCAGCAGGCTGGGCGAGAAGACGAAGACGAAGGGCACCAGCACCTTGCCCAGCCCCAGCCGGAAGGCGGTGTTGCCGGTGCGAAAAGGATCGCCCCCCGCCATGCCGGCGGCCGCGTAGGCGGCCAGCGCCACCGGCGGCGTGATGTCGGCCAGCACCCCGTAATAGAAGACGAAGAAGTGCGCCACCAGCGGCTCCACGCCCATCATCACCAGGGTCGGCGCCGCCACCGTCACCATGATGATGTAGTTGGCCGTGGTGGGAATGCCGCAGCCCATCAGGATGCAGACCGCGCCCGTCATCAACAGCGCCGAAAACAGCGTCATGCCCTGCACCGAAGCCAGCCAGGCCGGCACCACGGCTGCCATGCCCTGCGCCAGCACCTGCGCGGCATTGGTGATGATGTAGCTGACCTTGAAGCCGACGCCCGTGAGCGTCACCACGCCGATCACCAGTCCCACGGTGGCCGCTGCCGCGCCCACTGCCAGCGCGTACTTGGCGCCGGTTTCCAGCGCCTCGGGCACCACCGACAGCGGCATGCGGCCGCGCAGGCCGGCCAGGCTCCGCGCGCCCCACAGCACCAGTGCGCCGGCGATGAACAGGGCGAGGCGGATGGTGTCGGTCTGCGCACCCCAGTCGACAAAGGTCAGCAGCACCAAGAGCCCATGCAGCACGGCCAGCAATGCCCAGTTGGCGATGCGGTTGCCGCGGGTCTGCACGCTCAGGCCGACGATCAGGCAGGAGGTGATGCCGGTGAAAGCCGCCAGATAGGGCGTGCGTCCGGTCACCAGGATGCCGATCAGGAGGACCAGCGGGATCAAGGTGGGCCAGCGCTCCCGCAGCGACTCGCGCAAGCGGGGCAGTTCGGCCTCGGTCAGGCCACGCAGGCCGTCGCGCTTGGCCTCGAAATGCACCTGCATGAAGACGCCGAAGAAGTGCATGAACGCCGGCACCACTGCCGCGGCGATGATGGTCTGGTAGGGCACGTTGAGGAACTCGATCATCAGGAAGGCCGCCGCCCCCAGCACCGGCGGCGTGATCTGCCCGCCGGTGGACGATGCGGCTTCGACCGCGCCCGCGAATTCGCGCTTGTAGCCCACGCGGATCATTGCCGGGATGGTCAGCGAGCCCACCGTGACCGCATTGGCCACCGAAGAGCCGCTGAGCATGCCGAACATGGCCGAGCCGAACACGCTGACCTTGGCCGGCCCGCCGGCAAAGCGCCCGGCGACGCTGGAGGCGATGTCCAGGAACAGCTGGCCCAGCCCGATGCGCGTGGCCATCACGCCGAACAGCACGAAGTGAAAAACGTAGGTCGCCACCACGCCCACCGCCACGCCGTAGATGCCCTGGCTGGTGAGGTATTGGTGGTTCACCAGCTGCGACCAGCTGGCGCCGGCATGCTTGAGCAGGCCCGGGAAATACGGCCCGGCCATGGCGTAGATGGAAAAGCCGATGGCGATCAGAGGCAGCGGCCAGCCCATGCTGCGCCGCGTGGCCTCCAGCAAGGTGATCATCAGGATCGAGCCGAACAGCACGTCCGTGAAACTGGGGTTGCCCACCCGAAAGGCCAGGTCGGAAAACACCATCGGGATGTAGAGCACGCTGGCGGCGCAGGCCAGCCCCAGCAGCCAGTCGACCAGCGGCACGCCGCCCGGGCTCCACCAGCGGTTGGCCACCGTCGATGCCTGCTGCCCCTTCTTGCTGGCCGAGAACACCAGGAAGATCAGCCCCAGCACGAAGGCCAGGTGCACCCCGCGGTGGGTGATCTCCTGCAGCAGGCCGAAGCCCGCCGTGTAGTAATGAAAGCAGGACAGCGCGATCAGAAGCCACTTGATGATCTGCGTGGCCGGCGGCACCGTGGGGCGGAACCGCATCTCGGGATCGAACTTCTCTTCCAGCTCCTGCAGCGTCTTGTCGTCGGGAAGAGCCGCACCGGCTACTGCAGCGGCGGCAGCGGCGGTCACTTCAGCAGGCCCGCTTCCTTGTAGAACTTCTCAGCACCCGGGTGGTAGGGAATGCCGACGCCGCGCACCGCGTTTTCCTTGGTGATGAGCTTGCCCTTGGCGTGGCCGGCCGCCAGTGCCGTCTGCGCCGCCTGGCCATACAGCGCCTTGGTGATCTGATAGACCACCTCGGTGTCGGCCTTGGCGCTGGTCACCCACTGGGCGCCCACCGCCAGGGTCTGCGCCGCGGCCACGTCCTTGTAGGTGTTGGCGGGGATGGTGTCGGCCGCGAAGTACGGGTTCTTGGCGCGCAGCGCGTCGGCCTCGGGCCCAGCCAGCGGCACCAGCTCGATGCCCGCGCCGCTGGACGCCAGCTCGGCGATGGCGCCAGCCGGCGCGCCGCCGACGAAGAAGAAAGCGTCGAGCGCACCGTCCTTGAGCTTGTCGCCAGCCTGGTTGGGTTTGATGTATTCGGGCTTGATGTCGCCCTCCTTCACGCCATAGGCGGCCAGCACCATGCGAGCGTTGATCAGCGTGCCCGAGCCCGGCTCGTCCAGCGCCACGCGCTTGCCCTTGAGGTCTGCCACGGTCTTGATGCCGGTGCCCTTCTTGGCCACCAGGTGGATGCTTTCCGGGTACAGGTTGGCGATCATGCGCAGCTCGGCCACCTTGGGCTTGCCCTCGTAGGGGCCGGTGCCGGTGAAGGCCCAAGTCGCCACGTCGGCTTGCGAAAAGCCCGACTCCATGGCGCCGCCGGCGATGGCATTCACGTTGGCCAGCGAGCCGTTGCTGGCTTGCGCCGTCACCACGATCTTGCCCGGCTGCGACACCGCGTTGGCGATCATCCCGCCCACCGGGTAGTAGGTTCCGGCGGTGCCGCCGGTGCCGATGCGAAAGAACTGCTGCGCCTGCGCCGACGAAACGCCGGCCAATGCCATCACGGAAACCAGGGCACCTGCTGCCAATTGCCTGAACTTCATCGTCATGTCGAGAACTCCTCGTTGGTGTGCGGTGGCCGACCCTACGACAGGGCGGCGCGTCTTTGCATGGGGGAAGCCCGCAGGCAGGTGAAGCAGGAGGCATGCCTGGCCAGGCACGCAGAACTCGCCCTTTGCAGTTTCCGCGTTAACCCCTAACTCGCAGTCAGGACGCGAACCAGAACAACGAGGAACCCAGCAGCAACGAACGCGGTGACTGCCGCCGTCACGAGGTCGGGCGGTCCTTCGTCCGTGCTTTGTCGCGTCGGCATCGCGTGGGCTTGAGGCGTTACCCCAGCCGTTTCAACGGCGGTGCTGAAAGGGCTGTAGAGCGCGCCGCCATGGCTTGCCAAGTCAGCCTCGTTGGCCTGGATATCGACGTCGACGCCGGCTGATTGGCCGACCCGGTCGGCTTCGGCAGTGGGCGACCTCTGTGCTGGCGCTGCCAACAGCGGTGCACCCGCGGTTGCGGACAGGGCGGCCAGGCAAAGACCTGCGAGCGCCAGGCGCGTCTCACGCTGTCCAAGCACCGCGACGGTGTCCCTGGTGTTCTTCATGCTTGCCTCCTGGTGGACTTCCGTCATGGGGCATCGCCAAGGTGTCAGCTTTTGGTACTGGGCGCCATTCCACGAAAGGGGAACAGCGCGCAACTCGGGGGCAACGAGGGCGACGGGCCGCAAGGGGCTCCTGGCAACGGGTGCCTGGTACACAGCACCTATGCGTCGTATGACAAAGCGCCTATGGAGCGACGGGGACTTACGGCGTAGCCTCGTCTCCATGGCATGGACCCGCATGGTCAATCGAGGTCGAGGTCTGCGACAGACGACAAAACCCACCCGAGCAATTTGAATGACGGAGAGAGGGACACGATGAACGCAGAAGAATGCAGCACGCCTGAGCTACCTCGTGTGGAGATCGACCATCGGCTGTTGGATGGCAAAGCCGCCGGTCCGATCACGGTCCTGATCGCGTCAGACCGCCAAGCCTTGCTTCTGGAATGGATGGCGAGGTTGAAGCAGGCGCCCGAATTTCATGCCGAGCCGCTCACTGATCCAGCGCGGCTGGGCCACAGCATTGAGCAGAAGTCGCCAGCTGTCCTGCTGCTCGACAGGGCCATGCTAGACCGCCTGGATGGCGGATCCATTCAAACGATGCACGCATTCTCTGCGAATACACGCGTGCTTCTGCTGTGGGACGAGCTCTGCGATGGACTGGTCGTCGACGTCTTGCGCTATCGCTTCCATGGTTTCCTGCTCACCAGCTGCCTGCCCGAGGTCGGCCTCGAGTCCATCCGTGCAGTCAGCCGAGGCGAACTCTGGTTGTCCCGCGCCGCATTGGCGGACGCAATTGCCGACCTGCTGCCGGCTTCCCCCAGCATTGTCGCAGTCAAGCCACTCGACTCGGCGAGCAACGCCACCACGCTCACGCAGCGCCAGCAGCAAATCGTCGCGCTGCTGCGCTGTGGGTACACCAACAAGGAAATCGCCAATCAATTGGGCGTCATGGAAGACACGGTCAAGAAGCACCTGCAAAGCGTGTTTTCCAAACTCGGGGTGCGCCGACGCGCCTTGGTGGCGCTGCGTCCGAGTCCCGCGGCCTCGAGCCGCATCTGAGGATGCAGTTACCGCGACACCTCGTTCGCAGATTCGCCTTGCGCACCCGCCGTTGCCAGGCCTTACTGCGTGACGGTAAATGACTTGACCAACACGCCACCCGAACCGACCCGGACATCCCATACCGGGTTGCGGCCACCATGTTTCTTGTTCGGCACCGTCACCGTCGCAGTGATCATGTCGAGCGTCGAGGTATCGCTGGCCAGGCGGACGTTGCTGGCGATCGGCCGCGGACCATTGCCGCCCTCGAAGGCCACCGTCATGCCGTCGCTGAATCCATAGCCCGCGATGGTGACCTGAACGGTCGTTCCGGCCCGTGCCGTGTTCGGCGTGATCGACACCGCCGTTGAACAATTTCCGCTGCTGTCCAGCACGGCGACCGTACTCGGTTTCCTGATGTCCACGAGCACACAGGAGACGTTGTCGCTCTCCGTGGATTCGATGATGACTTTCTTCGGATCGATCTCGATCTTCAGCTGATAGATGCCATCCGCGTTGTCCGTGAAGTCGATCTCTTGTCCGGCAAGATGGCTTCCGTAGGTGTCGCCCCAGCCGACGGACATGCCCTGAATGAACTGGCCGCAGTTGCTGAATGCCGCCTGCCCGGGCGCTCCGGGCAGCGATCCGTCTATCTTGGTGGTGTCCATCACGCAGAAGGTCATCTTGCTTCCAGTTCGCACCGAGCCGCCTGGCGCGTTGACGGGTTGCAGCGTGTACAGCGCGTAGTCGTCGAAGTGGAAGTGATTGTGGGCGGGATGCCACTCGAAGTAGCCCGAGAGACGAAGAAACGAGGTGCCATCGCTCAGGAACACACGCTGAAGGACTTGCTGCTTGCCCGACCCCGTATCGACGGGACCTGCCTCGAGTTGAAGCGGCCCGGTTCCGTTGTTCCAGCTTGTCGTGCTGAAGCGCAATGTGGACCCGCCGGACGGGTCGGGCACGAGCGTGAGGGCCGAGGCGGGCAGAGGTTTCAGGTTGGGCGGCCGGTCAATCACCGTCTGGGCCAGCGCACTGCTGGCAAGCGCCACAACACAAGCAGCCGCCAGCGAGCCAACGGCGACCGACCGAAAGTTGGAGGGGTTCGTGCTCATCGGCGCGGCTTTCCAGGTTACGAGAGACAAGTCTTCGTTGGGGCTCGGATCCGCGCGCGCGAAATCGCAGGGAGTTCCTCTCCCTCCGATTGCGCGCGAGATCGAAGTCGGCTACTTGCAGATCTCCTTCTTCGGGTCGCACTCCTTGACCTCGCCGCAGGTGAAGTCGGACAGCACCAGCCTGCCAGGCAGATTCGTCGAGGCACTGAGCAGCGCGCCGGCACCCGTGCAATAGAAGTGCTGGGTGCTCGAGAGCACCTTCGAGGGACTGACGCTGCAGGCGTTCCCCGATGACCAGGTCGCATTGAGCAAACCGGCGGCGGCGCCTCCCGTCTGGTTGTTGACGAAGTGCCAGGTGCCCGTGTAGTCCCCGCAAGACTGCCCACTCAGATTCTCGAGTTGCGCAGCCAGGGCCGTTCCGGCGCAAACACTCAGGGCCACTACGACCGGCGTCAGCCAATACCGCTTCTTCATGCTTGTCTCCTCGTGGACTTCCGTCATGACACCCGCCTTCAATTTGCCGCGCCTGCGCGGAACGCTGACGCCAGGACGGAAGCAATCGACAGCTGGTGCGGCTGTCACGCGTGGTCACCAAAGTTCGCCCTCGGCAGATCCTGTATGCGAACCTGCAGTTGGCGCTGCCACGATGTCAGCTTTTAGTACTAGGCGCCATTCCACAAAAGGGGAACGAGCTGCCACCGATCGAGGTGCAGACGGCGTGCCGATTGAGCAGATCCAGTTGCCGTGCGGCCACAAGAGCAAGACCACCACGGAGATCTACATCAAGGCTCGTTGGCAGCAGACGGCCCAGCCGAATATGGTGGAAGTTGCCTGAATCGGCTGCGTTCCTGGCACGGGATATTTGGCAGTGCCAAATAAACTGCCCAAAAGGAAATGCCCCGCTACCAACTTGGCAGCGAGGCATTCAGGAACCGCGAGGGTTTTATTTTGGCTCCCCGACCTGGGCTCGAACCAGGGACCTACGGATTAACAGTCCGTTGGACTGTCTTCCAAGGAAATCCATCGACAATCAAATACCTCTTTATAAATCAATAGGTTACTGACTTTGACCTTCCAAGGGCATACAATCAAAAACAAGAAAAACCAACTTTGGATCGTGACATGGATCGTGACAAGAATGGCGCTTTTCAGGTGCTTCGCAAGGCGCCCAAGGCGCTCACCGTCACCGCGATTGCTGGCTTGCGCGCGGGCCAGACGCTGGCTGATGGCGCTATCCGTCCGGGCCTGGGAAGCCTCAAGATTCGGCGCCGCGCCACCACCACCGGCACGGTCATCGAATGGCTGTTCGAGTGGTCGCGCGAAGCCAAGACAGCGCGCCAGTCGCTGGGCCGCTACAGCGCCACGGATGCGCCAGGCGCACTGACCATGAAGCAGGCGCGCGACGAAGCCCGGCGCCTGCAAGACCTCATCAAGAATGGTGAAAACCCACTCGCCAAGCGCGAACTTGAACGCGAGGCCCGGCGAATCGAACAGGCCACGGTGCTGGCCCAATCACGCGAAGCAGCGCAAAAGACCTTCGGCGCCATGCTCGATGCCTATGTGGCATCGCTCAAGCAACGCGACAAGGCCGATAGCGCCTATGACGCTGGAAACATCTTCAAGAATCACGTCCAGACGCCCTTCCCCGACCTCTGGGCACTTCCCGGCGCTTCGATCAGCCCGGAACACATCTCGCGCATCCTGACGCGCCTGGTGGGCCCGGACGTGCCCAACAAGAAAGGCCGCACTGCCGTGAAGCTGCGCAGCTACATGGCCGCCGCTTTTGCCCTGGCCCTTGGCGCGAGCCTCGACCCGATGTCACCCAGCGCGGCTGCCGGGTTTGGCGTTGTCTCCAATGCGGCATCGGCAGTGCCGGTCAAGAAGA
Source organism: Variovorax sp. LARHSF232 (assembly GCF_052871435.1). NCBI lineage: Bacteria > Pseudomonadati > Pseudomonadota > Betaproteobacteria > Burkholderiales > Comamonadaceae > Variovorax > Variovorax sp. LARHSF232. Next base: position 95,001 of record NZ_JBIXJS010000004.1, on the reverse strand, counting down.
TGGCCAGCAGCTTCAACAAGGCTGGTGAGCGCGTCTTGTCCACGGACGAGTTTCGCCACTTCCTGGCGTATCTGGCCGTGGCGCCCAGCACCCTGCCTAGGCTGGTGCTCCAACTCCAGGTTGCCACCGGTGGCCAGCGCCTTCAGCAACTCCTGCGGCTCAGGCACGCCAACATCGGCCCCGACACGCTCACGCTCTTCGACCCCAAGGGCAAGCGCACGCATGCGCGTGCCCATGTCCTGCCTATGACGCCCGAAATCTCGGAAGTCCTCACGGCCATCGCGGCGCTGCGCCCCACGCGAGAAGACGACGATGCAACGACCGGCGAGCTGCCCGCAGAGGAGCCCGATGAAATCTTTGCAAGCGCCAGCGGCGCCGTGGTGGTGCCTGAATCGCTCTCGACGGTCGTGCGCGAAATCAGCGACGCCATGCTGGCCAACAACCACGCCACCCAACCGTTTCGCGCTGGCGACATCCGCCGCACGATTGAAACCATGATGGCCGGTGAGTTGCGAATCAGCAAGGATGTGCGCGCTCAACTGCTCAGCCACGGTCTGACCGGTGTCCAGGACCGCCACTACGACAAGGGGCAGCACTTGGCTGCCAAGGCAGCCGCGCTGCGCCAGTGGAATGCCTACGTGGCCGACACCTGCATCGGCACGCCTGCGGGTGACAACGTGGTCGGCCTGGCCAGCAAGCGCAGCAAGCGGGCGTGAAGCAACTGCCGCTGACATCGCCGTCGCCATAATGAAGCGGCGCCGACCCAGGTGTATTCAGCACCCAGGTCGGCTGACCAATCTCACGAAAGGACGGTTCGTGATATGGCTGCTCACGATGCTACTAGCGCGGTACCACTCGCGCCCGTGAACCTCGGGCTGGACCTGCCGCGCCCACTGGTGTGGCCACCTGAGCCCGGCCTGCTTGATCCCGAATGGCTCACCGAGGTGCCACGCGAGAAGTGGAACGGGGTCCAGTGGCGCGAATACGCCGAACTGCGGGAGCGCCAGGCAGAGGCCCAAATTCAAGCGCGCGAGCGCGATCTCCAGCAGGCCCGGGCACAGTTGGCTGCGCTGCAATCAAAGCTTCGGCGCGCCAAGGGGCAACCACCCCAGGCAATCACCAATCTTCTGGACTGGCCCGTGCCCCGCAAGCGGGGGCGCCCGTCAGGCTCGAAGGCCACGCCGATCGCCGAGCGCGCCGTCATCAAGCTGCTGGCCCTGCGCGCACAATCGCCGCGCCGCCGGATCACCCGCGAGCAAGCGCTCGCGGCGGTGCTGCTGGACGATGGCCGACGCGCGTCCCGTGCCAAGACCATGCGTGGCGTCCTCAATGAAATGTCACGGCTCATGCGCGGAGCACAAAAAATCGCAACCTGAGCTTGGCATTTTTCGTGCGCCTGGTGGGCGTGCAATCGCTCCGTTGCAACAGGGCCCAAAGCCCATCACGGAGTTCAAGGATGCGCCTTCTTCGATTGCCAGAAGTCAAAGCGGAATTGGGCCCCCGCTCGAACACTTCCATCTACAACGACATTGCGGACGGCCTTTGCACCCAGGGTGTGAAGATCGGCCCGCGCGCCGTGGCCTGGCCCCATGATGAAATCGAGGCCATCGCGACCGCGCGCGTCGCGGGCATGCACGCTGACGGCATTCGTGCCTTGGTCCGCCACCTGCATGCCGAGCGCGCCCGCCGCGCAGAGAAGTTGCAGGCGTTGGTGGCGAACCTGGTGGCGGCGGACCAGGTCTAGCGGGGCGGCACCATGACCCCACAAGACGAAGCCGCAGGGGTGCTGGTCACACCCGCGACGGCCCAACAGAATCACGATTGCACCGACCATTCTACTGCCCAAAAAACAGGCACCTTCAAGCCCTGGCGCACGATGGGCTTCGACCGTTCCAAGCTGCCTGATCCGGTGGCCTTCTACGACGCGCGCGGCCTGAAGTTGTTGGGCCGTGGCAAGTGGCGCACGACCTGCTGCGAATTTCACGGCGGCTCTGATTCCATGCGCATCAACATCGACACGGGCGCCTTCATTTGCATGGCAGGCTGCGGCGCACGCGGCGGCGATGTGGTGGCCTACTCGATGGCCGCTGACGGCTACGACTTCAAGGCCGCCTGCCGTGCACTGGGCGCCTGGGTGGAGGGCCAGCCCATCCGCCCGCTGAAGCCCACGCCTCTGAGCGCGCGTGCCGCCTTGCAGGCGATGAACCCTGAAATCATGCTGGCGGCGGTGGCCGCAGGCAACGTTGCCAACGGCGTGCCACTCACCGACGCCGACCAGGCCCGCCTTCTGCTCGCCGCCCAACGCTTTATCCGCATTGCGGAGCTGTTCGCATGATGGCCGCACAAGACACGGCGGTGCTGGCTGCACTGGACGCCGACATTGCCAACAACCCGCCCGTCCTGCCTTGCGGTGTTGCAGGTGTTGCAGGTGTGCAGGCCAATAGCCATGCAGGTTCGGGTGCAACACTTGCCGATTCTGGTGGTGTTGCGGGTGTTGCACCCAAGCAGGACTCGCCCGAACCGACTGACAAGGTTCGGCCATTCTTCCATGTGTTGGATGAAGCAGCCGAACACGAAGGGCGCCCGCTTCGCGCAGGCGTCTGGCATTTCGGGATGCGCGCGAGCCGTGGCGGCGCTGGCCCCACACCCACCCAAGAATGGGTGTGCAGTCCCCTACGCGTCGAGGCCGTCACGACCGATGCGCACGGCAGCAACTTTGGTCGCCTGCTGCGCTTTCGCACGACGCTGGGCGAGTGGCGCACCTGGGCAATGCCCATGGAACTGCTGCGCGCAGACGGCAGCGATTTGCGCGGCGAGTTGCTGGCGATGGGCGTGGAGATTGACCCGGGCGCCCACCGGCTGTTGGCGCAGTACCTGCAAGACGGTGCGCCGCAAAAGCGCATCCGCTGCGTGCTGCAAACCGGCTGGGCATCGGAGAAAGTTTTCGTCCTGCCGAATGCAGTAATTGGCCCGGCTGCTGCCGATGTGGCCTACCAATCTGGCGAAAGGGCCAGCGAGGAATACACGACCGGCGGCACGCTCGAAGGTTGGCGCGAGCAGGTTGCAGCGCTGGCAATTGGCAATCCGCTCTTGACCTTGGCCTTGTGCGGCGCCTTCGCGGGTCCGCTGCTCGCGCGCGCCAATGCGGAAAGTGGTGGCCTGCACCTGGTGGGTGACTCATCCACGGGCAAGACCACCGCAATCGAGGCCGCGTGCAGCGTTTGGGGCGGCGCCAATTTCCGCCGTTCGTGGCGGGCCACCGCCAATGGCATGGAAGGTGTCGCTGCCTTGTTCAACGACTCGCTGCTGGCGCTGGACGAAATCAGCGAATGCGACCCGCGCGAAGTAGGCGCCATCGTCTACAGCCTGGGCAATGGCCGTGGTAAACAGCGCGCCAGCAAGACCGGCGCCGCCCGCCAGGTGGTGCGTTGGCGTTGCAGCGTGTTGTCCAGCGGCGAGCGCACGATTGGAACGACGATGGCTGAAGGCGGTCACCGCATCAAGGCGGGGCAGTCCGTGCGTCTGCTGGATGTGCCAGCGCATCGCACCTATGGCGCCTGGGATGACCTGCACGGCCACGCCAGCGGCGCCGCTTTCTCTGACGCCCTGCGCGCTGCCTGCGCCGCGCATCACGGCCACGCGGGGCAGGCATTCCTGGAAGCCATCACATGCGACGATGACACCGCCATTGCGCAGGCGCTGGAAGCAATGAAGGCGCTGGAGCAGTTTGCTGCGAGCGACGGCCAGGAAAAGCGTGCAGCGGCGCGCTTTGCTCTGCTGGCTGTGGCGGGCGAACTGGCCACGACCTACGGCGTCACCGGGTGGAAGGAAGGGCAGGCCACGGAAGCTGCAGCGCAGTACTTTGCAGCCTGGAAGGCCCTGTGCGGGCCGATGGTTGGCAGCCTGGAACGCGAGCAGGCGACAGAACGCGTGCGCGACTTCATTGATTGCCACGGGGGTTCACGATTCGAGCCCGCTGATGGTAGCGCCACGGTGGTGGTACGGGACCGCGCAGGCTGGTGGAGGGGCGACGGCGGCGAGCGCCGCTACATGTTCACGACCTGCGCCATGCGCGAAGCGCTCAAGGGAATCGACCTCAAGCGGGGCCTGGATGCGTTGCAGCAGTGCGGTGCCCTCGAAGTTCCACAGTCCAGCGACAAGCGCTCGCACTCGCTACGCCTGGGTGGCATCCCGGTTCGCGTCTACATCATCAATCCAAGCAAACTGGGCGGTGCTGCATGAGCTTGGGCGTGCTGAAAGGGCTCTTTGAGCGGCTGCGCGAGCCTTCGTCTGCGACACCTGCAACACCAGGCACAAGGGGTGGTGTTGCAGCGAAACCCGCGCCAGTATTGGGCTGCACACCTGCAACACCTGCAACACCAGAAATTCCAAAGGTCGAGACACAGAGCGCGAGCGACCCGAAGCAGGACATTGATCGCTGGTGCTGGCCCAACGACCCCGGCCCCGATGCAGCCATGAACAGCGCCGAGATCGCCCTATTCGTGGGCCGCCATGTCCGCCTGCTGGCGCTGGGCTTGCGCGATTGCGAGGCCGAGCGCCTGGCAGAGACGCTGACCAGGCGCGACCGCGAGCACGATGACCGCCACTCATGCGCCGAGTGTCGCCAGGGCCGCGCACGGCGCTGCGCCGACGGCGTGCCTCCAATCGCCGATTGCTGCATAGTTGTTCACATTGCTCGACCCTAGAGCAGCTTGCGAAGCATTTCGATGTCGGCGATGTCCTTTTTTCGGCCTTGTTCATCGGTCAGTGCAGACGAAATTTCCTTGAGCCGAATGAGATCGGCCACCGATACGGTCGCCAGCTCAAGGCTGCCATACTTGTGTCGTTCGGAGCGATCGAAATATGCATCGAAATCCTCTTCTTCGATCGACGTGAACAGATCGACTTCCTTGTCCTTGCCGGCACTCGGGAAAGCAAGGATGACATTGGCCTCGGTCGGTGGCGGCGAGTCGCCCAGCACGCCAGCTAGCTTCATCGCCTTTTTCACCAGCCGAGCATTCGCTGCACTCCGGTCAATCCAGATGTCCAGGTCAGCGGGTTGACGATCCAGGCCATGCGCTCGCACGGCTTGACCACCGATAACAATGAAACGCGCACCGCTCTCCTGCAACGCCTGGGTGATGCGCTTCTGATTCAAAGTAAGACCCACGACTACAACCTTTCACCAACAGTTTGCATGTGGTCATGCCGCGTGACACTCTGACTACGCGAGGCAACGCTATGAAATGTGCCGCAATGCCGACACGGGAAGGCTTATACGTAGCGCATCGCCGCTGTCGTCCGGCCTCATGGCGTTCCGGGCGTTGGTGCTGGCGGCGAGGTCGCGGCACCCATGGTCTCGAAAAGCTTGTTCGGGTCTATGACAAGCTGGAACCGGATCGGGCAGGTCGCCTCTGGACTCGAGTTGCGCACAACACTCATGGGGGGAAACTGCGGTCGATTGGCGTCTATGCAGGCCACCAACATCACTTCGGCAAGGTTGGTAAGGAACTCCAGCATGACTGCAACATCCTGACGAACATCTGTCATATCTGTGCCCTCCAAACCCCAAGTCGGCACTTCGATGTCATTGGTGGGCAGCATCGTGAAGTTCTTAAGGAGCAGCGCGGCGCCTTTGGTCGTGAGTGTGTGTTCTTGACCATTGCGGAAGTCGATGATGCATTTGATCATCGGTACCCGGCTTGTCAGCCACTTCACCATGTTGTGATCCGGCCCAAGAACAGGCACCAGTTCCTTCTCCAACAAGTGCGAGGCATCACTGTGCTGGCGCTTAAAATTCCAGAACAGGTTTGGCACCTGACAGATCTCTGTTACTACGCGTCGGGCAGGAATCAGGAACGCAGTGATCTTTGCATCTAGGTCTTGCACCGCAGGAAAATATGCAAGCACGTTGGTGCCGCTCTTGCGGCTGCCTGATGCCTTGAACTTTTCAATTTCGGCGTCCATTGCTATCGCAAATGCCTCGCTCGCTTGGGCACACTGCAACAAGGTTTCCTTGATGCGATGCATCAGCATCATCACGTCCTCAAGCTTCGTATCGCTCAACACCATTCTGTTTGACAGCATGTCTTCTGCCATCAGGATTGTGCGAGCGATATACGGCGACGATGATCCAACATCGGCAACCTTCCACTGAGAGAACATCGCGTTCGGGTTCGTGCGGGCAGGGTCGATCGACTCTGGCGTCTGAAATCTGAACGTCTCATGCTCGGTATAGATTTCCATGAAGTCTCGTAGCCCCACCATTCTCTGGATGCTGCCGCCCTTGGTGGCCGGCACAGAGAAACTGCCCGGATTGTCGCGCGGGTACATCGGGGTCCTGGGCTTTGATGGGTCTTGCTTCTTCATGGGTTCAAGCTTAAGCGACGTGCCGCCATCACCGATGGAAGCGACCGCCGCGTGCTCAACCTGCACGCTAGATGACGTGAAGCACCCGGAGCAAGACGACCATCGCGCCGGTCAGCACCATGAGTACGGCAGTACCTACAGCGCCACCGAGCGCCGTTTGGCAAATGACTTCCTTCGTGGCCCCATTCATGCCCTCGGCGTGCAGCAGCTGGCGCTCGATGGGCAACCCCGGCCACTGATGCCGGCGAAGTTCGTGAAGAGAGGCACACTGCGACCGATCGAAGATGCGCCCCGTATTCAAGGGCTAGGTGAGGGAGCAGGCGTCGGTGTTGGGGGTGGGGGCGGGTCAACGGGAAGGAAGCGCCTCACACGGAGGGCTGAAATGGGATCGGTAGCGGCGAATGTTTTCAGCCACGCGATCGTCTGCTCACGCACCTTCTTTTCCTCTGTAGTCGCCCCCTTCTCACCAAATTTAAGGAGCGTGATCAGTCGGCGCGCGAACAGGCTGTTGTCCTTGGCCCCGGTAAGCAGTGGCACGATGTCGTCGAACTTCGCTTCCCCGATCTTGGTGAGGTCCTCGGGAGCCCACCCGCGCTTGAAGTCGATAGCATCAAGCGCCTTCGCCAAGTCCACCGGCTCTTTGAGACGATCGGCCTCCGCTTCAAGCACGGCCCTGAAGGTAGCGTCGTACTTGTCGCCAAAATGTTCGCTCGGTGCCAAAGCGCCTCGGCGATCTTGGTTCGCGGCAATGAACTGATTCAGGAGTTTCGTCGCCGCGTCTTTCCCTTGAAGATCAAGCAGCACTTCATATACACCGTGAAACTCGGATGCATTCATCAGGTTGAGCGCAGCCTTGGTTGTGTCCAATAGCTGATCGAAGGCTGTCTTACTGTCGCCAACGCCCCACCAAAAGCGATAGATCGCATCGTTGAATGCCTCTTTCCGGCCACCTCCCTCGATGCTCTGCGACAACTCCTCGGAGAGGCTTCGAACCGCTCCATCACGAAAAAAGCCAGAGGTGATGCCGGCATAGACTTCCTTGTCCAGCTGGGTCGTTACTCTGTAGCCGTACCCTGCAATGAGCTTATGCCAGTCAGACTCTCGTTTCTCTTGCTCGGTCTGCTCCTCCTTCTTCTTTTCTTTACTGAAATACCTAGCCCAGTCGGCACTGCCGTATCCGAGTAGATATTCGGTCGTGGGAAAGTCTTTATGAGGAATGAAGTGCGCAACGCCGAAGAGCGCCAAGGTGTTGATTACATCGGCAAGCACGTTGGGGTGAAGACCCGTCACGATCGTCGCCAAGTCGTGGGCGAGCGCGCCGAGTCGACTGATCACGCGAATGTTCGAAACGCCAAGACGAATGAGCCTCTCCGTCAGGATTTTGCCGGCCTCAGCTGGCTCCGCTCCGAGCGCAACGACACACGCCTCCTCAGGAGTCGGTGCGAAATCCACCGTTTCTTCGACGACCTTCTCGAGATACGTGGCAAATTCGTCCTTGGCGTCACTGCCCAACTTCTTCTGATTAGAGATGAGGAGAACGCGGCAATGCCTTTCCTCCTTTAGAAACGAGGCAAGACCGAACACGTCGGCGACGCGCAAGGATGCGGGGGCGCGTTCAAGGTCATCGAAACAAATGACAGCGTTTCGCACCGTCGCAAACGAAAGCTCTTGGGCGAGAGACTCGAGCTTCCCGAGGTAGGGAATCACCGGCAGGATTTTTATGATCTGCATCGGCTTCAAGCCAATGGCCCCGCCTTCAACCACTTCTCCCACCGTATCAGCACGGCCTGGCAGCCTCACCGCGGAGATAACTTCTTCCGTAATGCGCTTTCGCACGTCTGCCAGTGAAGTGAGGCCGAACAGCGAGACGTAGGCGTAACGAGGACGAACCCCTTTCTTGGCTGCTCTTTCGAGTGCCTGCTTCCACTGGTATGTCTTGCCGGAGCCCCAGTCGCCAGTCAGCATTGCGACTCTTGGTACTTCCGTGGCAAGCAACTTGTCAAGTCGATTTTGAACAACTTCTAGAGTCAAAGCGATCTCCTCCTCGGGCCAATTGTTGGCGGACGACACGTTAGCGCGCACGCGCGTTCCGGTGGCTCGCAAATCGATTACTTGAGAAATGTTGCGCATCAGCAGCAACTTCCGTCGCGCCTGACGCCGCCAACGAAGCGCCCGCAGCACGCGCTGCCGGAACAACCACGCCACACTCAGCAAAAAAACCCTGGAGAGCCGCACAGGCCTCAAGACGTTCGACAAGAGTGAGCAACCCAAGCGGCATCCACATGCTCGTAGCCGTCCCCCGAAGGATTGGGTACCTCAGCGAACCGCTCTGCGCGAGAGCCTTTGCTCGATGACGTCCCGTGCGCGACTCGGTGAAGGCAGCCTTATGACGTTCCGTGCCTGAGCGAGCTGCAAGCGGCGGTGTGCGTCGTCGCGTTGGACCTCCAAGTCCGCGACTTGTGCCTGTAAAACTTGCACCTCGCGATCGAAGCGTGTCATCGTGCGCCGCGTCCTGGTTTTAGCTTGCGGATACGGCTCGTTTGGATGGGCTGCTACGAGCAGATGGATGTTCCTAAGGTCCTCAGCATAGACAACAGCTCGGCAGATGGCGGCGTTTTTTAGGGCAGTGTCGCTTCGGTCCTTGGGGCGAGCGCCACCTGGCTCCCAGTTCACACGGAGATTCAGCTGACCTGTACAAATTCCGAGCAGCTCGCTGCGCGAGAAGAAGAGGAAGAAGTACTTCTTGTCTAGCGAGGTCCGGCGGTTGAACGGAATCCTGCGCACGCCAACCAGGATGTAGTGCTCGGCATCGTTGCCTTCACCATGCCCGAACAGATTGCTGAAGCCGTGCCTAAAGCCGCCATTCCCATACGGGTGGTAGACCGACAACTTCACTTCGCCTTTCGACCACTTCGCTTCGTCAGTCGTCGGAAGAAGCACATCGAAACGATTCCCCCGCGTCTTCTGGGCTCTGCCCATTGGCACAGTCCCCACCAACGATGCGATCGTCTTCACCACGCTCTCGTCGGCTGTCATTTCTTGAGGCATTGGCATCGCCGATCTTCGGAGCCGTCTGACTACTGCCATGGTTTGGGTTCCTCAGAATAACGCGTTGCAAGAAAGCAAAAGGCGCGCAAGCTCGTCAGAGCTGCGCGCCTTATCTAGGTCGCGAAATACCGCTTTGGCAGGATCTTGCAGCGCCGAAGCGGGCTTGTCAATTCACCTGCAGCGCGGAAGAGTCACAGTGATTGTCAGCGCTGCCAAGCAGCACCGCAGTCACGGCGCCACCTACTGCGCCACCGAGGACCGCCCCGCCAGATGATCGCACACACGGCGGCGTCCACTTTCTGGCGCTGCGCCACTTGCTTGTCGCAGTCGGCTTCTAGCCTGGGGCACCGCGCCATTGCTGCATGAGCCAACCATTGTGCCGTGCACAGTCGCGATGCTGATTTCGGCGGTGGTGGGTTCTGGCATGGCCATGAATTCCTGGACCAGCGTGCCGGGTCGCGACGAGTGCTGGTGAGCCACGGCCTGGCGATAGGGTGGGGCCGGCAAGGGGCGCCGCGGGCTCGCTACGATGGGCAATCGAGCGAGGCGCGAAGCTCATGCAAACGTTACTTCCGCAAAGCCCGACGCAGACATTCCCAACCTCCATCGCCACGGAGACCCTTTCCCTCATGGTTGACCGGCGGGACAACCCGCCGGACAGAAATGGCCGCTCGCGCCGCTGGCGCGCCATGGCGATCTCTCATATGCTGCCGGCGTGTACCAGCCACACCCCAGTCAGGAACTCACCGAGATGTTCCGCGCCAAGCCCTACCAAGGTGCCCCGCCGGAAAGTGCGGAGTTCGTCTTCGTGGGGCTGGATGCGAACTACGACGCTGACATCGAAAGCAGTCCCGCCTTCCCGCGTGTGATGGAGTATCACAAGGATGGCATTGCCTTTTGGCGGCACCATAAGGTCCATCATCCATTTCTTCTGGCCGACTACAGAGGCGACGGCCGACGCTATCACCGCAACTTCGCCCGGACAGGTTTCGAGCCAGTGGACGCGTGCCGCGTGTCGTTCGTTGAGCTGCTGCACATTCCGACTGTCGGTGTCAGTGCGCTAGTGGCGGCGGACCTCGACTCCGCGCACTTAGAGTGGCTGAACGCGCTCATCCAGCATGGTGCCAGGCGGCATGTCTTTCTGTCGGACAAGGTGATCAGGCTCATGCTCGACAGCAGGCGCTTGTTCGACAGCGGGCTTTTCCCCGATCTGCCCAAACCTATTGCGAAACAAGTGCTCCCTCAGCTGCACAAGGTTGAAGAGACGACGATCCACCAGCACCTGCATTTCGCCAACTATGGAAAATTTCAGGCACGCATGACGGATGAAGCGGCTGCCATCTTTCGTCTGCGTACTGACTCGCCGCACACTTCCTGCGCGTGCTGAACGGCAGCCATACCTGGACACCGCGACGCCGGAATGAGCACGCCACGCGCACCGAGAAACGCAGGATGGACCCGGTCTTAAAGATGAGGGTGGGGTCGCACGAAGGGGGGTGGAAAGCTCTGCCTGTCCGTTGAAATGTGCGGGCATAGCCCCCCAATTTCTAAGTCATCGAATCGCATGCCGAGTTGGAAGGAAAGAATGCTTTTCCCAGGACTTGGCCAACTGCCAAGCTGGCGCCAACAGCTTGCCAACGGCCCCGGCCTGCGCAAGAATTTCGCCGTGGATTGACTCAGCAGGCCGCGCGCCTGCTGCGACTCGCGGCAAGGCATGGCCTCATGGGCCTGGTGGGAACGGCGCTCGATCCACACGGCCCCCACGCCCCTTTCACTCAATCGCATTGAAGGGGCACATCCATGACCATCGTTTCCGAGCGCGCGCTTGCCGCGCGTGTTGATCGCGCACTTGCCCGCGAGTATGGGCATCGCCTTCGCCGCATTCGCTGGGGCGCCAGTGCGCAGGCCGACCTGGGCCGCTACTACTCGGTGGACATGCACTGCAATTCCATCGGGTTCATGCACATCGACCTTGAAGACATGGCACGCCAACTGGGCGCGCTGCAACCGGAGGAGCAGATGGCCTAATTCCGCGTAAGCGCGCCGGGCGCTTCTACTGGGACGCCCTGACGAGCACTGCTTCGCCCCTTGCTTCACTTCACCCCACCCATGACCTCGCCACCCACGCCGGCGAATTCGACCTCGGGGACGCGAATGTAGCGGTTGTCCGGCGCCTCCCCGACGTATACGCACCGATGGCGCCCGCCCTTTGTGCCGACGGTGACCTGTCTGGAGGGTCGATACTTCGGGTCCTTGTACTGGAGCAACTGGTACGTCTTGCCGTTGTATTCGTAGCCCCCGACCACTCGATCATTTGCTTCGTCGAAGTGCGACATTTGTTAGTCCCCGGCATCACTGGTGAAGTGGTGAAGTGGTGAAGTGGTGAAGTGGTGAAGTGGTGATCTTCATGGCTGCGGGCGCGAAATTCAAAAACGCACACCCATCGCAGCTTGCCATAGCCGGCGGCAAGCGGCGCTCAGCAAACCGGTGCTCGGAGAAACCACCCATTGCGGCGGCGGCATCACTGCCACCTCCCGGCGCAGCATCGCCATCGCATCGGCCAGGCATTGAGCCGTGCATAGGTGGCGATGTTGATCTCGGCGGCAGTGGGTTCGACCATGGCCACAAATTCCGGACCAGCGCGCCGGGTCGCGCCAAATCTAAGCCATGCGCCCAACCACGGGGGTGGCCGGCACCGGACTAGCGGTGCTGCGGGCCCCACTACGACGGGCAACCCCGGTCACTGGTGCCGGCGAAGTTCATGAAGATTTTTGTACTTCAGAAAGAGCCCTTGCGGAAGTGGCTGCTCTTCCTAAGCAGTCATTCAGGCGTCGGCGGACCAAGGAGGGGCGCCATCATGAGGGACTTCAAAGAACGAATCACCGAACTTTGGGCCGACCTCAATATTGGTCCGAACCTCGGCGTGCGGAAAGCGCCCGGGCCTTGTCACCCAGCCGCGCAGCAGAAGGTCTTCCACACCGATGTAGATGTCGACCCGACGAAGGTAGCGGTGTGTCGCTGTCACCCTATGGCACTTCACCCCATCGACATTCGAGAACGCGCGGAAGCGTGGGCGCGCCAAGGTTGAGAACAGGTCGAAGCCGTCGGCGCCAAACAACAGTGACCAGATGGTGAATGCTGAGCCTGCGGAGATGCCGGTTGCGCCGGCGATGGCCATTTGCAGCGACTCTCCATGCTCCAGCTCCGGGTCTCCGCTGTAGTGCCGACTCCAGATGTATGGCTTTCCATCATCCAGGCCTACCTGAGAACGCGAGATGAGGTCACGCTTCGGCCAATACGGATGGGGGCTACTGAAGCGGAACCTGAAGTCGCCGGGCCGTCGAAAGGCTGTCTCGAATGACGTCGTTGGAGACCTTGATTTACCTAGGCTCCGGACGTAGCCGGTATCGGCGTAGGTGACCAGGGCGCGGTAGCGCAACACGACTTCGCGAAGCAGTTCACGGGCACTAAAGTAGCGAGTCATCTACGGTTGAAGCTTCCATTCAAGAGCTAGGCGCAATGTCTGGTCGTGGCCGACTGTAGCTTGTCGTCGCCGGGGTGTCGCGACAGCCTGAGGTCATTTCAATACGCCCCAAGCGAACCAAGAAATGATGCCCACGACCAGTACCCAGTTTCCCTTCCGGCAGATGTGCTTGCCTTCTTCTGAAAACTCATCGCCAGAACCAACTGACCACGCGACGCTGGTCAGAAGGATGCGCGCCGAAGGTGACTTTCGCTTCTTCGCATCTAAGAGGTGGCCGCCCACGATCACCCCCAAATACCCGTAGTAGATGCCGCATGCCGTTCCGACGAGGGCGAGGAAGGTGTGCAGAGTCATATGCAGCCTGATGCGATTGGAACTGCGGGTCTCTTTGCGACATCACCAGGACGGCTGCTGCTCATACTTTAAATGGCCGTTCACGAAGACCTTGGCTTCGTGATACGGGAAGACGTGATGACCACAGTGTTCAGTGAACACCGCAATCGCCCGCTTCGTATCGCTAACGACGAAGATTGCATATTTGAACTCGACCAGGGAGCCGTCCATTAGTTCGATTCGCACGATTTCGGGAGGGAACTGAATACGCTCAGGATTCTGTTGAAACTGTGCAGCAGTGCACCCAAAGTGAGCGGCAAGTTCGTCAGCCCAATCTATGACTGCCTGCGTCGCGAGACGTGGCACAGGGAACTTGAACGGGGTCCTGGTAACTGGGGTGCTCGATTCGGTGGTCATGATCATTTGGTCTGCAAAGGAGGCCCGTTCAAGGCCGACTGCGGCTCCCGGAAATCCCAAGCGATGTTGTGTGGGTAGTCTGGAACAACCCCGAGCAAGCGCTCAGTGGCCTCCCTGGCAACCATGAAGAACGCAGCATACGAAGAGTCCTGGCCGTCATCACGAAAGCCATAGAGCTTGACCTCGCACGCTAGAACCGACACGAAACTTTGTGAGAGCAGCGTCGTCAATACGCCGTTCTTCGCCGCCGCGACGTATTCGTCGTGAACTCCATCCGCGCCAATGGAGATGGAAAAATTCTCTGCAGGTTTGATGGAAGCTGTCAGGGCGGCGCTCATGGTCCTTCCACCGAGCTGCCGACGCCATTCGTGGGAAACGATCCGAGCTTCTTTGACGCTCGACCAAGGATGCTGTTCTACCTTTTCGGCAAGCCATTCGCTGACGACGACAGGAGTTTTCATTGCGTAGGTTGGCTGCATATTGTGCGGACGCTAAGGTCGGCTTGTGGCCGCATCCTGCCTAGTCGACCGTCTGCCAACTTCTTCCCACCCCGTTGGTTGCCACCTCGGCAAAGACTGTGAACTCACGGTTCGCGATTCGGATGTCGCCATGGCCGACCTGGCTTCGGAGGTAAGGGACGACCTCGTCAATCGGCAACAGATTCCCGACCTTCCGATGAACCTCTATCAGCACCTCTTCGACGCCTCGTTCCACGAACTGGTTCAGGAGCACGACTTTCGCCCGGTCTTCCATGAGAAGGCCTCGTTCGTCAACGAGGTTGGTCCACTCCATTTTCTCGACGCCCGTCTTCGCAAAGTGAGCTCGCATGAGTTCGTGGACGCGACGTGGGTTCATCTTGGTAGCTGGGAATTGGAAGGCGCGGGTGCCGTCTGCCGTCAGGCAGACCTGCGCCGTACTTCGCTAAAGCGCATGCGCCGCAGGTTGCCTTGCGACTCAAGTTGGCCGGCCTCGACGAGCAGCGCGACCCGCTTCGCGAAGTAGACGTCGGGAACTCCGCTCGGGCGGTCTGGCATCGACAGCATCGCCATCCCAACCACGCGCGCGACCTTCCTCCAATCGTTAGAGACTTGCGAAAGAAGTGCAGCGTCGATGAGCGCCAGTTCCTCTGGCGGCAGCCTTGCAACCCGCTTGCCCTCAGCGGGAGAAAGGTCGGTGTCGTAGGTCTCGTCGTCATTCATCGTGCTGAACCGATAGATTAGAAGGCTCGGGTTGAACGCCCCACTCATGGCCGACTGTACCCGGGGTGGCCTGCAAGACGTCGGTCCATTGCGGGCACGCCTGGCCCTAGAGTCCAAGGAACTTGGAGTTTTCAGTGGTGAACGGTGCAAGCGCCTCCAAGGCGTGAGACGCCATGACGCGAAGCGGAATCCAAGACGGATGACTCATCGCAGCCAAATTGTTCGCCCGACCGGTCCCCGCTGGAAGTACCTGCGCAGGAACAGCGTCAAGCGCCCCTGCCAAGGCGCAAAGCCAAGCTTCTTGTTCGGCATTCAGGTAGCCTCGACCGACAAGGTACTTTCCCGCCTTCGCATCGTCTTTCAGTTCCCATGCGACGTTGAAGTCGCCCATGGATTCGCACTGCTCTGCCGCCGTCGAACCGAGCATCCTCAACGCGTCAATAAATACCCGATAGGCGGAGTGAAACTCTTCTTCGTCTGTGCGTAGAGATGCGTCGTCCATGGGTCAATTGTTCTCCGAACTTGGACCAGCGGAGTGCCGCTGCAGCTAGGTCCGCTTGGGGCCCGCGTCCCGTCAGTTGCTCAGCGAGCGCCCTCAAGGGCCTCGATGAAGGGCGAAACCCGTGGGTGGGCCTGGACCCACCGTTCGCCCAAGTATGTCGATATGGAGCTTGGCCCAATGGCGCTATCGATAGACCCCAATTTCGATGCGTCCTGCAGCAGGCGGTGAGCTGCGTTCATCACATCAAAGCTTGTGGCCGCCTCTGGCTCACCAAGTTCCATGTCCCACTCCTTCTGAATCGCCGCAATTAGATTGCCGGCGGCGGCTTCGAGAGGTGTTCGCGAGCGTGTCATGGGCGCTAATCTACCGCCTTGCAAAAAGTCCGGTCCTGGCCGAGGGGCGACTATCGGCAGCCACATTCATTGGGCCCGTTGCGGGAGCCGGTCATGGATTTTGGATAGACCGGCACCATCTGACCTTGCTTCCCTCGGGCCGCGCAGTAGGTCTGACACCGCTCGTCTAGACGCGAGCCAAGCCAGCCGGAGCCATAACCAATCAACACACTCGCCACGCCGAAAATGACGATAGCGCCGAGCGCAATCAGTGCAGGCGAAATACGGCGTTTCATGTTGGGTCAAGGCTCATTTTGGCCGGCAAGATGAAGGTCGGGGTTTGGCCGATTGTTGACGGATGACACGTTAGTGCGCACACCCGTTCCGGTGGCTAGTAGGCGATTGCCTGACAAGCGTTGCGCGTCAGCAGCGACTTTCCATCGCGCTAGACGCCGCCCACTAAGCGCCCGCAGCGATGCCGGGGCGACTACGCCACGCGCAGCGGAAAACCGCTTGATGGGACCCGGCCTAAAAGATGGGGGTGGGGTCGCACGAAACGGGGTGGGGGTGGAAAACTCTTGGCTGGCTATTGAAATGTGCGGGCATAGCCCATCAATTTCCAAGCCGTCGAATCGCATGCAGAGTTGGAAGGAAAGAATGCTTTTTCCCAGGACTTGGCCAACTGCCAGGCTGGCGCCAACGGCTTGCCAATGGCCCGGCCTGCGCAAGAATTTGGCCGTGGATTATTCAGCAGGCGGCGCGCCTGCTGCGACTCGCGGCAAGGCATGGCCTCATGGGCCCTTTCACTCAATCGCATTGAAGAGGTACATCCATGACCATCGTTTCCGAGTGCGCGCTTGCCGCGAGTGTTGATCGCGCACTTGCCCGCGAGTATGGGCATCGCATTCGCTGGGGCGCCGGTGCGCAGGCCAACCTGGGCCGCTACTGCTCGGCGGACATGCACTGCAATTCCATCGGCTTCATGCACATCGACCTTGAAGACATGGCTCGCTAATTGGGCACGCTGCGACCGCAGGAGCAGATGGCCTAATTCCGCGTAAGCGCGCCGGGCACTTCTACTGGGGCCCGCCCCGCCTTGATGGGGGCCGTTCCATTTCCGCCATCGATTGCCGTATGCGCCGACTGCGCGCGCTCGGCTGCGCGCTTGGCAACGGCCAATTGCTGGCCAATGCACGCGACGATGGGACGGATGGCCACCGCCTCCCACTGCGTAACGCAGTCGACGGCGTTGATGTGATGGATGCCTTGGGGGCCCTCGAAGTTGCCCTGATCGGTTGATGATCAGCCACCCCATGCGCCCCCCGTCAACGGGTCAATGAATCCGGCTGTGCCAAGCTCATCGTCGGTTGGAAACTCGCCTTAGAACGGCTGCTTCAGGCTCATCTGCCGTTGGAAAGCGTTTTCGCACCGCCGCGAAATTTTTGCGTGCACTTTCGGATTCATCTGATGGATCGATCGGGGATCCCGAACCAACCTGCGGGACCGCTTTGAGCGTCCAAGCGCTTCTTGACGAACGCGATGGCAAGTTCTGCTTCGCTGACGGTGACACGCGCACGACTGCTACTTTCCCAGATGGCGTTCGTGCTCGATTGCATTGATCTTCGCGCCGACCGTGAAGAAGTTCTCGCGCATTTTGGGTAGTTTTCACCAAGCGGCCCGAGTGAAAACTTTGTCCTGCATTTGAGAGCGATGTGTCAACACAAAATCCACGCCTCGAAAACAAGAAGAATTGTTGAAGCATGTTGTCAAGAACGACGCGCGGCGCAAGGCGCCCGCGCCACGGGGGAGCATTTCCTACGCCGTCGCGGTGCAGCGCAATCGCTGTGGGCGCTTTCTGCGCCAGCATTGGCGCCGCGTTCGCGCAAGGCAACCCGACTGCGCCACGCCCGTTTGTGGAAGAACAGCGCCAGCTGGAACGCGAGCGTGCGCTGCGTCAGCAGCAGGAGCCCCCAGTCGATGCGCGCCTGCCATCGCTTGGTCCTGCGCCGATCGAGCGCCTGCCTGGCGATGAATCGCCGTGCTTTCGGATTGATCGCCTCGTCCTGGCGGGCGAGCGCTCCGATGCCTTTCAATGGCTGCTGGATGAGGCCGCCGGTGCCGATGGCCTGAACGATTCGCCGGTTGGCCGGTGCCTGGGCACACGCAGTGTCAACATCGTGTTGGCGCGAGCGCAGCAGGCCCTCGTTGCCAAGGGTTGGGTCACCTCCCGGCTGCTGGCTGCCCCGCAAGATCTGTCGGCTGGCGTGCTAATACTGACCCTGGTGCCTGGGCGCATTGCGGCCATCCGTTTTGCCGACTCCGCTCGGGCCACCACCAGCTTGCGCACCGCCATTCCCGCGCAGGTTGGCGACCTGCTGAACCTGCGCGACATCGAGCAAGGCCTGGAGAACCTGAAGCGCCTGCCCACGGCCGAGGCCGACATCCAGATCGAGCCCTCTTCAGGCGCCAACGCCCAGCCCGGCGACAGCGATCTGGTGGTCAAGTACGCGCGCCAGTTTCCGCTGCGCACCACCTTGAGCATTGATGACAGCGGCACCGAAGCCACCGGCAAGAATCAGGCGGGCGTCACGGTGGCGTGGGATGGGCCACTCGGCCTCAATGACCTGGCCTATGTGAGCCTGAACCACGATGCCTTCAATCACAGTGGTCAGGGCACGCGCGGCTACACCGCACACTACTCGGTGCCCTACGGCGATTGGCTCTTCGCCGCCACCGCCAGCGCGAGCAGCTACTACCAGACAGTGGCGGGATATGACCAGGACTATGTGTACTCGGGCGAGTCGGGCAACTTGGAACTCAAGGCGTCGCGCATGCTCACTCGCGGCGCCGCGTACAAGACCGGCGCCTGGCTGGGTGCCTTCCAGCGCACCGCCAGCAACGCCATCAACGACACCGAGATCGAGAATCAGCGCCGGCGTGTCAGCGGCTGGATGCTGGGCCTGAACCACCGCCAGTTCATCGGCCAGGCAACCGTGGACGCCACGCTCGGATATCGGCAGGGCACGGGCGCCTTCGGTGCCTTGCACGCGCCAGAGGAAGAGTTCGGCGAAGGCACCGCGCGCATGCGCCTGTTCACCGCGGATGTGAGCCTGAACGCGCCCTTCGAGATTGCCGGTCAACGCCTGCGCTACAGCGGCCTGTGGCGCGCGCAATGGAACCGCACGCCGCTCACGCCGCAGGATCGCTTTTCAATCGGCGGGCGCTACACGGTGCGCGGCTTCGATGGCGAGCTGAGCTTGATGGGCGAGCGCGGCTGGCTGGTGCGCAACGACATCGGCTGGGCGCTCGCGCAAACCGGCGCCGAGCTGTATGCCGGCGTTGACCATGGTGAGGTCGGCGGCTTCTCCACCGCCTTTCAGGTCGGCACGCGCCTCACGGGCGGCGTGATCGGTGTGCGCGGCGCATGGCGGGGCCTGAACTACGACGGCTTTGTTGGTGCGCCCATCCGCATGCCCGAGGGCTTTCGCACCGCGAACGTCACTGCTGGCTTCAACCTGAACTACAGCTTCTAGACCCGCGCAAGTATGAGAAGAAGACAGCACCTGTGGGCCATGTCCCTGGTTGTGAGCGCCGTGGCTGGCTGCGGGCAGCGCGACCACAGCACACGCGCGTCCCCAGCACTGAGCCAGGCCAACGGCGCCCAGAGCGCCTTTGACTGGGGACAAGGCCAGCGCGACTCAGTGGCGCAGGCCTTTGGGGTGGTGTTGCCAGCAGACGCGGCAGCAACGATCTATGAATTGGTGGGAGTGCCGCAGTCCCCGCCGCAACAAGAAAAAGACCAATGAACAAGAACCTTCATCGAATCGTCTTCAATGCCGCGCGCGGAATGCGCATGGTCGTGCAAGAGACGGCCAAGAGCGCCGGCAAGACGGCCAGCGGTGCGACTTCTGCGCCTTCGTCGGCTGGCGCATTCAGTCTGGCGGCACGGGCGGGCGCGATCATGGCTGTGAGCTCTGCCTTTCTTGCGCTACCCACCCAAGCGCAGATCGCCGGCGATCCCTCGGCGCCCGGCAACCAGCGCCCCACGGTGCTCACCGCGCCCAATGGCGTTCCCTTGGTCAACATCCAGACCCCTTCAGGCGCGGGGGTGAGCCGCAACACCTATCGCCAGTTCGACGTGAATAGCCAGGGCGCCATCCTCAACAACAGCCGCACCAATGTGCAGACACAGCTCGGCGGCTTTGTGCAGGGCAATCCGTGGCTGGCGCGGGGGCCCGCGCGCATCATCTTGAACGAGGTCAACAGCGCCCATCCGAGCCAGCTGCGCGGCTTCGTGGAGGTGGCGGGGCAGCGGGCCGAAGTCATCATCGCCAATCCGGCGGGCATCCAGATCGATGGCGGGGGCTTCATCAACGCCAACCGAGCCACCTTGACCACCGGCACCCCGCAGTTCAACGCGGCGGGCAGCCTGGAGAGCTTCCTGGTGCGCGGCGGCACGATCAGCATCGACGGCGCCGGCCTGGACGCGCGCACGACCGACTACGCGGCCATCCTGGCGCGCGCGGTGCAGGTCAACGCCGGCATCTGGGCGAACGATCTCAAGGTGGTGGCCGGTGCCAACACCGTGGCGGCCGACGCGAGTCAAGCGGCCCCGACTACTGGTAGTGGTGCCGCGCCCACCTTTTCGCTGGACGTTGCGCAGCTAGGCGGCATGTACGCCGGCAAGATCACCCTCATCGGCACCGAAGCCGGGGTGGGCGTGCGCAATGCCGGCCATATCGGCGCAGGCGCCGGGGGGTTGATCGTGACGGCCGCGGGGCACCTGGAGAACGTGGGCACGCTGGAGGCCCCGCGCATCGAATTGGCCAGCGCCTCTGACATCGACAACCAAGGAACGATTCGTCAGACGGGAACGGCGGCGCTGTCCATGCGCGCGCCCAATCTTGTCAACACCAACGGCGGCGTGATCGGCGCCGAGCCGCCCGCGCCACCGTCACCTGCCGACGGCGGAACGAGTGGAACTGGTGAAGCCGGCGGTAGCAACCCGCCCCCCGAGGGCGGTGCCGTAGGAAGCGCGGCGGGCGGCACCGGCGAGGGCGGCGCCACAGACGCCACGGCCCCGGCGGCCCCACCGGCGCCCGGCCTCATTACTGCCGCCGGCACGATCCGCAACGACGGTGGGCGCATCTATTCGGGCGGCGAGATCGCGCTGCAAACGCCCAACATCGACAACAGCGGCGGACAACTTTCCGTGAGCGAGCTGACCGTGAGTGGTCCGCGCTTCAGCAACGCAGGGGGCACGTTGAACGTGGCGCGCCACTTCAGCGCCAACGTCGAGCAGCTGGACAACAGTGGCGGCGGCACCTTGCACGCCGGCAGCATCGCCATCACGGCGACGGGGGATGTGCGCAATGGCGACGGGCAACTGCGCAGTGATAGCGATAT
Source organism: Variovorax sp. LARHSF232 (assembly GCF_052871435.1). Taxonomy (NCBI): domain Bacteria; kingdom Pseudomonadati; phylum Pseudomonadota; class Betaproteobacteria; order Burkholderiales; family Comamonadaceae; genus Variovorax; species Variovorax sp. LARHSF232. The sequence goes on along the minus strand of NZ_JBIXJS010000004.1, from coordinate 73,911 downwards.
CGTCGTCCACGCCGATGGAACGCTGCAAAGCAGTGGCAGCATCACCGCCGCGCGCCATGTGAACATTCAGGCTGGCAGCGTGCAAGGCGACGCCGCCAGCACCTTTGGCGCCGGCGTCCAGGCCGATGACAGCGGCCTCGCGAACGCTGGCGATCTGCGCATGGGCGCCGCGCGCGACCTGGTCGCCCAGGGTAACAACATGGCGGCTGGAGCGTTCAGCGCGCAGGGCGCGACGGTGGATCTGGCCGGCAGCCGCAGCAGCGCTGCCAACGTCTTGCTACAGGCCACTCAGGGCAATGTCAGCACCGCCGGCGCCTCCGTAATCACTCCGGGAACCCTGTCCGTCACCGCCAACACCGCCGGGGCTACCTGGATCAACGACGCGGGCACGGCCCAGGCCGGCCAGCTTCAGCTGAGCACCGCCAACATCCGCAACACCCAGGGCGGCGAGATCCTGCAGACCGGCGCCGGGGCGCTCGTCATGTCGGCCATGGACGCCGCCGGGCACGCAGGCACTATTGATACGAGCGGTGGCCGCATCGCCAGCAATGGCAAGGACACACAACTCACCGCGGCCAGCATCGTGAACACGGGCGGGCGAATCGAGCATGCTGCCACCGGCGGCGCCCTGACCTTGGCGACCGGCAGCTACAGCGGGACGGGTGGCAGCATCGCCGCCAACGGCGCGCTGGTGGTGAACGCTACCGGCGCCGTCGTGCAGGACGGCGGCACCACCAGCGCCGACCAGGTCACCATCGACGCAGGCGCCCTGAGCAACCGAGGCGGCCAAATCATGCAGACCGGCGGCGATGCCGCGACGCGCATCACCGTTGCCGGCGCGCTCGGCAACGAGGCTGGGACCATCGCAAGCAATGCCGACACGCACATCAGTGCCGGAAGCCTGGGCAACCAGGGCGGCACTGTGCGCACGGCGGGCACCGGCAACCTGACCTTGGTCGTTGCTGGCCAGCTGAACAATTCCGCGCAGGGCAGTATCACGTCCGCCGGCATGGCGAGCATCGACGCAGGAAGCCTGGTGAACGATGCGGGCCGCATTGTCGCCGTGCAGGACCTCACCCTGGCCGTACAGGGCACTGCCAGCAATGTGGGCGGTAGCCTTCTGGCCAACGGGGCAGTGAACCTGAACGCCGGGTCGCTCAACAACAGCCGAGGCACTGTGGCCGCGATCGAAGGGGGCCTCACCGTCGCAGCGACCGGGGCGCTCACCAGCACCGAAGGCCAACTGCAGTCGGGTGGCCAGACTCAGATCCAAGCCCTGGGTGGGCTGGACAACACGCTGGGCAAGATCGTTGGCCAGCAACTGCGCGTGGACACGGGCATTGCGCAGCTCGGCAACGCCCAAGGCATGCTGGTGGGCGTCGCCGACGTGCGCATCGATTCGGGGGCGCTTACCAACGACGCGGGCCTGATCCAGTCGGGTGGTGCCCTGGCGATCGACACCCACGGCCAGCAGCTGAGCAACAGAAATGCCGCCGGCTACGCCAACGCCGAGGGTGGCATCTCCAGCGTAGGGGCCATGACGCTGAGCACAGGCACGCTTCAAAACAGCGCCGGCTTCATTGGCGCGGGCGGCGCTCTGCAGGCCAACACCACCGGCGTTGTCAACACCGACGCGGGCCTCATCCAAAGCGCCACCAGCCTTCAGTTCCAGACGGGCTCCGGCAGCTACGACAACCGCGGCGGCCAAACCCTATCAGGCGGCGATCTCAGCCTCGCCGGGGCCGTGATCGAGAACAGCGCGGGACTCATACGAGGCCAGGGCGCGGTCACCCTGGTGGCCGATCGCGTCACCAACACCGACACCCTGGACGCGGCCACGCCCCGGGAAGCACTGGATGCTCCGGCCGCCACCCCCACCACCCACGGCATTGAAGGCGGCCAGATCGCGATCACGGCGGACGTGCTGGACAACCAGCGCGGCGCCATTCGATCTGGGGGCGATGCCCGCATCCTGAGCGCCGGGCAGGTGCTCAATAGCGGCGGGTTGATGGCGGCCAACGGTGCGCTGGAGATCGCCGACCTGAACGCGGCCAACCCAACCGCCAAGACCCTGGCCGTCAGCAACGCGGCGGGCCTGCTGGTGGCCAATACCCTCCTGAAGGTCGATGCAAAGGCGCTGAGCCTGGACGGCACCCTCACGTCTGGAAAGGACTTGTCCATCGCGCTGCTGGGTGATGTGCACAACACAGGGGAGTTGAGCGCCAACGGCAAACTGCGGCTTGCCACCACCGGCAACATCACCAACAGCGGCAAACTCACAGCCGGGGACACCCTGGATGTTAGCGGCCAGGACATCGACAACACCGCCACCGGCGAGATCTCGGCCACCACCACGCGGGTGAACGCCGCCGGGACACTCACCAACCGGGGGCTGATCGACGGCGATCTCACTCAGATCGATGCGGCCACGCTCACCAACATCGGCACAGGGCGCATCTATGGACGCGAGCTGTCCATCCAGGCCGGGACTCTGAACAACCTGGCCGAGACCGTCAACGGCGAAACCAAGGCCGCAACCATCGCGGCGCGCGAGCGCCTGGACATTGGGGCCGGGACAATCCACAACCGTGACGGGGCCTTGATCTACAGCGACGGTGACATGGCCATCGGCGGAGCGCTGGACGCCAATCGCAAGGCCACCGGCTCGGCCTCGGAGTTGAACAACCATGCCGCGACCATCGAGTCGGCGGGCAATATGGTGATCGACACCGCGCAGCTGAACAACACCAACGGGGGCGTCACCTGGACCCTGGTGCCGGGCGCGAGCAAACATGTGGTGGAGTACTCGGTGCCCGGCAGCGCCGAGCGCTGGGACGCCTCCCAGGTGTTCTTTGCCTACCCCGGCTCTGCCTCGGGGGACTGGCCCAGCTGGGTGGGCGCGAGCGCCGCCAATCCGACCGCCCCCGGCGACAACCCCAACGTGCAGCTGCTGCTGCCCGCGCCCGAGTACCCGCTGGAGCGCTTCGCGCCCTACTACGCCACGCCGCCGGCCAGCAGCGCCAACCGCACCTATGATCAGTACCACGGGGGCAACAACGAATACACGGAAACCATCCCCGTCGCCGGTGCCTGGTATTCGAGCGCCGATCCGATCTGGGCCACCTTCGGCGTGGCGCCGCCGCTGGAGCTGCCTCCCAGCCACATCGGGCGCCAGTACCCGAACATCGTCGTTGGCCAGACCGGCGTCACCACGACGTACGACGGGCCCAGTGGGCCAGTCGAAGTCTTCACCGCCTTCGACCATCCGGTGACGCAGCAAGAGTACGACGAGTGGCAGGCCTACCGGCTGGCCCATCAGGCCCTGGACGTGGCCACCTTGAAGTTCCTGCGCGCCATCGACGGCAGCCTGATCCTGGGCACGCCCTCCAGGCGGCACACGATCTACGACGCCTTCGACCTGAACATCAGCAGCTCGACCCCCGTGCTGAACTCCTCGGCGCCGGGCCGGATCATTGCCGGCGGAAAAATGGACCTCACGGTGGGCGCGGGCCGCAACGAGATGAGCCAAATCCTGGCCGGCGGCACGCTGACGGTGAAAGGCGGCACCATCGTCAACGTCAATAAGGAAGTGGACGCGCTGCGCGAGACGCACGGCCAGATCATCCACAGTTACGTCAAGTCGCACACCTTCGGGGACGACGAGCGGATCTATGAGCCGCGGAACACCGACCTGATCGAGTCCACCACTGTCACCCTGGTCGCCGCCAAGCTAGAGGGCAATCAGGCGGTGGCGGCCGATCGGCCGATCGATCCGCTGAAGACCGGCCAGGCCAGCGCCACAGCACAAGGCGGCGGCGCAGTCAATGCCAACACCCGCGTCAACCCCATCGTGCAGGTACCCTCGGCGGTAAGCGGTGGTGGTGCCGCTTCCGGTCAGGCAGCGGACGCAAGCGGCCGGGCGACCGGCAGCGCCGAGCTGGTGGTGCGCACCAGCACGCCCAACACCGGCATTCCGAGCGCGAGCCTCTTTGGCATCAACCCGAATGCGGGCTACCTGATCGAGACGGACCCGCGCTTTGCGAACTACCGCAATTGGTTGTCGAGTGACTACCTGCTGAACAACCTGGGGCTCGACCCCGACACCACGCAAAAGAGGCTGGGCGATGGCTTTTACGAGCAGCGCCTGATCCGCGAGCAGATCGCCAACCTGACTGGGTATCGCTACCTGGGCGATTACACCAGCGACGAAGCGCAGTACGCGGCCCTCATGAACGCGGGCGCCACCTTTGCCAAGCAGTACGGACTGCGCCCGGGCATCGCGCTCACGCTCGCGCAGATGGCGCAGCTCACCAGCGACATCGTCTGGCTGGTCGAGCAGACCGTCACTCTGCCCGACGGCAGCACGCAGAAAGTTCTGGTGCCTCAGGTGTACGTGCGCGTGAAGCCTGGCGACATCGACGGCTCGGGTGCCCTGCTGTCGGGCAAGAACGTCGATATGCAACTCAGCGGCGACGTGCTCAACGGCGGCACCATCGCCGGGCGTCAGGCCATCTCGATCAGCGCCGACAACATCCAGAACTTGGGCGGACGCATTTCGGGTGGATCGAGTGTCGATCTGCTGGCCAAAAATGACATCAACGTCATCGGCGGACGCGTCGAGGCGGGGGACCGACTGACTGCGGTCGCTGGGGGCGACATCCGGGTAGAGAGCACCACCCGCTCGGCTACCAGCAGCAGCGCCGGGGTGAACCTGGGCACCACCCACCTGGACCGCGTGGCCGGCCTGTATGTCACCAAGCCGGGCGGTCAGCTGATTGCGGTGGCCGATGGCGACTTCAGCCTGAAGGGGGCCGAAGTCAAAAGCGGCGGCAGCGTCTACCTCCAGGCCGGGCGCGACCTGAAGCTGGAGACCATCACCACCGGCAGCCAGCAGGACATCCGCTGGAGCAAGAAGAACAGCCGCCAGGAACTGAGCACCCAGGAGACGGGCACCACCGTCGAAGGCCAGGGCGATGTGAGCCTGGTGGCCGGGCGCGACCTCAGCGCGCGGGCGGCCACCCTGAGCGCGGGGGACGATGCCAAGCTGACTTTGAAGGCAGAGCGCGACATCACCCTTGAGGCGGGGGTGAATCAGGACAGCGCCCAGACGACGCACAAGTCCAAGAGCGGGATCAAGTACTACTCGCTGGATGCGAGCGGCAAGGAAACGACGCTGGACAAGACCACGCTCGGCGCCGGTCAGATCGAGATCGACAGTGGCCGCGACACGACGCTCAGCGCCATCGAGGCCAACGCCAAGAGCCTGGACATCCAGGCGGGCGGGAAACTGAAGCTGGAGACCGCCACCACGGTGCAGGACGAAGCGTGGCACGTCACCCATGGCAGCTCGGCTTCCGTGGGCGCCAAGGGCAAGGGGCAATCGGACGAGACGCTGCACTACAACCAGCTCAATGTCGGCAACCTGAGCATCGACGCCAAGGGCGGCATCCAGACGCAGGTGGGCCTGCACGTTCCGCTCGATCAGTTGGCCAAGCAGCCGGGCATGGCCTGGGTCGATCAGATCTTGAGCGATCCGAAGCTGGCCAACAGCATCGAGTGGCAGCGGGTGCAGGAAGCGCACGACAAATGGGACTACCGGCAAAGCGGCATGGGGCCGGTCAGCGCGGCGCTGGTGGCGGTGATGGTGGGGGCGGCGGCGTGGCCGGTGGCAGCGCAGGCCGGCGCTGCCGCTGGCAGTGCGATTGGTGGCGCGACGGGCACCGTGGTCACCGGCGCCGTGCAGTCGGCCGTGCTGACCCTGAGCAATCAGGTGGCCACGGCCTACTTCAACAACCTGGGCGACCTGGGCGCCGTGTTCGATGAACTGGGGTCGAGTCAGAACGTGAAGAGTCTGGCCACCGCCATCGTCACGGGCGGCGCGCTCGCAGCCCTGGGCTTTGTGCCGACCGGGGCACCCACGCCGGACTCGGGCGCTCAGCTGTTCCTGACGCAGCTGGAAAACAACCTGAAGATTCAGGTCACCAGCGCGTTGATCGGCACGGCCATCAACGGCGGGAACCTGGGAGACAGTCTCAAGGATGCCCTGACGGCGGCGCTGATCAACTCCCTTGCAGCCACCGCCGCCAATGGGATTGGGGATCTGACTGAAGCGGGCACGCTGGACAAGTTCACCAACAAGCTGGCGCACCTGATCGCCGGCTGCGCCGCCGGCACGGCCAAGAGCGGGGGTGACGGGTGCGCGCCAGGGGCCATCGGGGCGGCGGTTGGCGAACTGGTTGGCGAGGCTGGGCGCGACAACCCGAACCTGAATGCGAACTACACCGTCTACATGGCCGGCTTGCTGGGCGGCCTGGCCGCCGCGGTGGCGGGGGGCGACACCGAGCAGGTTGGCCTGGCCAACTGGTCGGGCAGCAATGCGGCGGCGAACAATGCGTTGGGGCATTCGAGCAAGGACTTGATGGCTAAGGCGCGCGACTGCGCGGCCAATCCGACGGCGGCCTGTACGGCCCAGATCGAGGCCCAGGCGCAGGCCGATGACAAGAAATTTCAGGCGAGGTTCGACGCCGCCTGCACGGGCGCCAGCGCGAGTTTTGCGAGCTGCAACGTCTATTCCAGCAGCGCCGCCAGTGCACTCAACGACTTGGAGTTGATGCGGGATCTGTACTCGGCCAATCCGGAGCAGCGTGCGCTCTATCAACGCCTGATCGATAGCCAGAGAGACGACATAGCCCGGACGGCGCCTCTGCTTGCGGGGCTACGTGCGGGAACGGGGGCCGGAGACTTGCTCACAGGAGAGCTGGCGCCACATTTCAGCCCTGCCGACGGTGCGCGTTTAGCCGGGTCCGTGGCGGGGGCTGCCCTCGGGAGTACAAAGCCTTTGGGCCTGGGGTCCACTGGGCGGGCAACGCCGATCAATTTGACTGAGCGCCTAGCGATGGAGGAAGCCATCTCAAATCCTGCGGCCGGTCGCCCTCTGCCCGTATTAATGACCGACTCGCGCTGGCCCGGAAAAGATGGATGGGTGAAAATGAGCCAAAATGTCAATGGCGTGGAAATTCACTACGTTATAAATTCCAAAACTGGCGCGATTGACGACTTTAAATTCAAGTGAGAAATAGGATGCTGGTTACCTGCAAACACACCCTTGGCTCTGCCATACCTTCTTCAATGAGGCATTTGGGCGAAACAGATCAAACGAATTACTCACCACTGAAGGTGGGCGAGAATTATTTGGTTGTTTCGATTTTGATGATTAAAGATCGATTGGACTACTTGGTGGCTCCGAACGATGGCGCACCGCTTTGGGCTCCAAGTCAATTATTTGAGTTGATCGACAAGAAAATTCCTGGTGGCTGGGCGGTCTGTGAAACTAAAAATTCGGTTGAATACGCCCCTTTGCTCCAAGGTTTTGGGATTTCGCATATTTTTGGGTATGCCGCTTTAACGCAAGATTATCAACATTATGTGGGTCTGATTGAGCGTGACGTTGAAGCCCTTCGAATATTCAATCGAGAAAAGAAAACTCTTGAAGAATTGATCGACTAAACAGCGGCCGCAAGACCTTCGACGCGGGAGACGTTGCCCATACAGCACTGTTCCTATTCAACTCGAAGATTCGCTTGGCGCAATTCGCGTGGCATCTGTTCGCGCCTGCGGGCAATGTTTGCGACTTCTTTGTAGTAGCCCGAAGCCCGGGTCCGCCGAAATGTCGCAGCTATCTGCGCGGCAGCGTCGCCCTTGCCGCTACGGGCCTGGTACACAGACCGGGACGCCCGAGCAGCCGTCGCCCAGTACTTCTGAGCGGCCAAGGCCAGCGGACAGTCGTCGTGCGCTATCCATCGGCCAGGTCCGCCACCAACTCGCGCACTATGCGCGTTCGACATCGAGAGGCTCTTGCCGAGCTGATCGCTCAATGGCGTGGCGACGGCTCAGGAAGCCTCGCCATGGTGGTCGGCAGTGCAGTGCGCGCCGCCGCGTCCACAAACTCGATCTGGATGTTCGTGACGCCCGCCGACTTGGTGCTATTGCCTTCCAGGTCCACGCGCGTCATCTTGGGCACGGCGTACTCGGCCAGCTTGACGATCAGATCGAGCGCCTTCGCCGGATTGGGCGGCTCGCCCACCACTTGCCCATCGACAACGCGCAGGGTTCCGTTCGCCACCTGATCAAGCCACAGGGACAGGTTCTCGCGGTTCTCTTCGAGCACCAAGGCCACCGTTTCGCGAAAGTCGCGCGTCACCCGGTTCGGCGTTCCTCGTTGGCGGCCACCGGTCTTTTTACGTGGCGTGTCGGTGCTGGGCTGCGTCATGGCCATTGGCATCAGGGTGCGGATGTACCGGAAGGATCGCACGCGCATCTAAATCCGTCTACTTTTGAATGCCTGGCACATGTCTGACAGATGCCCGGCAGATGCTGCGCATCCGCGATGCACGCGCGCCAGCTTTTGACAACAGGCTTTGGAAGCCGGTCGGCGCGCCCAAACACCCCAAGATGTGCGGCCACGTTAGTCGTGGCCACCTTGCTTCAAGTGCCATTCCCTGCCCGGCTCGGATCGTGACATGGATCGTGACAACTTTTCAGGCGCGACCCCAAATGGAAATGCCTTGCTACCAATTTGATAGCAAGGCATTCAGGAACCACAAGGGTTTGTAGTGGCTCCCCGACCTGGGCTCGAACCAGGGACCTACGGATTAACAGTCCGGCGCTCTACCAACTGAGCTATCGGGGAACAAGCCTCAAATTATAGCGTGATTTTTTCGCCTCTTTTGAACCGCTCACAACAATGATCGAACTTCATGTGCGGCGCCCTGCAAGAGAGGCAGCAATTCTCGCTCAAGTGCGGCATCGGTTCGCAGGCCGCCGGCCAGCACGACATTGAGTGCGGCCACGGTTCTGCCCTGCATGTTGCGCAGCGGCACGGCCAGGGCCTGCACGCCGATCTCGTGTTCTTCGGTGGCGATGCAGTAGTCCTGCACGCGCACCTTGGCCACCTCTTCTCGCAGCGCCTTGGCCTGGGTGATGGTGTGCGGTGTCAGGCGCTGCAAGGTGCGGCCCTTGAGCCAGCGCGTGAGTTCGGCGCCGCTCATGGCGGCCAGCAGCACGCGGCCGGTGGACATGGCGTGCGCCGGCAGCCGCGCGCCCAGGTGCAGGCCGTAGGCCAGCACACGCGTGGGCGTGCTCGGTGTGCCGCTGCGCGCCACGATGACGACCTCGTCGTGGTCGAGCACCACCACCGAGAACCACTCCTGCGTCTGCGCCGCCAGCCGGTTCAAGGTGGGCTGCAGGGTGCGCGGCAGGCGCGACGACGCCAGGTAGGTGCCTGAGAAGCGCAGCACCTTGGGCGACATCCAGAAGTAGCTGCCGTCGGTTTCCAGGTAGCCCAGGTGCGCGAGCGTGAGCAAGTGGCGGCGCGCTGCGGCCCGTGTGAGCCCGGCACGTTCCGCGGCCAAAGTGGCGTTCAGCCGCTGGCGCTCGGTGTCGAAGCTTTCCAGCACCGCCATGCCCTTGGCGATGCCTTCGATGAAGTCGGCCTTGGCAATGGTCATGACGGTGCTGTGGACTTGGGGTGGAAGAAGCCGGGACGTTGCGCGATCATCGCGCAGCGCGTCTCATCATCGCACAGAGCGCGTGCGCGGATGTATCTACGGCGGCTCTGGCGGCCTACGCTTCCGATCATTCGGAGACAGGAAGCACGCATCATGAAAAAGACACAAGTCGCCATCATCGGCGCCGGGCCGGCAGGCCTGCTGCTGGGCCAACTGCTGTTCAAGGCCGGCATCGACAACATCATCGTGGAGCGCCAGAGCGGCGACTACGTGCTGGGCCGCATCCGCGCCGGCGTGCTGGAACAGGTCACCATGGATCTGCTGGCACGGGCCGGCGTCGATGCGCGCGCCCATGCCGAAGGCCTGCCGCACCACGGCATCGAGCTCTTGTTCAAGGGCGCGCGCCATCGCATCGACATGCACGCGCTTACCGGCGGCAAGCAGGTCACGGTGTACGGCCAGACCGAAGTCACGCGCGATCTGATGCAGGCACGCGAGGCCGAGGGCCTGGCCACCATCTACCAGGCCGCCAGCGTCAGCCTGCACGACTTCGACGGCGCCAAGCCGCGGGTGCGCTTGCAGAAGGACGGCGCCACGCACGAGATCGAATGCGATTTCATTGCAGGCTGCGACGGCTACCACGGCGTCAGCCGCGCCAGCGTGCCCGAAGCTTCGCTGCACACTTACGAGAAGGTCTACCCCTTCGGCTGGCTGGGCGTGCTGGCCGACGTTCCGCCGGTCTCACACGAGCTGATCTACGCCAACACCCCGCGCGGCTTTGCCCTGTGCAGCATGCGCAGCAGCACGCGCAGCCGCTACTACGTGCAGGTGCCGGCCGACGAACGGGTTGAGAACTGGAGCGACGAGGCCTTCTGGAACGAGCTGCGCAGCAGGCTCGACCCGCAGGCGCGCGACCTCCTGGTGACCGGTCCTTCGCTGGAGAAAAGCATCGCGCCGCTGCGCAGCTTCGTGGCCGAGCCGATGCGCTTCGGGCGCCTGTTCCTGGCCGGCGACGCAGCACACATCGTGCCGCCCACCGGCGCCAAGGGCCTGAACCTGGCGACCGCGGACGTGGGCTATCTCTCGCGGGCGCTGGAGATCCACTACCAGGAAAAAAGCGCCTCGGCACTGGACCGCTATTCGGACCTGTGCCTGCGCCGAGTCTGGAAGGCCGAGCGCTTCTCCTGGTGGTTCACCTCGCTGATGCACCGCTTTCCGGACACGGGCGAATTCGGCCAGAAGATCCAGGAAGCCGAGCTCGACTACCTGGTGCATTCGCAGGCGGCCTCGACCTCGCTGGCCGAGAACTACGTGGGCCTGCCGCTGGAAGACTTCTAGGCGCTACCAGCGAAACAGCCGCGGCCCCAGCACGGCGCCCACCGCCACCGGCACCAGCATCCCCAGCACGTACCAGACGGCCAGGAAGGGCGCGGTGATCTCGGGGCAATGCAGGGCATAGACGGTGGCCCCTGCCCCACCCGCCAGGGCGCCCACCGCGGCGCCGGCCAGGACCGGCCGGGTGGGCGCCAGTCCCCGCATCGCAATCACCGCGGCCACGAACACCGGCACCGAGATCAGTGCGATGTTGAAGACGCAGGTCCGCCAGGTTTCGCCCAGCAGCAGCACCATGCGCTGCCCGCTCGGCGCCCCGAACCAGGACAGCGCGCCCATCGCCCAGATGAACAGCACCGGCGCCACCAGCACGATCCAGGCACGGCCTGCGCGCACACCGGGCCTGGCCAGGCGCTGCGCCAGCACGAAGCCGCCCCAGGCGATGAAGAATGGGAACAGGATCTTCACCCACAGCATGGGCCAGAACATGGCCTGCACCAGGTCGCGTCGAAGGCCAAACTGCGTGAGCATGAACAAGGCCGCCAGCGGCAGGCCGGCCAGCAGCGCAAAGCCCAGCCTGCGCGTCGCGGCGCGGCGCGGCACCGGCTGGACGCCGGTGGCCAACAGGCTGATCAGGTCATCGGTTTTCATCGCGCGCCCTTCAGTGCCATGGACAGCGCCTTGAGCCCGCGGTGCACATTCACCTTGACGGCCGATTCCGACATGCCGGTCAGGCTGGCGGTTTCTGCCACCGACAGACCCTCGAGCTTGGTGTGGACGATGGACAGGCGCTGCCGCTCGGGCAAGGTGGCCAGCAAGGTCCGGATATCGCGCCGCGCTTCGCCGGCATCGATGTCGGACGCCGCAAAGAGCTCGGCGTCATCTTCCAGCGGATCGTGCAACGCCTCGCGGCTCGACTTGGCACGCAGCAGATCGATCATCTTGTAACGGGCGATCGCATGCACCCAGGCCGTCAGCGGCTGGTCGCTGTGATAGGTATGGCGCTGGTTGTGCATGGCGAGCAAGCATTCCTGAACAAGGTCTTCCACATCGTCGGGCCAGCCGAACAGCCGCCTGCCCAGAAAGGAGCGCAGGTGCTGGCTCAGCTGCTGCAAGAAGGCGCGATAGGCCACAGCGTCGCCTGCCAGGCCCTGCAAGAACAGAGCCCGCAGGGCCGCCTCCTTGTCGCCCGTCTGCGTCTGATTCCCTTCTGATATTCGCGGCATGACGTCTTTTCGTTACTCCGGCTGGAAAGAAACCGGGCGATTGTGCCGCGTGCTGTAACCCGCGGCGGAATGCGCGCGAATTAGGAACGACCGCGCAATACGGTGCGGTTGATTAAAAGCACCAACTGAAGGAGTAGATTCATGAACACGCGTCCCCTCGCCATCACCGCCATCAGCCTCAGCGCACTGATCGCCGGCGCCGCCATGGCCCAGCAAAGCAAGGACCCGATGATGAAGGACCAGATGAAGGACAAACCCGCCATGGAAAAGTGCTACGGCGTTTCCATGGCCGGCAAGAACGATTGCGCCGCGGGCCCAGGCACCACCTGCGCAGGCACCTCCAAGGTCGACTACCAGGGCAACGCCTGGAAGAACGTGCCGACGGGCACCTGTACCACCATCAAGACGCCCAAGGGCACGGGCTCGCTGACGCCGATCAAGTCCTGATCCCTGCAAGAGCAGAGCAGGCCCGCTCATGACGCAGAAACCCCTCCTGGCCGGCCTCGGCCTCAAGCCCGAGCACTACGACGCCGCACTGGCCTGCGAGCGCGAGGGCCTGTGGTTCGAGGTGCACCCGGAGAACTACTTCGTCGCCGGCGGGCCCCGCCTTCATTGGCTCGAAGCCGTCCGTGCAGCGCACCCCGTGTCGCTGCATGGCGTTTCGCTGTCCCTGGCCGGCCATGAAGCGCCGGATGCCGCCCACCTGTCGCGTCTGGCCGCGCTGGCGAGGCGCATCCAGCCCGCGCTGGTGTCCGAACACCTCGCTTGGTCGCGCTGGCGCGGCCACTACTTTCCCGATCTGCTGCCCTTCGTGCGCAGCACCGAGGCCCTGCATTGCATCGCCGCCAACATCGAGCGCACGCAAGAAGCGCTGGGCCGGCGCATCGCCATCGAGAACCCCTCGCACTACCTGCGCATCGACGGCCACGACTGGGACGAAATCGATTTCCTGGCCGAGCTGGTGCGCCGCACCGGCTGCGGCCTGCTGCTGGACGTGAACAACGTCCATGTCTCGGCCAACAACCTGGGCTTCGACGCGGGCCATTACCTCGACCGCTTTCCGGCCGAGGCCGTGCTCGAGCTTCACCTGGCCGGCCATTCGCGCGACCCGAATCTGGGCGATGCCCTGCTCATCGATTCGCACGACGCCGCGATCGCGCCCGAGGTCTGGGCGCTCTACCGCCGACTGATCGAGCGGACCGGCCCACTGCCCACGCTGATCGAGCGCGACGGCAACCTGCCCGACTTCGCCACCTTGCTGGCGGAGTGCGACAGTGCGGCGCAAGCGCTTGAAGGCACGCCCCGCTGAGGAGGTTGCCCAATGACCACCCTCGCCCGCTTCCAGGAAGACTTTGCCCGCGCCTTGCTCCGCCCGGGCAGCGCCCCGCATGCCTGGAAGACGCAGCCCGCCTTCGCGGTGTACCGCAACACGGTGATGAAGGGCTGCATCGACGCGCTCGAGGCCAACTACCCGAGCGTGCTGCGGCTGGTCGGCCGCGACTGGCTCCGCTCGGCCGCCGCGCTGTACGTGGAATCGCAGCCGCCCAGCGACGGCGCGCTGCTCGACTACGGCCAGGAGTTCGCCGATTTCCTGCAGCGCTTCGTGCCGGCGGCCCAACTGCCGTACCTGCCCGGCGTGGCCCGCCTGGACCGCTTCTGGACCGAGGCGCATGTCGCGGCCGACAGGGCAACGCTCGACGCCGTTTCGCTTGCGCGCCTGTCGCCGGAAGAACTCACGGCCTGCCGGCTGGTGCCGCATCCGGCCGCGCGCTGGGCCTGGTTTGAGTCCCAGCCCATCTATTCGATCTGGCAGCGCAATCGCCGCCCTGCTGACGCGCAGCAAGCCGACGAAGAACTGGTCTGGCATGGCGAAGGCGCCTTGCTGACGCGGCCTGGCCAGCAGGTGCTTTGGCAAGCCGCCGGCTGGGCCGACTGCACCTTCCTCGATGCCTGCGCACGGGGCCGCGGGCTGGCCGAAGCCACCGAGCAAGCGCTGCACGCCGACCCGGCGTGCGACCTCATGGCGATGCTGTCCAGGCTGCTGCAGGCCGGCGCCCTGGCGGCACCGCCTCAGTTTCTCGAAGAACCCGGAGCCGACTCACGATGAACACCGCCCGCCCACACGATGCCTCCGGCAACACCGCCGGCAAAGGGCTTCTGGCCCGCTGGAACGCACTGGCCGACCTGCTGAACCGCTGCATCCCGCATGACCTGCTGGCCCTGGCCGGGCGCCTGGGCATCGCTGCCACCTTCTTCTATTCGGGACGCACCAAGGTCGAGGGTTTTCTCACGGTGACCGACAGCGCCATCGACCTGTTCACCAACGAATACAAGGTGCCGCTGCTGCCGCCCGAACTGGCGGCCCACATGGCGGCCTACGCAGAGCATTTCTTGCCGCTGCTGCTGGTGCTGGGCCTGGCCACCCGCCTGTCGGCGCTCGGCTTGCTGGGCATGACGCTGGTGATCCAGCTCTTTGTCTATCCCGACGCCTGGCCCACGCACCTGTCGTGGGCGGCGATCCTGCTGTACCTGGCGGGGCGCGGCGCGGGCGTGGTGTCGCTCGATCGCGCCTTCGGCATCCGTTGATGCACAGGTGATGCCCCGCTGATGCGCGCGCCCCACGGAGCGCGCTTGCCAGCCGCGGAGGCCCTCGATACATTGCGGTTTTTGAGGGCCTGCAATGTCTGTCGACACCACCGCAAACGCTTCTCCCCCATTCATCAATCCGCCGGCCGCCGCGCAAGGCAGCACTCCTTCCTCCAATCCCGCGACCAACGGGCCGCGCCATATCCGGCTGACCTCGCACGCCGGCGGCTTCGGCGCCCTGCCCATCCATTGGGGTGCAGCCACGCCGGCCGAGCGCGGGCCGGTGGTGGGCACCACCACCACCCGATCGCACCGCAACGTGATCGGCACACACAGCGGCTCCTACAGCGTGTACCGCGCGCTCGCCGTGGCGGCCGGCGCGCTCAATCCGCAGCACAAGGCGGACCTCACCAACACCTCGCCCACCGACGTGATCGGGCCCTATCCGCAATGGCTCGATCCCGGCAAGATCGTCTCGCTCGACCCCTGGGGCGCGACCGTGGCCTCGGTCTTCGCCACCGAACTGGCAGCCGGCTACGACATCCGCCCCACCATCGCCGTGACCCAGGCGCACGTGATCCTGCCCGAGGTGATCGAGGCACTGCAAAGCGGCCGCCTGAAGGCCGATGGCAAGTTCCTCACCGCCAACGGCGCCGCCATCGTGACCAAGGCCGCCATCGAGCCCGTCTGGTACCTGCCCGGCGTGGCCAAGCGATTCGGCTGCTCCGAGACCGACCTGCGCCGCGTGCTGTTCGAGGAAACCGGCGGCATGTACCCCGAGCTGGTGACCCGGCCCGATCTGGAGGTGTTCCTGCCGCCCATCGGGGGCCAGACCATCTACATCTTTGGCGAGCCGCGCGACCTGGCCAACCCAGACGTGGAGCTCACCGCGCGCGTGCATGACGAGTGCAACGGCTCGGACGTGTTCGGCTCGGACATCTGCACCTGCCGGCCCTACCTCACGCACGCCATCGAGGAATGCATCATGGGCGCGCAGCGCGGCGGCGTCGGGCTGGTGGCCTATTCGCGCAAGGAAGGCCGCGCTTTGGGCGAAGTCACCAAGTTCCTGGTCTACAACGCGCGCAAGCGCCAGGTGGGCGGCGACACGGCCGACCAGTACTTCGCCCGCACCGAATGCGTGGCCGGTGTGCAGGACATGCGCTTTCAGGAGCTGATGCCCGACGTGCTGCACTGGCTGGGCGTCAAGAAGATCCACCGCCTGGTCTCGATGAGCAACATGAAGTACGACGCCATCACCGGCTCCGGCATCGAGATCGGCACCCGTGTCAACATTCCCGACGAACTGATCCCGGCCGATGCCCGCGTCGAGATGGACGCCAAGATGGCGGCCGGCTATTTCACCCCCGGCGTGGTGCCGGACGCGGAGGAACTGAAGAAGGCCAAAGGACGAGGACTAGATACATGACCCGACTCGACTACGGAATGGATCCTGACCGGCCGACGCGCAACCGCGCGGTGCAGAGCGCCGACGACGAAGGCCATGTGGATCCGGCACTCGAATTCGAACCCGACGCCGATACGCCCGCTGGCGCGGTCGGCATCCTGCGCACCACCCAGGCGGTGCGCGAGCGCGCCCATGCCTTGCTGGCGCGGGCGCGCCAGGGCCAGTCGAAGTGGTTCAGCGTCGGCACCAGCGCCGTCTTCGACGAAACCGCCCGCCTGGTGGCAGAAACCACGCGCGAGCGCTACCCCTGGGACAACATCCCCTATCACAGCCGCTGGCGCCACTTCGAGGCAGGCGGCGTCGACCGGCGTCAGCAGCTCGACCGGTTGCTGGGGCCCTCGGTCACGCCGAGCGAGCGCGCCCGCGCCCAGATCGACCTGGCGGTGGTCAGCGTGCTGCTGGACGCCGGCGCCGGCAGCCGGTGGCACTATGCAGAGGCCGCCACCGGCCTGCGCCTGGCGCGCTCCGAAGGCCTGGCGGTGGCGAGCTTTCATGCCTTCACCAGCGGGCGCTTTTCCTCCAACCCGCAGCGCCCCCTGCAGGCCGATGCCGCCGGCCTTCGCGGCCTGGTGACCGATCGCCTGGCCTCGGCTTTCCAGGTCAGCGAGGCCAATCCGCTGCTGGGGCTGGCCGGGCGCGCCACCCTGCTGCGCCGCCTGGGCGAGGCGCTGCAGGAGCAGCCCGAAATCTTCGGCGAGGACGGCCGGCCCGGCGGGCTGTTCGACGAACTGGTGGGCCCCTACGGCCCGGCCGCGCCGCCCACCGCCGAAGTCACGGCACACGAGATCCTCACCCTGCTGCTCGATACCCTGTCGGGCATCTGGCCAGCGGCCAACAGCATCGACAGCCTGGCGGCCGACGGCAGCGACCTGCCCGGCGGCATTCCCTCGGGCAACCCGGCCTTCGCCCTGGGCGACTGCTGGCGCCACAGCGCGGTGGACGGCCCCGGCCTCACGCGCGGCTGGATGCCCTTTCACAAGCTCTCGCAATGGCTCAGCTATTCGCTGCTGGAGCCCTTCGAATGGGCCGGCATCAAGGTGCGCGGGCTGGACGCGCTGACCGGCTTGCCCGAATACCGCAACGGTGGCCTCTTTCTCGACAGCGGCATGCTCGCCCCCCGAGACCCGGCCTTTCTCCAGCGCAGCTGGAAGGTGGGCGACGAGTTCATCGTCGAATGGCGCGCCCTCACCGTGGCCCTGCTCGACGAGCTGGCGCCGCGCGTGCGCCAGCAGCTCAACCGCAGCGAGCAAGACCTGCCGCTTGCCTGCGTGCTGGAAGGCGGGAGCTGGGCCGCCGGCCGGGCACTGGCACAGCGCTTGCGTGAAGGTGCGCCACCCATCCAGATCGAAAGCGACGGCACGGTCTTCTAGACTTGCTACTCATTTCAACGACAAAACCAGCGCGCCAGACGCCTTTCGACCATGAGCAACGTCCACCTGATCGACCACCCCCTCGTCCAGCACAAGCTGACCCTGATGCGCCGCAAGGACGCGTCCACCAACAGCTTCCGGCGCCTGCTCAACGAGCTGGCCATGCTGATGGCCTACGAGGTCACGCGCGACATGCCGATGCAGGACATCGAGATCGAGACCCCGCTGGAGACCATGAAGGCCAAGGTCATCGACGGCAAGAAGCTGGTCTTCGTCTCCATCCTGCGCGCCGGCACCGGCATCCTGGACGGCATGCTCAGCGTGGTGCCGGGCGCCCGCGTCGGCCACATCGGGCTGTACCGCGACCCGAAGACGCTGACCGCAGTGGAGTACTACTTCAAGATGCCCGGCGAGATGCACGAGCGCGACGTCGTGGTGGTCGACCCGATGCTGGCCACCGGCAACTCGGCGGTGGCGGCGGTCGAGCGGCTCAAGGAGCTGCGCCCCAAGTCGATCAAGTTCGTCTGCCTGCTGACCTGCCCCGAAGGCATCAAGACCATGCAGAACGCCCACCCCGACGTACCGATCTACACCGCGGCCATCGACCGCGAGCTCAATGACCACGGCTACATCCTGCCGGGCCTGGGCGACGCCGGCGACCGGATCTTCGGCACGAAATGACTCACCCCGGAGAAGTTCTTGACCACACGACGCAACCTGATCATTCGTTCCATTGCCATTGCGGCGACCTGTTTTGCAGCTGGCCTTCCGGGCCTGGCGCTGGCCCAGGCCAAGCTCAAGGTGGCGGCCGTCTACACCGTGCCCTTCGAGCAGCAATGGGTGGGCCGCCTGCACAAGGCCCTGAAGGCGGCCGAGGCGCGCGGCGAGATCGAATACAAGGCGACCGAGAACGTGGCCAATGCCGACTACGAGCGCGTGATGCGCGAGTACGCCAATGCCGGCAACCAGCTCATCGTGGGCGAGGTGTTCGGCGTGGAGAAGGCGGCGCGCCAGGTGGCCAAGGACTTTCCCAAGACGGCCTTCCTGATGGGCTCGTCGCTCAAGCCCCAGTCGCCCAACTTCTCGGTCTTCGACAACTACATCCAGGAGCCGGCCTACCTCACCGGCATGATCGCCGGCGGCATGACCAAGACCCACAAGATCGGCATGGTGGGCGGCTTTCCCATCCCCGAGGTCAACCGCCTGATGAACGCCTTCATGGCCGGCGCGCGCGAGGTCAATCCCAAGGTGGAATTCAGCGTGAGCTTCATCAACAGCTGGTTCGATCCGCCCAAGGCCAAGGAAGCGGCCTTTGCCATGATCGACAAGGGCGCCGACGTGATGTACGCCGAGCGCTTCGGCGTGTCGGATGCGGCCAAGGAGCGTAACAAGCTGGCGATTGGCAACGTGATCGACACCCAGGCCCAGTACCCCGACACGGTGGTCGCCTCGGCCCTGTGGAACATGGAGCCTTCCATCGACCGCGCCATCAAACTGGTGAAGGAAGGCAAGTTCACGGCGGAAGACTACGGACCTTATTCGATGATGAAGCACAAGGGTTCCGAGCTGGCGCCGCTGGGCACCTTCGAGAAGAAGATCCCGGCCGAGCTGGTGGCCAAGGTCAAGGCAAAAGAGGCCGACATCCGCGCCGGCAAGTTCACCGTGAAGGTGAACGACAGCCAACCCAAGTCCAGCAGCGCCAGCAAGTAAAAGGGCCCGATGCTTTTCATGACAAGACAGCTGCGCCAGGCCCTGGCGATCTTCGTGCTGGCCTGGCTGGCCGGCTGCGCCTCCCTGCCTGGTGGCGGCGGCGGTACCCCGGTGCGCCTCGACGAAACGCCCCGCATCGCCGTCATCTCGGCCTTCCAGCCCGAGCTCACACTGCTGCTCTCGCGCGTGCAGGGCGCGCGCCAACAAAGCATCAACGGCGTGGAGTTCACCACCGGCACCCTGCAGGGCCAGCCGGTGGTGATCTTCCTGTCGGGCATCAGCATGACCAATGCGGCCATGAACACGCAGCTGGTGCTGGACCGCTTCAACGTGAAGAGCATCGTCTTCAGCGGCATTGCCGGCGGGGTGAATCCCAGGCTGCACATTGGCGACGTGACAGTGGCCGCCCAATGGGGACAGTACCTGGAAGTGCTGATGGCGCGCGAAAATGCGCCCGGCAGGTACAGCGCGCCCCCCTGGATGAAGGACGTGAAGCTGCCCAACTACGGCATGCTGCACCCGCGCCCGGTCGAAGTGCGCACCGCCGCCAATCCCAAGCCCACGCCGCAGTTCTGGTTTGCCGCCGACCCCAGGATGCTGGAAGTGGCGCGCAGCCTGCGCAACGTGGAACTGGCGCATTGCGGCGCCCAGGGCAAGTGCATGAGCCACAAGCCGAAACTGGTGGTGGGCGGCAACGGCGTCTCGGGCCAGGCCTTTGTCGACAACAAGGCCTTCCGCGAATACGCCTTCAAGACCTTCGAGGCCAACGTGCTCGACATGGAGACCGCCGCCACCGCCATGGTGGCGCACAGCAATGGCGTGCCCTACCTGGCCTTCCGATCTCTGAGCGACCTGGCCGGCGGCGGCGAGGGCGAGAACGAGATGGGCACCTTCATGAGCGTGGCCGCCGACAATTCGGCCAAGGTGCTGCTGGCCTTTCTGGCCGCCTGGAAGCCGTAGCGGACACGCGCCTTGACCGTTGTCCTCGCGCTGCGCGGCATCACCAAGCGCTTCGGCCCGCTGGTCGCCAACGACGACATCTCGCTCGATCTGGCCGCCGGCGAGGTGCTGGCCCTGCTCGGCGAAAACGGCGCGGGCAAGTCGACCCTGATGTCCATCCTCTTTGGCCACTACACGGCCGACGAAGGGCACATCGAAGTGTTCGGCCAGGCACTGGCACCGGGCCTGCCCAAGGCGGCGCTGGCGGCCGGCATCGGCATGGTGCACCAGCACTTCACGTTGGCCGACAACCTGAGCGTGCTGGACAACGTGCTGATGGGCACCGAGCCACTGTGGCAACCCTGGTCGAGTCGCAGCGAAGCGCGCCAGAAGCTGCTGGGCGTGGCGCAGCGCTTTGGCCTGCCGGTGGCGCCCGATGCGCTGATCGGCAACCTGTC
The DNA here is from genome assembly GCF_052871435.1 of Variovorax sp. LARHSF232. Lineage (NCBI taxonomy): Bacteria > Pseudomonadati > Pseudomonadota > Betaproteobacteria > Burkholderiales > Comamonadaceae > Variovorax > Variovorax sp. LARHSF232. The sequence goes on along the minus strand of NZ_JBIXJS010000004.1, from coordinate 53,319 downwards.
GGTGGGCGAGCGCCAGCGGGTCGAGATCCTGAAGGCGCTGTACCGCGGTGCCCGCATCCTGATCCTGGACGAGCCTACCGCCGTGCTGACGCCGCAGGAAAGCGAGGCGCTGTTCGCCACCCTGAGCCAGATGGTGGCCGAGGGCTTGTCGATCATCTTCATCAGCCACAAGCTGCCGGAGGTGCTGCGCGTGTCGCACCGGGTGGCGGTGCTGCGGGGCGGCAAGCTGGTGGCGCAGGCGCGCACGGTCGACACCACGCAAGGGCAGCTCGCGCTGTGGATGGTCGGCCATGCCGTGGAAGCGCCGCAGCGCCGGCCGGCCCAACAGGTGGGCGACGTCGTGTGTTCACTGGCGCATGTCAGCACCCAGGCCCAGGGCATGGCCGACGGGCGCGACGTGTTGCGCGATGCCTCGCTGCATTTGCGCGCGGGCGAGATCGTGGCCATTGCCGGCGTCTCGGGCAACGGCCAGGTCGCACTGGCCGACCTGCTCAGCGGCGTGCGGCGCGCCGCCGAGGGCAGCGTGCAGTTCATGGGCCGCCCCCTGCCGGCCGCGCCGGCGCGGCTGGTGGCCCGCGGCGTGGCGCGCATCCCGGAAGACCGCCACGCGGTGGGCGTGATCGGCGACCTGCCGGTGTGGGAAAACGCCGTGTCCGAGCGCTTGCGCACCGACGCCTTCTCGCGCCCCTTGCTGCCGGGCCTGCGCTGGGTGCGGCGCGCGGCGGCGCGGACGCAGGCCAAGCGGGTCGAGAACGCCTTCGACGTGCGCGGCGCCGGCCTCGATGCACCGGCACGCTCGCTCTCGGGCGGCAACATGCAGAAGCTGATACTTGGACGTTCGTTGCTTGCACCGAAGAGCGCCAGCAACGAAGGCCATGCGCCACGCCTGATCGTCGCGCACCAGCCGACCTGGGGCCTGGACATCGGCGCGGTGGCCTATGTGCAGCAGCAGCTCATTGCCGCGCGCGATGCCGGCGCCGCGGTGCTGCTGATCTCCGACGACCTGGACGAAGTGCTGGCCCTGGGCGACCGCGTGGCCGTGATGCACGGCGGCCACATCGGCGAGCCCCGGCCGGCCTCGGCCTGGACGCGCGAGGCCATCGGGCTGGCCATGGCCGGCACCCATGCAGCAGCCCCAGCCTCGCAAGCAGCCAAGGCGGCCGCATGAGGCTGGAGCGCCGCAGCGCCACCTCGCGCAGCGCCCTGCTGCTGGCCCCCATCGGCGCCGTTGCCTTCACCCTGCTGGTGAGTGCCCTCTTGGTGCTGTGGGCCGGCGCGCCGGTGGGCCGCACCTACGCGCTCTTGCTGCAAGGCGGCTTCGGTTCGGTGTTCGGCTGGAGCGAGACGCTGACGCGCGCCATTCCGCTGATGCTCACCGGCCTGTCGGCCACGGTGGCCTTCAAGGCGCGGCTGTTCAACATCGGCGCCGAGGGGCAGCTCTATGCCGGCGCGCTGGCCGCGGTGGCCGTCGGCGGGCTGCACGGCGGCACCGGCTTCGAATGGCCGCTGTGGCTGCTGTTTCCGTTGATGATGCTGGCGGCGGCGCTGGCCGGCGCTCTGCTGCTGCTGGGCCCGGCCCTGATGAAGACGCGCCTGGGCGTGGACGAGGTGGTGACCACGCTGCTCATCAACTTCATCGTCTTGCTGGGCGTGTCGGCCCTGCTCGACGGCGCCATGAAGGACCCAAGCGCGATGGGCTGGCCGCAGAGCGTGTCGCTGCAAGACGGGCTGGAACTGGGCCGGCTCATCGCGCAGACGCGGGTCCACACGGGCTTGCTCTGGGGTGTGATGCTGGCCCTGCTGGTGTGGCTGCTGTTCAAGCACACGGTGCTGGGTTTCGACATCCGCGCGGTGGGCGCCAACGCGCGCGCCGCCGCCTTTGCCGGCGTGCCGGTGACGCGCACCGTGGTGCTGGTGGCGCTGCTGTCGGGCGCGCTGGCGGGGCTCGCCGGCGCCATCGAGGTGGCCGGGCGCACCAGCTACGTCACGCTCGACATGTCGCCCGGCTACGGCTACAGCGGCATCGTGATCGCCATGCTGGCGGGGCTCCATCCACTGGGCGTGCTGGCCGCCAGCATCTTCGTGGCCGGCGTGCTGGTGGGCGCCGACACCATGAGCCGCGCAGTGGGCGTGCCCACCTACATCGCCGACGTGATCGTCGCGGCCTCGCTGATCGCGGTGCTGGTGGCGGCCTTGTTGACGCAGTACCGCTTGCGCTGGAAATGAGCGACGTCTTCGACATCCTCGGCAACGCCGCCTTCTGGGTGGCGGTGCTGCGCATTGCCACGCCGCTCATCTTCGGCACGCTGGGCGTGCTCTTGTGCGAGCGCGCCGGCGTGCTCAACCTGGGCATTGAGGGGATCATGGTGGCCGGGGCCTTCGCCGGCTGGCTGGCGGTGTATGGCGGCGCGCCGCTGTGGATCGGCGTCGCGGTGGCCGCGCTCGCCGGCGCCGCCTTCGGCCTGCTGCATGCCTTGCTCACCGTCGGCCTGGCGTTGTCGCAGCATGTGTCCGGCCTCGGCATCACCCTGCTGGCCACCGCGCTGAGCTACTACGGCTACCGCGTGAGCTTCCCCAAGGTGAACACGCCACCCACCATCACGCCCTTTGCGCCGATGGACTCGCTGCCGATCCCGATCCTCTCGGCGCAGACGCAGCTCACCCTGCTGGCACTGCTGCTGGTACCTCTCCTGGCCTACGTGCTGTACCGAAGCCCGCTGGGCCTGGCGCTGCGCATGGTGGGCGAGAACCCGCAGGCGGCCGAGGGCCAGGGCGTGTCGGTGGCGGCCGTGCGCACCAGTGCCATCGTGGCCGGCTCGGCGTTGATGGGTGTCGCAGGCGCCTTCCTCACGCTGTCGGCCTTCAATGCCTTCTTCTTCAACATGGTGAATGGCCGCGGCTGGATCTGCGTGGCGCTGGTGGTGTTCGCCTCGTGGCGGCCCGGCAAGGCCCTGCTGGGCGCCCTGCTCTTCGCCTTCTTCGACGCATTGCAGCTGCGGCTGCAACAATCGGGCGATGCGGTGCTGCCCTACCAGATCTACCTGATGCTGCCCTACCTGCTGTCGATATTGGCGCTGGTGCTGGTGGCGCGCAAGGCCAGCTATCCGCAGGCCCTGATGAAACCCTATCGAAAGGGAGAGCGATAAATGAAACTACCCCCACGCTCATCGCTCCGCGTATCGCTGCCCCCCGAGGGGGCGCGTCAGCGGCTTCGGGCGGCCGGGCGCCACTGACATGCTCGATCTGCTCATCCACAACGCCGTGCTGCCGGATGGCCGTGACAACATGTCGATCGCTGTCGCGGGCGGCTGCATTGCAGAAGTCACCGCGGGACTGGATGCACCAGCCCACGACAAGCTCGATGCTCAGGGCCTGCTGGTCACGCCGCATTTCGTCGACCCGCATTTCCACATGGACGCGACGCTGAGCTATGGCCTGCCGCGGGTCAACGAAAGCGGCACCCTGCTGGAAGGCATTGCCGTGTGGGGCGAGCTCAAGCCCATGCTCAGCGCCGAGGCGCTGATCGAGCGCGCGTTGGCGTACTGCGACTGGGCGGTGGCCAAGGGCCTGTTGGCCATCCGCAGCCACGTGGACACCAGCGACCCAAGCCTGCTGGCGGTCGATGCCATGCTGGAAGTGAAGCGCCGGGTTGCGCCCTACATCGATCTGCAGCTGGTCGCTTTCCCGCAGGATGGCGTGCTGCGCACCCAGGGCGGCGTCGACAACCTGAAGCGCGCGCTGGACAAGGGCGTCGACGTGGTCGGCGGCATCCCGCATTTCGAGCGCACCATGGCAGACGGTGCCGCCAGCGTGAAGTTGTTGTGCGAGCTGGCGGCCGTGCGCGGCCTGCCGGTGGACATGCACTGCGACGAATCGGACGACCCGCTGTCGCGCCACATCGAGACCCTGGCCTTCGAGACCCAGCGCCTGGGGCTGCAGGGCCGCGTCACCGGATCGCACTGCACTTCCATGCACAGCATGGACAACTACTACGTCAGCAAGCTGCTGCCGCTGATCGCGCAAGCGCAAGTGAACGTGATCGCCAACCCGCTCATCAACATCACCCTCCAAGGCCGGCACGACAGCTACCCCAGGCGCCGCGGCATGACCCGCGTGCCCGAGTTGATGGCCGCCGGCGTCAACGTCGCCTTCGGCCACGACTGCGTGATGGACCCGTGGTACGGCATGGGTTCTGGCGACATGCTGGAAGTGGCGCACATGGGCCTGCACGTGGCGCAGATGACCAGTCAGGCGGGCATTCGCCAATGCTTCGATGGAGTGACCGGCAACGCGGCACGGGTGCTGGGCCTCAAAAGCTACGGGCTCGAAGCCGGCTGCGACGCCAGCTTCGTACTGCTGCAAGCACGCGACCCGGTCGAGGCGATCCGGCTGCGCGCCACGCGGCTCAAGGTGTTTTGCAAGGGGCAGCTGGTGGCTGAGACGCCGGCGGCGACGAGTGTTTTGCGGCTGGACGGGAGGCCAGCGGCGACGTCATTTATGCCCCCGCTGCGCCACCCAAAGGAACGCCGAGCGCACTGAACACGACCTCAAAACCCAGCAATGAGTGACTTCCCAAACTGCCCCCAATGCAATTCCACCTTCACCTACGAAGATGGCGACAACTACATGTGCCCCGAGTGCGGGCATGAATGGCCGCAAGCCAGCCAAAGCGACGCCTCCTCCGATGCACTTGTGGTCAAGGACTCGAACGGCAACCTGTTGAGTGACGGCGACGCCGTCACGGTCATCAAGGATCTGAAAATCAAGGGCTCTTCCCTGGTTGTCAAGGTCGGGACAAAGGTGAAGAACATTCGACTGGTCGACGGCGACCACAACATCGACTGCAAGATCGATGGCGTCGGCGCGATGAAGCTCAAGTCGGAATTCGTGAAGAAGGCGTAGCTTTTTTCTCCCAGCGCTACAGCAGCTCCTTCAACGCGGCCCGCAGCCGGCTGATCGCCTGGCTGTGGAGCTGGCAAACGCGCGACTGGCTCACCTCCAGGATCGCGCCGATCTCCCGCAGATTCAGCTCCTCCTCGTAGTAGAGATTCAGCAGCAGCTGGTCGCGCTCGGGCAGGTTGCCGATGGCCTCCACCAGCTCGGCCCGAAAGCCACTCTCCATGAGGATCTGCAACGGATCGTCCCGCCCGGCGTCCTGCGCGCGCAGCTCCAGCACCGGGTTCTCGCCGCCGTCCTCGCGCGCGAAGTCTTCCACGTACAGCAGCTGCGCGCCCTGTATCTCCTGCAAGAGCGACTGATAGGCCGTCAGGCTCATCTGCAGCTCTTTGGCGATCTCGCCTTCGCTGGGGGCGCGGCCCAGCCGATGCCCAAGGGCACGGATCGCCTGCTCCACCTGCCGCGCCGACTGGCGCAGCGCGCGCGAGCCCCAGTCGCTGGCGCGCAGCTCGTCGAGCATGGCGCCGCGGATGCGCTGGCTGGCAAAGGTCTCAAACTGCGCGCCCCGGTTGTCCTCGTAGCGGCTGGAGGCGTCCAGCAGACCCAGCATGCCGACCTGGATCAGGTCGTCCAGTTCCACGCTGGCAGGCAGCCGGGCCAGCATCTGCAATGCGATGCGGCGCACCAGGGGCAGGTGCTGCGTCAGCAGGTGTGATTTTTCAAGAGTTCCCTGTGCGGTGTACACGAACGTCCTGTTCCTATTGTGGGAGCGGGTTGGGCGGCAGCACGGCCGGACGCCAGGGCCACTGCCCCATGTCGTCGGCAATGCGCCGGAAGTCGGCTGCAGCGACGCTGGCCGGAAAGGCTTCCACCACCGTCCGGTTGAGATAGCGGGCACCGGACATGCGCAGATCCGCCTGCACCGAGCCGGCCACCTGCAAGGACACGCCGAGGTAGCGGCTGCCGGTGTCGGCCATGTTGCGGGTGATGCGCTGCGCGCCCGGAACATCGGCCACACCGTTGAGCAGAAGGCGCAGTTGCTTGTGTCCATGCGCGTAATGCAGCTGCTTGATGCCCGAATAGGTGGCGGTAATGGCCGATGGATTCGGCCGCAGCACCAGCACCAGCTCGCCCGCCATCTGGGCCAGCGCCGACAACCTGCCGGCGCGGTCGAGCGCGGCGTCGATCAGGATGATCCGGCTGGGCTGCAGCAGGCGTGGATCGAAGGCCGCGGCCAGCTCGCCAGAAAGGCGGCCGACCGGCAGCACGCAGGCGCCGCAGGCGGCTCGCGCCACTGATTCTTCGCAGCGCGCCCGGCGCGCGATCACATCGGCCAAAGTGCCGCGCGGCTCGACGCGCCAGACCTGGCATGCCGATTCCGGGCCGGGGTGATGCTCGTCCAGAAGCAGCACCTCCTTGCCCTGTTGCGCCAGGCCCGCGGCCAGGTTCGTGACCACCGTGGTGGCCCCCATGCCGCGCGCCATGCCGGCAATGGCGACGATCCGCATCGGCGCCGGGGCCAGCAGGCGCCGCAGGCCATCGGCCTGGTCGGCTACGACTTTGCTCATGGCTGCGCCGCGACTCAACCGTTGTTCAGCGACGTTGCTGCCGCGATGGCCGGCGGAGCGGCAGCAGCATCAGGCAGCGCAGCGCTCTCGGTGCCCAGCGCCTCCAGCAAGGCAAAGAGCTTGTCCATGCCGGCAAAGAGCACGCTCGCCGAAACCGGTCGGCCGGCGCGTGCCGCCTTGCCGGTGAGCTGGACCAGCAAGGCCCGGCTGCGCTCGGCCCAATCGCCCGTGGCCCATTGCAGCCGCCAGACGGTGGTCGCGACCTGCGCGGCGATCAGCAGTCGCTTGTGCATGTGCGCATCACCCGGTTCGCCCACGCCGCCGCAAAGCTGCAGCCCCTGGCGCATCAGGCGCAGGCAAGGCTCGCCTTGCGTGGCCCAGGCTTGCCATTGCATGACCTGGCGCGCGGCAATCTCGGGGCCGAGGTTACAAAGGACAAAGGTCTGCGACAGCAGCTTGCCGCTGCGCGCATCCACCAGGCGCGTGGCCACGCAGCGCAGGGCGGGCGCATCGGCCGGGCTGCTGCGCAAACGCACCTCGAGTTGCGCCTCGCATTGCAGGGCCGGCTTGCCGCGAAAGCTGGCAGGACGCCCGGCGTCGAAAGGCAGTGCCAGGCGGGCCAGGGTGATCGGCTTGCCGCACTGCGGATCGATCACGGTGGTCGAAACCGGCGCGCGCGCGAGCCATGCCGTGCCTTGCGGCAGCGACGCCATGGCAACGGGGTCCGGCAGCGCAGGCAGCAGTTGCACCACCGTCTTGTTGGCGCCAAAGTCCTGCTGCCGCAGCCACTGTGCCTGGCGCAGGCCGGGCTGGCGCGCAGCAGCGGCGGTGGACAGCCACTGCCGCGGCGCCGCCAGCGGCAGGCCGCTGCGGTCCGACAGCAGCAGGCTGCCCTGGCAGTGGTAGACGTCGCCACTGTCGCTGGCCTGCAGGCCCAGGTGGCCGCTCAATGCCAGCACATGGGTGTCGCAGCCAGTGGCAACCTCTTCCCGCGCCAGCGCCATCAGCGCGTCCAGCACCGACTGCGAGTCGACCCGCACGTCGCCGGCCTGGCGCCACAGCCCGCGCGCCGGCGCAAAAGCCAGCGGGGCACCAGCCAGCGCATCCGCCACCTGCGCCAGTTCCTGCGCGTCATGCGCCATGGCACGGATCAGTTGCTGATAGGAAACGCGCAGGCGCTCGGCCTCGGCCAGCGCCTGGGCGACCTCGGCCGATTCGCCACCGGTGGCCTGCGTGCCCTGCCCTTGCGACGGCTCGCCGTCGTTGGGTGTGGCGGTGAACAGCGCGGCATGCCGGCGCGGCTGGAACACGCCATCGATCAGTTGGGTGCGCTCGGCCAGCATCAGGTTCTCCGGCACCTTCTGCCCGCTGGAGACATAGTGCACCGGCAGGCGATGGCGAATCACGGTGTCGATCAGCGCGCCGGTGTGCGTGGCCTCGTCGACCTTGGTGAAGATGCAGCCGGCGAGATCGTTCGGGCCGCCGCCGTTGCGGTAGGCATGCACCACTTCGTTGAGCGTGTCGCCATGGCTGGCGGCGTTGAGCAGCAACAGGCGCTTGACCGGCCGCTCGCCGCTGCTGCACAACATGGCGATCTGGCTGGCGACGGCACGGTCGCGCTGGCTCATGCCGACGGTGTCGATCAGCACCAGGTGCTTGGCGCGCAGGTCCTTGAGCACCAGGTGCAGATCGGCCGCGTCCTTCACCGCATACACCGGCACGTCCAGGATCTGGCCGTAGATGCGCAGCTGCTCGTAGGCGCCAATGCGGTAGCTGTCGGTGGTGACCAGCGCGATTCTTTCGGCGCCGAAGCGCATCACGCAGCGCGCTGCCAGCTTGGCGGTGGTGGTGGTCTTGCCGACACCCGTCGGCCCCATCAGGGCATAGACGCCGCCTTCGGCCAGCAGCGCGTTCTCATCCTCGTGCACCGGCAGCACCCGCATCAGTTCCGAACGCACATAGGCCATGCCTTGCGCATAACTCTGGCCGGTCGGCAGCCGCTCCAGCATGGCGCGCGAGAGGCCGGCGCTGAAGCCTGCCCCCAGCAAGGTGCGCAGCAGCCGTCCGCGCACCGGATCGCGCCTCTGCTGCTCGTTCCACAGCAAGCTGGCCATCTGCTCTTCCAGCATGCCGCGCATGGAATGCAGCTCGCTCAGCACGACGGATTCGGCAGGCGCCTGCTCCACCACCTCCTCCATGTCGGCCGGGGCCATGGCCACGATCTCGACGCCCTTGTCGGCCAACACGCGGCTGGTCAGCACCATGGCGTCGCTGCCGAGCGCCTCGCGCGCCAGGCGCAGGGCCTCGCGGCTGGTCGCGGCAAAGAACTTGCGAGCGGCGATGCTGCTGCTCGTCACGCTGTCAACTGGCTGGCTCAAACTCTTCCTCCGATGGTCGCAGTGACCTTGATGGTGTGAACGTCAGAAATCTCGGCATGCGAGAGCACCTTGAGCTGCGGCAGGCTGCGCCGCAAGAAGCGCGCAAGCAGCACACGCAGCGGGTGCTGCACCAGCAGCACGGGCGGCAGGCCCATCTGCTCCTGCCGCGTGATGGCGGCCTGGGTTTGCTGCAGCAGCTTGTCGGCCAGGCCTGGCTCGATGCCGCTCTGGTTGCTCATGGCCTGCTGCAGCACGCCTTCAAGCGAGCTGTCCAGGCCGATCACCTGCAGCTGCACGGCGCCCGGGAACAGCTGCTGCGTGATGGATCGGCCCAGCGCCACGCGCGCCAGCGAGGTGAGCTCGGTGGCGTCCTTCACCTGCGGCGCGTGCTCGGCCATCACGTCGAGGATGGTGCGCATGTCGCGAATCGGCACCTCTTCGGTCAACAGGTTTTGCAGCACCTTGTGCAAGGTGCTCAGGCTCAGCACCTTGGGCACCAGGTCCTCGGTCAGCTTGGGCTCGAGCTTGGCGATCTGGTCCAGGAGCTGCTGCACTTCCTGGCGGCCCAGCAGCTCGGCCGCGTGGGTCTGGATCAGGTGGTTCAAATGCGTGGCCATCACCGTGCAGGCGTCGACCACCGTGTAGCCCTGGATCTGCGCCTGCTGCCGCAGGCTGCCGTCGATCCACACGGCCGGCAGGCCGAAGGCCGGGTCCTGGGTGGGCGTGCCGGGCAGGCTGCCGTTGACCTGGCCCGGGTCGATGGCCATCCACTGGTCGCCAAAGGATTCGCCGCGGCCGATCTCCACGCCCTTCAAGCGGATGATGTAGCTGTTGGGCCCGATCTCCAGGTTGTCGCGGATGTGCACCACCGGCACCAGGAAGCCCAGCTCCTGCGCGATCTTCTTGCGGATGCTCTTGATGCGCCCGAGCAGCTCGCCGTTTTGCGACTGGTCCACCAGCGGGATCAGGCGATAGCCCACTTCCATGCCCAGCGGGTCGACCAGGGCCACGTCGTCCCAGCTCGCCTCGGACGCCTCGGCCGACGGCGCGACAGCGGCCGAACGCTGGGCCTGGGCCTGCCGCTGCGCCTCGATCGGCGCCTGCTGCAGCTTGCGCCGCCCCAGCCAGAACAGGCCGCCGGCGATCACCAGGAAGGCCAGGCTGGGCATGCCCGGGATCAGGCCCATCAGGCCGATGATGCCGCCAGTGAGCAGCAGCACCTGCGGGTTGGAAAAGAGCTGCCCGGTGAGCTGCCGGCCCACGTCCTCGTCGGTGGTCACGCGCGAGACGATGACGCCGGCCGCGGTGGAGATCACCAGCGCCGGGATCTGCGCCACCAGGCCGTCGCCGATGGCCAGCAGCGTGTAAGTCTGGCCGGCGGTCGCGAAGTCCAGCCCATGCTGCAGCATGCCCACCACCAGCCCGCCGATGATGTTGATCACCATGATGAGCAGGCCCGCGATGGCATCGCCGCGCACGAACTTGCTGGCGCCGTCCATGGAGCCGTAGAAGTCCGATTCCTGCGCCACTTCCTTGCGGCGCTGGCGCGCGACTTCCTCGCCGATCAGGCCGGCGTTGAGGTCGGCGTCGATCGCCATCTGCTTGCCCGGCATGGCATCGAGCATGAAGCGCGCCCCGACCTCGGCAATGCGCCCCGCGCCCTTGGTGATGACCATGAAGTTGATCAGCACCAGGATGATGAAGACCATCACGCCCACCGCGAAGTTGCCGCCCACCAGGAAGTGGCCGAAGGATTCGATCACCTTGCCGGCCGCGTCCGGGCCGGTGTGGCCGTTCATCAGCACGACGCGGGTGGAAGCCACGTTGAGCGACAGGCGCAAGAGGGTCGAGAACAGCAGCACCGCGGGAAAGGCGGCGAAGTCCAGCGCCTTCATGGTGTACATGCTGACCAGCAGCACCATCACCGACAGCGCGATGTTGAAGGTGAACAAGAGGTCCAGCAGCAGCGGCGGCAGCGGCAGCACCATCATGCTCAGGATCATGACGATGAGGATCGGGCCGGTCAGTCCCTTGAACTGGCTGGCACCGTTGGCGAACAGCAGCGCCGGCTGGCGCAGCATCTGGGTCATGGCATTCATGTGCGTGTGCGTGCTCAAGCGGCCTTGGCGGCGTCGTATTCGAGGTCCTGGGGAACGGGCAGGTCGGTGGGCGTGCGCGGCGCTTCGCCACCTTCGCTCTGCCAGCGCTTGAGTCGGTAGACCCATGCCAGCACCTCGGCCACCGCGGTGTACAGGCCCGCCGGAATCTCGTCGCCCAGCTTGGTGTTCTTGTAGAGCGCGCGGGTCAGCGGCGGCGCCTCCAGCAGGGCCACGCCGTGCTCCTTGGCGAGCTCGCGGATGCGCAGTGCCACCCGGTCGACGCCCTTGGCCACCACGCGCGGGGCGCGCATGTCGCCGTCCAGGTACTTCAGCGCCACGGCGAAGTGCGTGGGGTTGGTCACCACGATGTCGGCCTTGGGCACCTCGGCCATCATTCGGCGGCGCGCCATCTGCTGTTGCTGGCGGCGGATCTGCGCCTTGATGTGCGGATCGCCCTCGCTTTCCTTGTGCTCCTGGCGCAGGTCTTCGCGCGACATGCGCAGCTTGCGGTAGTGGCTCCACAGCTGCCAGGGCACGTCGATCAGCGCCACCAGCAGCAGCGCGGCGGTGATGAGTGCGCAGTGGTGCGCCACCAGCGCCACCATCTGCGGCAAGGCGGCGCTGGCGGGCTGCGCCATCAGCGCCATCACCTGCTCCAGGTCGCCCATGATCACGAGGTAGGCCACGCCGCCGATGAGCGCCGACTTGGCCAGGGCCTTGGTCAGCTCCGCCAGCGACTGCGCGGAGAACATGCGGCCGATGCCGGCCAGCGGATCGAGCTTGCCAAAGTTGGGCGCCAGCGACTGGGTGGAAAAGAGCCAGCCGCCCAGCAGCAGCGGCCCGACCAGTGCGGCCACGGTCATCACGCCCAGCAGCGGCAGCACCGCCACCAGCGCCTCGAGCAGCATGGCGCCGATGCTGGCGAGCATGCGGGAGGTGTCGAAGGCGATGGCCCGCTCGAACTGCAGTCCCTGGCGCAGCGCGGCCTGCATGCTGCTTCCCAGCGAGGCGGCGGTGAGCCACAGGCCGCCGACCGCGGAGCCCAGAAGAATGAGGGTGCTGAGCTCGCGCGAACGGGCGACATTGCCTTCCTCGCGCGCCTTTTCCAGGCGCCGCGGCGAGGCGGGTTCCGTTTTCTCGAGATCGCTTTCCTCAGACATTCGTGGCTCCGGGCAATGCGCTGGTGCAGCGCTTGACTTCGAAGCAAATTATTCGAGGCGGGGGTGTTGTTCATTCCGGCGATGAGGGTGGGGAATGCGTTGCTTCTCGGGCAATTCGCCGGTCCATATTCAGGGCGTTGGGGCGTTGGGACATTGGGGCGTTGGGGCGTTGAGGGCGGCAAAGGCCTGTGTGCCCCTGCGCCGGCGCTTCACTCGGGCGGCCGAGAGGCGCGCCGGCACAGGGGCACACAGGCCTTTGCCGAGGCACCGGGTCGTCGATCGGCCGTTCTTTTCCGGGTCGATCAACCGCAGCGCGTCAGCGCGGCAGGTGTTTGCCGCGGCGGGCGATTTGTGCGGCGCCGAGAAGCGCAGTGGACCCGGGCTGCTCGCGTGCCGAAGGACACGCGAGCCTCAACATCTGACTTGCGGCACCTGTTTGAGCGCAGCGCACCGAAGGGGCGCGTAGCGAGTTGTGCCGCAGCCCGGGTTCGCGAGCATCGCAGGGCAGTCGATGCGCAGCATCGACCGCCGCACTATGAGCCCGCCGTGGCAAACACCTGACGCGCGGCTCCCAACGAGCGAACGAGCGAAAGGAAATCAGAACCCCAGGCTCTCCAGCAAGTCATCCACCTGCGCCTGATTCGACACCGCATCCGGCGCCCCCGAATGAATCTGCGGCCCGTTGAGCATGCCGTTGCCGTTGCTGCTGGCAATCTCCTGCCGCCGCTCCGCCGGCGTGTTGTCGATCAGGACCTGGAGCAGCTGGGTCTCCACGTCGTTCACCACTTCCATCATCTTCTTGATGACCTGGCCGGTCAGGTCCTGGAAATCCTGCGCCATCAGGATCTCCATCAGCTGCGCGTTGATGGCGCTGGCCGTGGGCGGCACGTCCTTCAGGTAGTTGCGGGTGTCCAGCACGAGCCCGCGCGCGTTGTTGAGCTCGATCGGGCTCGCGAACCACTCGTCCCAGCGCCTGGTCAATCCGCTGGCGTCGCTCGACAGCCGCTCCTGCAGCGGCTGGGCCACCTCGATCGCGTTCAGCGCACGGTGCGCCGCCCGCTCGGTCGTGGCGGCCACGTAGTTGAGGCGGTCGCGCGCATCGGGAATGGCCTGCGCCGCCCGCTCCACCTGCTTGTCCAGGCCCAGCTCGCGCAGGCCCTCGCGCAGCTGCCGCGTCAGCTGCCCGATGCGGCCCAGCAGCTCCTCGGCGCTGTTGCCATGCTCTGTGGCGGCGGCAGCGTTCAGCGTGTCCTGCGCCATGTCATGCGCCCTCTTTCTGCAGCTTCTCGAAGATCTTGGTGATCTTCTCTTCCAGCGTGGCGGCGGTGAAGGGCTTGACCACGTAGCCGTTGGCGCCGGCCTGGGCGGCGGCGATGATGTTTTCCTTCTTCGCCTCGGCCGTCACCATCAGCACCGGCAACTTGGCCCACTGCGGTTCGGCCCGGATGGTCTGCAGCATGGTCAGGCCGTCCATGTTGGGCATGTTCCAGTCGGACACCACGAAGCCGAAGTTGCCGCCGCGCAGCTTCTCGATGCCGGCGGCGCCGTCCTCCGCCTCGTCGACGTTGTGGAACTCCAGTTCCTTCAGCAGGTTGCGCACGATGCGCCGCATGGTCGGGAAGTCGTCCACAACCAGAATCTTGATGCTCTTATCGATCACGGTTTCTCCACTCACTATTGCTACATTGATGGTTCAAACGCGGTTGGCCCGCTCGCCGAAACTGCGCAGGTGCGCCAGCACGCGCCGGCTCATTTCCGACAGCGGCGCCACCTCATGGGCCGCGCCCAGCGCAATGGCCTCGCGCGGCATGCCGAACACCACGCAGCTCGCCTCGTCCTGCGCCAGCGTGTAGGCGCCGGCCTGGCGCATGCGCAGCAGGCCTTCGGCCCCATCCCGGCCCATGCCGGTGAGGATCACGCCGATGGCGTTCTTGCCCGCGTGCCTGGCCACCGAGTCGAACAGCACGTCGATCGAGGGCCGATGCCGGTTCACCGGCGGCTCCTGGTCGAGGTGGGCCACATAGTTGGCGCCGCTGCGCCCCAGCGAAAGATGAAAGCCGCCGGGCGCGATGTAGGCATAGCCGGGCAGCACGCGCTCGCCATGCTCGGCCTCCTTGACCGTGATGCGGCACAGCCCATCCAGCCGTTGTGCAAAGGAACGGGTGAAGCCGGGCGGCATGTGCTGGGCAATCAGCACCGCCGGGCAGTCCGAAGGCAGCGGCTGCAGCACGTCGCGGATGGCCTCGGTGCCGCCGGTGGAGGCGCCGATGATGATCAGCTTCTCGGTGCTCAAGAGCGGGCTGCGCAGCAGCGATTCGGCGGCTGGTACCGCAACGCCCGGCGCCGCCTTCGCTGCCGTGGCGCGCCGTGACGGCAGCAGCCGTGCGCTGGCGGCGGCGCGAATCTTGGAGGTGATCAGCTCGGTGTAGTTCAACAGGCCGTCGCGGACGCCCAGCTTGGGCTTGGTGACGAAATCGACGGCGCCCAGCTCCAGCGCGGTGAGCGCGATCTCCGAGCCGCGCTCGGTCAGCGACGACACCATCAGCACCGGCATCGGCCGCAGCCGCATCAGCTTCTCGAGAAACTCCAGGCCGTCCATGCGCGGCATCTCGACGTCCAGCGTCAGCACGTCGGGGTTGGTCGCCTTGATCAACTCGCGCGCCACCAGCGGGTCGGCCGCCGTGCCAACCACCGTCATGTCGCTCTGGCTGTTGATGATCTCGGTCATCACGCTGCGGATCAGCGCCGAATCGTCGACGCACAGCACCTTGATCTTGTTGTTCGTGCTCATGGCATGCTTCTTCTTTTTCCTTGCTTTCTCTCAATTCGCAGGCGTGGCCGTGCGCAGGCGGCGCAGCAGTTCCTGCTCCTCGCGCTGCACCTGCTGGACGCCGGCCTGGGCGCGCAGCTTGCGCACCACGGCCTTGCCGGTGGCCGGCAAGAAGCAGACGCGCCGCGCGTGCGGGCCGCGCAGGTCTTGGGCGGCAATGGCAATGCCTTGCTCCTTCAGGTATTGCTCCACGAAGTCGGCATTGCGCTCGCCGATGTTCAGGGTGGTCAAGCTGGCCAGCACCGCGCCGCCGCCAAACACCTTGGCCTGCAGCCGCTCGCGGCGCGCGCCCGCGCGCTGCAGCTCGCGGATCAGCACGTCCATGGCATAGGCGCCGTAGCGCATTGCATCGGCATGGTCGCGCGGCGCCGTCTCGCCGTCGTCCGGCAGCATGAAGTGGTTCATGCCCGCCACGCCGGCGTAGGGGTCGTGCAGGCAGGCCGCGACGCAGGAGCCCAGCACGGTGGTGAGGGCGGTGTCGGCCGCGGTGACGTAGTACTCCGACGGCAGCAGCTTGACCGCCATGCAGCCGATGTCGCGATCGAAATAGTGGTGGCTGGCCATGGCGCCAGCGGGCAACGCGCTGCTGCCAACGTAGTTGCTGCTGCTCATGCCAGGCTCGCGCGCCGGCCTGCTGTTGCTGCCAGCTCATACACCGTCTGGCCCAGCGGGCGAAAGGCCTGGCTGACCAGCGAGGCGTTCTCCGAATGCCCGGCAAAGAGCAGTCCGCCCGGCTTGAGCAACAGCGCCAGGCGCTCCAGCACCGCCTTCTGGGTCGGCTTGTCGAAATAGATCATCACGTTGCGGCAGAAGATCGCGTCCACCGGCTCCTTCACCGGCGACCAGGCGCGGTCCAGCAGATTGAGCTGCGAGAACTTCACCAGCGCCGCCACCTCGGGGCGGATGCGCACCTTGCCCGCGTTGGCGCCGGTGCCCTTGTTGAAGAAGCGCTTGAGCCGCTCGGGCGACAGCCGCGCCTGCTCCTGGCTGAACACGCCGGCCGAGGCCTTGGCGAGCACCGCGGTGTCGATGTCGGTGGCGATCACGCGCGCCGTCCCGCTGGCCCGCTCGCCCAGCGTCTCCATCAGCGTCATGGCGATGGAATACGGCTCTTCTCCGGTCGAGGCCGCCGCGCACCAGATCTCGATGGGCTGCTGGCGCCGCTGCCGCACGAAGTCGGCCAGCACCGGAAAGTGATGCGCCTCGCGAAAGAAGGATGTGAGGTTGGTGGTCAGCGAATTGATGAACGACTGCCACTCGTCCCCGTCCGGCCGCGCTTCCAGCAGCGCCAGGTAGGAAGAAAACTCGGGCACGCCCAACTCGCGCAGGCGGCGCGACAGCCGGCTGTAGACCATCTGCCGCTTCTGTTCGCCCAGGGCGATGCCGGCGCGCCGATGGATGAGCGTCCGGATCTTCGAGAAGTCGCTGTCGGTAAAGAGGAATTCGGAGTTCACGGGCGCCCTGGTTAGCAGGCGTTCAATGTAGCGAGCGGCGTGTCATTGCAATGGGGCAAGCAAGGGGGGAAACGCCCTCTTCCTTGTTGCAAGCTTTGAGGCGAATCAGCCGATCCGGGGCGTTGGGATGGCGCGGCGGTTGATCAACCCGAAGAAGAACGGCTGATCGACGACCCGGCGTCTCGGCAAAGGCCTGTGTGCCCCTGTGCTGGCGCGCCTCTCGGGCGCCGAGAAGCGCAGTGGACCCGGCCCGCACGCGTGCCGAAGGACACGCGTGCTTCAACATCTAGCTTGCGGCAGCTGTTTGAGCAGAGTGAACGAAGTGAACGCCGCGAGTTCTGCCGCAGGGCCGGGTCCACGAGCATCGCAGGGGAGTCGGCGCAACGCGCCGACCGCCCGAGCGAAGGCCGGCACAGGGGCACACAGGCCTTTGCCGCGCCCCGACCGCTAAAGCCTCTCGAAACAATCCAAGAGATCAGTCAGAAGCCTCCGCAGCCCCCACCTCCTGCGCCCACACCATGGCCGATAGCAGCGACGAATTCACCTGCCCCGCCCCCATGAACAAGTCCTCCGACAACCGCGCCGCCTCCGCCCCGTCGCGCTCGCAGCTTTCGGCCAGGGCCAGGAACGGCCCATACACGCCGCCGCGCGTCAAGATGGCCTGCTGTACCGATTCGGCCAGCTGGATCTTGCCCAGCACCTGCTCCATCGGCACGCCCAGCAACTGGTCGATGAGCGAGAACATGCCCACCACGAACAGGTTGTCCGCATCGCTGCGCGTCAGCATGCCTTGGCCCATCAGCTCCACGGCGCGGCCGCGCATGATCGCCTTGCGCGTCATGCAGGGCGCGCTGGCTGCGGCGTTGCTGGTGGCCAGCAGCAAGGCCAGCCAGCGGAAGAGGTGCGAATAGCCGAGCATGGTCACGGCATGGCGCAAGGACTGGATCTCCACGCCCGGCCCGATCGCCGGCGAATTGATGTGGCGCAGCAGCCGGTACGTGAGCACGGCATCGTGCTTGAGCGCTGCCTCGATCTGGCGCACGTCTTCGTTGCGCTGGATCATCTGCATCAGGCGCACGATCAGCATCGATTCGGGCTGCAACTTGGCATCGGCCACCTGCGCCATCGGCTGCGCAACGTGGCGCGTCACGATCAGCCGCAGCGGCGGGCCGCCCTGGGCCTGCGTTGCCTGCATGCGCTCCAACAGCGCGGGCTCGCCGTC
This sequence comes from Variovorax sp. LARHSF232, assembly GCF_052871435.1. Taxonomy (NCBI): domain Bacteria; kingdom Pseudomonadati; phylum Pseudomonadota; class Betaproteobacteria; order Burkholderiales; family Comamonadaceae; genus Variovorax; species Variovorax sp. LARHSF232. The sequence goes on along the minus strand of NZ_JBIXJS010000004.1, from coordinate 35,712 downwards.
GCCCACATCGAAGTGCGTCAGCAGGTCGCGCAGCGCACGGTCTTGCGGCAGCGCCTGCGCACCGCGCAGCATCAGGCCGAAGCCGTGCTCGCGCAGGAACTGCAGCGCCGCCGGCGCGTCCGGCCCCGCCATGTCGTCCGGCCCCAGGCACAGCACCACGTGCTCGGGCGGCAGCGGCTGCAGGCTGGGCAACAAGGAAGGATCGGCCGCCACGTCGAAGAACAGCGTGGTGCGGCCCAGGCGCCAGCCCTTTTTGGGCGGATTGACGTGCTCTGCCACGCAGTCCACCAGCGTCTTCAGGCGCTGCGCCGGCAGCATGGTGGCCGGCGGCTGGCCAACCGGGGCCGCGCGCCAGGCCAGGCGGTAGCCCACCACGCGCTGGCGCAGGTCCAGCATCGTCGCGTGCGTCACGTAGCCGGTTGCAGGCTGCAGCAGCAACTCGGCCGTCTCGTCCACCACCTCATCGGCACTGCGACTGCGGCCGGTCGAACGCCAGGGAAGATCAATGCCCATCGTGCCCGCCCTTCAAGCCGCCAACGCCACTGGATCGATGCGCGATGCATCCGCCAGGGCCAGCACACTGGCGGCCTGCGCGCGCTGGATGCGCGGCATGGCGCCCACATCGATGATGAAGGCCACGCTGCCGTCGCCCAGGATGGTGGCGGCCGAGATGCCGGGCACCTTGCGGTAGTTGGTCTCCAGATTCTTCACCACCACCTGGTGCTGGCCCAGGAGCTCGTCCACCAAGAGCGCGAAGCGCGCGTCGTCGGCCTGCACGATCACCAGGATGCCTTCGGTCGGATCGGTCAGCGCGCCGGCCACGTCGAACACGCGGTGCAGCTCGATCAGCGGCAGGTACTCGCCGCGCACCTTGATGACGCGGCCTTCGTCGGTGATCGAGTGCAGGTGCTCGGTCAGCGGCTGCAGCGACTCGATGACGTAGCTCAGCGGCAGGATGTAGGCCTCGTCGCCGACCTTCACCGACATGCCGTTCAGGATGGCCAGCGTCAACGGCAGCACGATGCGGGTGGTGGTGCCGCGCCCCTCGCGCGAGATGATCTCCACCTGCCCGCCCATCTCGTGGATGTTGCGCTTGACCACGTCCATGCCCACGCCGCGGCCCGAGATGTCGGTCACCTGCTCGGCGGTGGAAAAACCCGGTGCAAAGATCAGCTGCCAGACCTCCTCGTCGGGCATGGTGTCGCTCACCGGCAAACCCTGCTGCATGGCCTTGGCCAGGATCTTGTCGCGGTTGAGGCCCGCGCCGTCGTCGCTCACCTCGATCACGATGTTGCCGCCGTGGTGCTGCGCCGACAGCAGCAATTGCCCGGTCGCGTCCTTGCCCTTGGCCAGGCGCTGCTCGGGCGTCTCGATACCGTGGTCCAGGCTGTTGCGCACCAGGTGCGTGAGCGGATCCACGATGCGCTCGATCAGGCCCTTGTCCAGCTCGGTCTCCTTGCCGTACGTGTCCAGGCGCACCTGCTTGCCCAGCTTGGCGCTGACGTCGCGGATCACGCGCGGGAAGCGGCTGAACACATAGTCCATCGGCATCATGCGGATCGACATCACCGATTCCTGCAGGTCGCGCGCATTGCGCTCCAGGTGGCCCAGGCCGCTCAGGAAGCGCTCGTAGGCGACAGGGTCCAGCTGGGTCGCCGCCTGCGTCAGCATCGACTGGGTGATCACCAGCTCGCCGACCAGGTTGATGAGTTGGTCGACCTTCTCCACGTCGACGCGGATCGAGCTCGACTCCTTGCCGCCGGCCGGCGCCGCCTTGGCGGCCGCGCCCTCGCCCACCGGGCTTTCAGCAGCGCCACCAACGGCGGCGGCAGCAACGGCTCGGGCCGGCTCGCTCTGCGTCGCAGCCGGCTCGCGCGTGATGCGGATCTGCGATTCGTCGATCAGGAAGCAGCACACCGCCACGATGTCGTCCGGCGCGCAGCTGCTTTGCAGCCGCACCTCCAGCGTGCCCTTGCCCTGCGTGCTGGACAGCACCTGGCCCAGGTTCCCCAGCTCTTCGGCCAGCAGCGCGCTTTCGCTCTCGGCCAGGCCGGTGAAGGCGACCTGCAGCACGCCATCGGCTGCGGGCGCCGATGCCGGTGCGGGCGCAGCGACAGGCGCACGCGCCGGCGCGGCGGCGTGTTCGCCCCCAAGCTCCAGCGCGAGCTGCTGCAACACGGCGCAGATGTGCGCCACCCTCTCAGGCTCGGGTTCGTTGCCCGCCTGGTAGGCCGTCAGTTGTTCTTGCAAGGCGTCCTTCGTTTCCAGAAATGCGTCGACCATGGGCAGGCTCAGCTTCAATTGGCCATGGCGCGCGCGGTCCAACAGGGTTTCGAGCAGGTGCGTGGTGTCGGTCAGGGCGCTGAAGCCGAAGGTGGCGGCGCCGCCCTTGATCGAGTGCGCCGCGCGGAAGATGGCATTGAGCTCTTCGGCATCGGGCGCCTCGACGTCGAGCTCGAGCAGCAGGTGCTCCATCTGCGCCAGAAGCTCGATGGCTTCGACAAAGAATGCCTGGGAAAACTGACTGAGGTCCATCTGTGTGTGCTCTGCTAGGAGGTGGTCTGGCCGGGCGGGTTGCTGCTGCTGCCCGCCCGCGCGGAAGAGGCATCGCTGCTGTTCTCGTGCTCGATCCGCGCCTGCGTGCGATGGTTGAGCACGATGATGCTGATGCGGCGATTGATCGGATTGCGTGGCTCGGCCCGGTCCAAGTGCATGCTGTCGGCCAGGCCGACCACGCGCAGCACCTTGTCCTCGCCCATGCCGCCTACCACCAGTTCGCGCCGCGAGGCATTGGCCCGGTCAGCCGAGAGTTCCCAGTTGCCGTAGGCGCGGTCGCCGTTGCTGTAGATGATGGAATCGGTGTGGCCCGACAGCGTGATCTTGTTGGGCAGCTCATTGAGCATCGGCCCCAGCTCGCGCAGGATGACGCGCATGTGCGGCACCACCCGGGCGCTGGCCAAATCGAACATCGGGCGCTTGTCGTTGTCCACGATCTGCAGGCGCAAGCCCTCGGTCGTGATGTCGATCAGGATCTGCGAGCGGAACTGCTGAAAGGCCGGGCTCTTCTCGATGAGCTCGTCCAGCCGCTTCTTCATGGCGTCGAGGCGGTTCGCATCCGCCTCGTCTTCGCTTTCGGACTGCGCCAGCTGCACCTCGCCCTCGGCATGCGTGGGGTCTGCGCCGCCACCAGGAATGGCGCTGGCGCTGTCGCTGCTCTTCTCGCCGCCGCTGATCGCCACCTTGAGCGGCATGCGAAAGTGCTCGGCAATGCCTTCGCGCTGCTTGGGCGTGGCAATGGCCAGCAACCACATCACGAGAAAGAAGGCCATCATGGCCGTCATGAAATCGGCATAGGCGATCTTCCAGCCGCCACCGTGCCCCCCTGCGCCATGGCCACTGGCCACGCGCTTGACGATGACTCTTGGCTTTCCTTCGTTCATGGCTGCGTCCCTGGTCCCTAGCGCGCCTTGACTTCGCGCACGTGGTCATCCAGCTCGGTGAAGGACGGGCGCTCGGTCGAGAACAGCACCTTGCGCCCGAACTCCACGGCCAGCTGCGGCGCATAGCCGTTCAGGCTGGCCAGCAGGGTGACCTTGGCGCACTGATAAAGCTTCATGCCCTCGGCCACGCGCTGCTCGATCAGCGAGGCCAGCGGCGAGACGAAACCGTAGGCCAGCAGCACACCGAGGAAGGTGCCGACCATGGCGTGGCCGATCAGCGCACCCATCTCGGAGGGCGGCAGGTCGGCCGAGCCCAATGCGTGCACCACGCCCAGCACGGCCGCCACGATGCCCAGCGCCGGCAGCGCATCGCCCACGCGCGCCAGGCTGTGCGCCGGCACCTGCGCCTCGTGCACGATGGTCTCGATCTCGTGGTCCATCAGCGCCTCGATCTCGAAAGCGTCGGTGTTGCCGCTGATGACCAGGCGCAGGTAGTCGCAGAGAAACTCCATCAGGCCGGCGTCGGCCATGATGGCCGGATAGCGGCCGAAGATCTCGCTGTCTGCCGGGGCCTCGACATCCGACTCCAGCTTCATCATCCCTTCCTTGCGCGCCTTGGCCAGCAGCTCATAGAGCAACGCCAGGAGGTCCATGTAGAGCTGGCGGTTGTGCTTGGAGCTGCGCAAAAGAAGCGGCAGCTCCTTGATCGTTGCCTTGATCGTCTTGCCGTTGTTGCCGGCAATGAAAGCGCCCAGCGCCGAGCCGCCGATCATCAAGAGCTCCACCGGCTGGAACAGCACGCCGAAGTGCCCGCCCATCAGGCCGTAGCCGCCGAACACGGCGCACAGCACCACCAGATAACCAACAAGAACCAGCACGAGCGTCCCTTTCAGCCCTCAAGGCATCAATTCAAGTTTTTCAAAGTCACGCCAGCGCGCCGCCGCCGGTCAGTGCCAGCCCGGCCAGACCGGCCGTCAAGCCGGGGCGGCCCAGCGTGGTGCGGCGGGGGCGTTCGTCGACGGCGCGCTTGGGGCTTCTGGCCTTTCCGGCGCGCGATGGCGGGCGGCACAGCACGCACACGTAGTCATGCTTGTCGTCGTAGGCGTGCGCCACGAAATGGCCGGCGCAGCGGCTGCAGGTGTTGAGCTGCAGCATGCCGCTGTCGAAGAAGCGGACCATGGTGTAGGCACGGGTGAAATCCAGCACCACCTCGCCATCCGGCAAATCCGACTGCTCCAGATAGAGCCGGTAGCTTTTGATCAATGCCTGCAAATAATCGCCGCCATCGTGGTGCCGCATGAAGCGATAGATGTTGTAGAACATCGATGAATGGATATTGGCCAGCCAGGTCATGTACCAGTCTGTCGAAAACGGCAGCAAGCCCTTGGGCGGCGAAATTCCCTTGATTTCCTTGTACAGGCGAATCAGCCGTTCACGGCTCAATTTGACCTCGGCTTCGAGAAATTGAAGGCGGGCACCCAATTCAATCAGATCGATCGCCAATTGAACCTGGCGAACCTCGCCCAATACACTTTTCTGGCTCATTTTATTCAGGCCCGGCGCTTTATCGGCTTGTTCTGCGCGGTCATCAATATCGACATATGGGCGCGCTGCAACGCAGAGTCTTTTTCTTCTCCACCCACTGCGCAAATCGATGCCTGATCGTCGAGGCGCGGCCCGAAAAGCAGGAATTTTGAATTGGACAATTTGATGACCTGGGCGATCGACATATTGGCCAACATGTCGGCCAGTTCGCTGCCGATGCCAAGGCGAATCATCGAAGCAGCTTTATCCTGCTTCACCATTTTTTGCGCAAGCAGCATATAGGCGAGATTGATATCTCCAATTTCTCTGGAAATCTCGTCGTAATTCAATGCCGCTGAATCTCTATCTTGTTCCACGCGATACTCCATATAACTAAGATTGCTTAGTATCTATTCACTGTATCACATTGTTTCATTTTCTTACACTTCACTTCCGTGACACCGTCTCGCTTTTTGAAGACAGTCGCCGGATTTGCCAAATAATTCCACCCCTGTTCCGTCAATGAAAAGTAATCATTTTGTTTAGGGGTCGGATTTACCCCGACAAATTGCCGTCCCTTTAATGACATGTAATACGTTTTTCTATTAGCAAGAAATACCTACTTGCTGTGGTTCGCCTTGCTCGATTCGAAAAAGCCAAGCCAGGATCTCCGCCACCGCCGTATAGAGCTGCGGCGGGATCTGCTGGTCCAGCTGAAGCTGCATCAAGAGCCGGTTGAGCTCCGGCGCGGCGTGGACATACAAGCCGCTCTCGCGCGCCCGCCGCATGATCGATTCCGCCGCCGCGCCATAGCCCTTGGCCACCACCACCGGCGCCCGCGCCTTGTCCCGATACGACAAGGCGACGGCGCTCTTTCGCTCCGATGCCGGCTTGCTCATGGCCGCGGCACCTCTGCAAACTGCAGGGCCTGCACTTGCAGTCCCGCTGCCGCAAGGCGCCGGGACAGTTCGGCGCCGCTGCCGCGCAATGGCGCCAACGCCCGCGCGTCGTGTGCGGCGATGTGGGCTCGCACCTTGGAGGCCGCCAGCGTCAGGCGCAGATCCAGGCGCCCCATGCGCGGCAGCGTGAGCGACACCGTGGTCGACCAGCTGGCCGGCGGCGGCGCGTCTTCCTTTGCAGCCTTTTGCTGCTGGTCCTGTGCGCCCTCCTTGCCCTCTTCCCGGATCGACCAGTCCATCGGCACGCCGGGCCAGGCTTCACCGCTCCAACGAAAGGCGCCGCTTTCCAGCAGGTCGAGCTGCTGGTGCACCAGCGGCGCGGCCTGCGGGTGGATCGCCGCACTCCATGATTGCGCCGGCGGTTCCACCGGATCCGCCGACGACTGCGTCGAAGCAGCCGGCCCGGCAGCGACGGCCGGCGCCAGCCGCGCCTGCGGCTCGCGTTCCAGCTGTTCCAGCGAGCGCGCACCGGCAGCAAAGGCCGCCACGTGCGATTCGTAGAACAGACCGGACTCCGACACCGTCTGCGCCAGGGCTGCGGCCCATCCACTCGCCGACGGCGCCCGTTCCGCCGACGGCCACAGCGGCGCGCTGCCCCGGAGCACCGCGGCCTGCGGCGGCGACTCCGCCAGCACCGTGTTGAGCGCCCGCGCCGCCACGGACAGCTCGGCGGCCGGCACGTTCACGGCCGATGTGGCCGATGCGGGTGATGCAGCACCACCCTGGCGCAGCTCACGCGGCAAAGGCAAAACCACCGCCGCATGCGAAGGAAGCCGCACGTCGTTGTCGACCGCGCGCGCCTCACTCACCGGCTGCGCCGCCACGCCGCCCGCAGGCGCCTTGGCTGCAAGAAGGTCCAGCCAATGCGCGAGCCTGAAAGCCAGCAGCGCATCGCCGCTGACGGCAGTCCGGTTCACGTCGACAGGGAGCCGTTCAATGCGCCCCCCCATAGGTCTTCTCGAGAATGTGCTGCTGCTGCAGCTGCGCGATGCCGGCCAGCAGGCGCCGCAATTGCGGCTTGACCAGGCGCAGCACTTCGTCCTGGTCGACCCGCACGCGCTGCAGGGAGCGCCGCACTTCGTCGCGCTCGTGGCTGTCAAGCATGGCGCCGGGCTCGATTTCCTTCAGCCGCGCGATCAGCGCCGCGCAGCGCGCTTCCAGTTCGGGCAGCCGGCCCCACTCCTTGGCATGCGACAGCTCCAGCATGCGCGAGGTGATGAGGGCCAGCTGGTCATAGCAGTGAACGACCTCGCTCTTGGTGGTCATGATCCGTCTCCCTCTAGCTGTTGTTGTTGCTGTTGCCGATCTCGCGCCAGGCCGAGGCGATGTTCTCGAGCAAGGCATCGGCCTCGTCCAGCGCGCCCGCGTCGTTGCGCACGTTGGCCTGCAACAGCCGCTGGATGACGTAGGCGTACAGGGCCGAGAGCCTGTCCACCAGCTGGGCACCGGTGGGGCCGGCGGCGCTGGCGTCCAGGCTCGCCTTGAGGCCGTTGTCGACGATATTGATGGCCTTGGAGATGGCCTTGCCCTTGGCCACGATCTCGCCCACCGCCATGTGGTGGCGCGCCATGCCGATGGCCGTCCTGGCGCCGTCGAAAAGCATCACGATGAGCTGATGCGGCGATGCGCTCATCGCGCCCGATTCGACGCCGATGCGCGCATAGGCGCCGGCGCCGGTCCGATGGGTGTGGGGTGTGTACATGGCCTGCTCCGCCGGCGCTTACTTGCTGCTGTTGCTCATGTTGGCGAACTGCTGCGTGAGGTAGCTCGCGGTGTTGGTCATGCTGTTGACCAGGAGGTCGAGCTGGGTGAACTGCGCGCGGTAGCGCTCCATCTTGGCCTGCACGCGCAGCTCCATGTCGCTGTACTGCTCGTCCAGCTCCTTGATCGAGGCCGTCACCCCGTCGGTCGCCACCTTGAGCGCGCCGCCGGTGGCACTGAAGCCATCGACCATCGCGTCCAGCTGCTTGCCATAGCCGGCGCTGCTGCCGGTGGCGCTGGCAAACAGCCTGGAAACGCCATCCATGTCCTTGTCGAGCGCCGCCTTGAGCTTGGTGGAATCCACCGCCAGCGTGCCATCTTTCTGGAAGGCAACGCCGATCTCCGACAGCACCTTCATCTGGTCCGCGCTGCCATCCTGAGGCGAGGTCAGCACGCCGCGGATGCGGGTCTGCAGGTTGCGCAAGGTCGAGTCGCCGACCAGCGCCGCGCCCGTCTTGGTGTCCTGGTTGTAGCTGGTCAGCGCGTTGGCCGTGCTCAGCAGGCCGTTGTAGGCCTTGACGAAGTCGTTGATGGCGGCCTCCACCGAGGCGCCGTCGCGCTGGATCGCCACGTTGCCGGTGCCGATCTTCTGCACGGTCAGCGTCGTGCCCTGGATCGCGTCCTTCACGCTGTTGCTGGCGCTGGTGATGGCCAGGCCGTTGACCGTGAGCTCGGCATTCTGGGCCGCCACCGTCTGCTGCAGATTCTGCGTGCCCGCCGGATCATTGCCCAGCAGGCTTTGCAATGCCGCGTCGCCGGCCACGGAAACGCGCATGCTCGAAATCTTGCCGGTCTCGGTCGAGGTCAGCACCAGGCGATGCGGCGTGCCGCTGCCGTCGTTCACGATGCTCGCCGTCACGCCCGCCTTGGCCCCATTGATCGCGTCGCGGATACCCTCCAGCGTGTTGTTGCCGGCATCGATGGTGATCGGCGTGGCCGTGCGCGAGGCGTCCGGCGTGAAGCTCGCGCCCGTGTACTTGCCGCTCGCTGCGTCGTAGCTGCCGCCGGCGATGGTGCCGAAGTCGATGGTGACGGTGCCGCTGCCGATCGCCGTCTTCGCGCTGGCCTGGCCGGCCGACACCACGGACTGCGCCTGTGCGAGCTGCGTGACGCTGACGGCGTAGCTGCCGGCCGCCGCGCTGGCGCCCGCGCTGGCGGACACCACCTCGGCGGCGCTCGACGTCGCCTTCACGCCCTGGAAAAAGGCCGGGTCCGACAGCTTCTTCGCCGCCGACTGCAAGGTGCCCAGGGCGCTCTTGAGCGTGCCGTAGGCCGAAAGCTTGCTCGTGTAGCTGATCTGGCGCTGCTGCAACAGGACCAGCGGCTGGCTCTCGGCCGTCTCGAGCTGGCTGAGCAAGGTGGACAAGTCGAGGTTGGAGCCGACGCCAAGGCTGCTGATCGATGCCATCGTGAGTTCCTATCCGTTCCAAAGAAAAATACGCTGTCCACTGCGGCCTGGGGCGGCCGGGCCGCAGTGGACAGCGCAGGCACGCGCCGGCCGAAGCCGGGCGCCTGCGCCGCGCCCCCTGCTTCTTGCGAAGCAAGGGGCGCAACGGGTTCTCAAATCAACGCAGCAGCGACAGCACGTTCTGCGTGGTCTGGTTGGCCTGGGCCAGCACCGAGGTGCCGGCTTGCTGCAGGATCTGCGCGCGGGTCATGTTCGACACTTCCGTGGCGTAGTCGGCGTCTTCGATGCGCGAACGCGAGGACGACAGGTTGGTCACCGTGGTGCCGAGGTTGGCGATCACCGAATCGAAACGGTTCTGCACCGCACCCAGCGAGCTGCGCAGTTCGTCGACCTGCTTGAGGGCGTCGTCGATCGCGGCCATCGCGCCGGGCGTGGAGCCGGTGCGCAGGTCGGCCACCGAGATCTTCGAGGTGTCGAGCGAGAAGGCGGCCGTGCCGGCGGTCGTGGTCGTGTCGGCCGACTGCGGGTCCACCGCGACGTAGAAGCGCTGGGCAACGCCGTTGGCGGCACCGCTGAAGCCGTTGTTGTTCAGGGCCATCGCTTCGGCGGCGCTGGCCGGGGTGATCGTGACTTCGGCGTACCAGTTGCCGGCCTTGTCGGTCAGGGCTTCAGCGCCGAAGGCGATGCTGCCGGCGGCCACGCCGAGGCTCGTGGCCAGCGTGCCGGCGGTGGCTTCGGCCACGGTGGAGGTCGTGACGTTGGTCGTCGCGCCGTACACCGCCTGCGCCGCCGTGGCGTCCACGTCAGCCGAGGTACCGACCATCGTGACCGTGCCGTCGAAACTGGCGCCGGTCTTGGCTTGCGGGCCGTTGACGTTGAAGGTCTGCAGGTTGAGCGTCTTGGTGCTGATTTCCTTCAGGTCGATGTCGATGGTCTCGCCGTCGTTGGCACCGACCTGCACGCTCAGCGGCTTGGCGGTGGACGACAGGACCTTGACGCCGTTGAAATCGGTCTGCGCCGAGACGCGGTCGATCTCGTTCAGGCGCAGCTTGATTTCGTCCTGGATCGACTGCAGGTCGCTGGCCGAGTTGCTGCCGTTGGCGGCCTGCACCGACAGTTCGCGAACGCGCTGCAGGTTGTTGTTGACTTCCTTGAGCGCGCCTTCGGTCGTTTGCGCCAGCGAGATGCCGTCGTTGGCGTTGCGCGAAGCTTGCGTCAGGCCCTTGATGTTGGCGGTGAAGCGGTTGGCGATGGCCTGGCCGGCGGCGTCGTCCTTGGCGCTGTTGATGCGCAGGCCGGAAGACAGGCGCTGGATGGCCGAGTTCAACGACGATTGCGACGCGTTGAGGTTGTTCTGCGTGAGCAGCGAGAGGCTGTTGGTGTTGATGACTTGCGCCATGAATCGACTCCTAGTTGCAAAGGTTGTGTACTCCGGCCGTCGGCCGTAACGCTGGACCCGTCTCCCGCCGTGGGACTCAAGCCATCGTTGATGCAGTTATCGGCAGCGCTTTCCAAACATTTAGGGCAGTGCTTGAAGAAAGTTCCGTGCGGTGCCGCTGATCCACAACCTCACGTGCCATCACGCGGGCAGGTTCATCACTTCCTGATAGGCGGCCACCAGGCGGTTGCGCACCTGCAGGCCGGTCTGGAAGGCCACGTTGGCTTTCTGCAGGTCGACCATCACATCATTCAGCGCCACACCGCTCTTGCCGAGTTCGAAGGCTTCGGCCTGGCCGTAGGCGTGCTGCTGCATGCCGTTGATGCGGTTCAGGGACTGGCGCAGTTCGGCAGCGAAGCCGCCTGCCTCGGCGCCGTCGGCGGGGCCGCCGGCGGGGCGCGGGCCGCTGCCCGCCTGGAGCGCATTGGCACGCATTTGCTGCAACACGGACTCAATGGCCGCAATCGACATGGAGGAATCCTTCTTTCTGGCTGATGGTTTGGAGGTGGCACAGGAGCGCTCAAGCGCGCCTGTCGTCTGTTCAGCGTAACCGTGGCACCCCCTGGCGCATGGGGCCAACTGAGGGCAAAAGCCCCGGCTATTCGGCCAATCGAAAAAGGGGCGGCTTTCGCAGAATCGACCGCGACCAAGACAAAGGCGCCAGCTGTTTCCTGCAGCGGCCCACAGGCATGAACTCTCCGCAACAACGACGACTTCGCCTTCCCATTTCGGCCACGAAGCGCATGGGCTACCTCGCATGAGCGCAACCACCACCGCCGGCACGGCGGCCCTGCCCGCGCCCATGCTGCCGGCGGCGCTGCCGCTGCTCGAGCGCCTGCGCGTCCAGCCCAAGCTGCCGCTCATCGTGGGCGGCGCGGCGCTGGCGGCGGCGGCCGCGGCCTTCGTGCTGTGGAGCCGAGCGCCCGACTACAAGGTGCTCTACACCAACGTGACCGACCGCGACGGCGGGGCGATCATCGCGGCGCTGCAGCAGCAGAACGTGCCCTACAAGTTCGCCGAGGGCGGCGGCGCCATCCTGGTGCCGGGCAACAAGGTGCCGGAAGTGCGCCTCAAGCTGGCCGCGCAGGGCTTGCCCAAGGGCGGCGGCGTCGGCTTCGAGTTGATGGACAACCAGAAGTTCGGCACCAGCCAGTTCACCGAGCAGGTCAACTACCAGCGCGCGCTGGAGGGCGAACTGGTGCGCTCCATCGAATCGATCGGCTCGGTGGAATCGGCCCGCGTGCACCTGGCCCTGCCCAAGTCGACCCTGTTCGTGCGCGAGCAGAAGAAGCCTTCCGCCTCGGTGATCCTCACCTTGCAGCGCGGGCGCAGCATTGACGAAGGCCAGGTCAGTGCCATCGTCCACATGATCTCCAGCAGCGTGCCGGAGCTTGCGCCCAAGAGCGTGACGGTGGTGGACCAGAAGGGCAACCTCTTGTCGGCCGCCAACAGCGGCGCGCACGGACTGGATGTGAGCCAGCTGAAGTACGCGCAGGAGATCGAGCAGAACTACGTGCGGCGCATCGAGGCCATCCTGCAACCCATTCTGGGCGCCGGCAATGTGCGCGCCCAGGTCGCGGCCGACATCGACTTCGCCGTCGTCGAGCACACCGACGAGAAGTTCCGGCCCAACCAGGACCCTGCCGCGAAGGCCGTGCGCAGCCAGCAGTCCAGCGAATCGAACCAGCAAGGCGGCACGCCGCCGGGCGGTGTGCCGGGCGCCTTGTCGAACCAGCCGCCGGCCAACCCGAGCGCGCCCCTCAATGCGCCGGCTGGCGCGCCCAGTGCGGCGGCCGGTGCGCGGGCACCCGGCGCCGCGCAGGCGCCGGCAGCCGCCGCGCCGAGCACACCCGCCGGCCCGAGCAGCGCCCGCAAGGACGTCACGACCAACTACGAGCTCGACCGCACCATCCGCCACGTGCAGCAGAGCGCCGGTGGCGTCAAGCGCCTGTCGGTGGCGGTGGTGGTGAACAACAAGGAAGAGCCGGACGCGGCCGGCAAGCCCGCCGCGCGCGCACTCAGCGCGGCCGAACTCGACCAGGTGCGCAATCTGGTGAAGGAGGCCATGGGCTTCAGCCAGGAGCGCGGCGATTCACTCAACGTCGTCAACAGTCCCTTTGCACTGGAGCGCGAAGCGGCGGCGCCCGCGCTGCCCTTCTGGCGCGAGCGCGAGAACATCGAACTGGGCAAGAGCCTGGGGCAGTATCTGCTGATCGGCGTGCTGGCGCTGATGCTCTGGCTGGCCGTGCTGCGGCCCATGCTGCGCCGGCAGAACGCGCTGCAGCAGGCGGCCGCCGTGCCGACCCTGCCGACGGCCCCGCTCGACGCCGGCGGTCAGCAGCTGCCATCGGCCGCGCAAGAGGCGCTGCGCCTGCGCGAATCCGATCGCCAGCGGGCCGATCTGGAGTACGCGCAACAGGTCGCGCAGCAGGACCCGCGCCTGGTCGCCGCGCTGATCAAGCACTGGATGAACAAGCATGAATGAACCGGGAAACCGCAAGGCCGCCATCCTTCTGATGGCGCTGGGCGAAGACCATGCCGCCGCCGCGCTGGCGCACATGCCCACCATGCAGGTGCAGTCGCTCGGCCTGGCCATGTCCAAGGTCAGCCATGTGTCCAACGACGAGCTGGCCCGGGTGCTGGCCGAGTTCCGCGCCGAGACCGAGCAGCTGTCGGCGCTGCACCTGGGTTCGGGCAGCTACATCCGCGCCGTGCTGCAGAAGGCGCTGGGCGACGAGCGCGCCAGCAACCTGCTGGAAGACATCCTGCAGCCGGAGGCGCCGCGCGGTGGCATCGAGCGGCTCAACGAGCTGGAGGCCGGCGAGGTGGCCGAGCTGATCCGCGACGAGCATCCGCAGATCCTGGCCACCCTGCTGGTGCACCTGGATCGCCTGAAGGCCTCCGAAGTGCTGGAAAAGTTGCCGACGCGCCTGCGCCACGACGTGATCCTGCGCGTGGCCACCTTCGGCGGGGTGCAGCCGGCGGCGCTCAACGAGCTGACCGAGGTGCTGACCGAAATGCTGTCGGGCGAAGGCCTCAAGCGCAGCCGCCTGGGCGGCGTGCGCACCGCGGCCGAGATCGTCAACCTGATGAGCACCAACCAGGAGCAGGAGGCGATTGCGCACATGCGAGAGCACGACGAGGCCCTGGCCCAGCGCATCATCGACGAGATGTTCGTGTTCGAGAACCTGCTCGGCCTGGAAGACCGCGGCATCCAGCGCCTGCTCAAGGAGATCGAGGCCGATTCGCTCATCATCGCCCTCAAGGGCGCGCCGCCGGAGCTGCGCGAGAAGTTCCTTTCCAATATGTCGCAGCGCGCCGCCGAGACCCTGCGCGAGGACATGGAGCTGCGCGGGCCGGTGCGCGTGTCGCAGGTCGAGGCCGAGCAGAAGGCCATCCTGCAGGTGGTGCGCCGGCTGGCCGATGCCGGCGAGGTCGTGATTGCCGCCCCGGGCACCGATGACTTCGTCTAAGCGCCCCACCCCGCTCGCGGCCGGCAGCCGGCTGGCGGCCGCCTACGCGTCATCGGCCGCGCGGCCGTCGGCTCCGGCCGAGTCCGCCTGGCAGCGCTTCGAAATGCAGGCGCTGGCCGGGGCGCCCGGCAGGCGCGCGGCGGCGAGCGCGCCGCGTCCACCGGAAGGCATGGCGCCAGGTGTGGCGCCGCGGCCCGCGCCCGCCGTCGACCCGGCGCTGCTCGCGCGCATCCGTCTCGAAGCGCGCGCCGCCGGCGAGGCCGAGGGCCGGCGCGAAGGCTGGACCCAGGGCCACGCCGACGGGCTGGCGGCAGGCCGCACCGAGGGACTGGCCGAAGGCCTGGCCCTGGCCAGCGCGCAGGCCGAGCAGTTGCGCGAACTCGCGCGCACATGGCCCGAGGCCTTGCGGCGCGCGCAGGACGAAGTGGGCGATGCAGTGCTCGCGCTGGCCCTCGACGTGGCCCGCCAGGTCATCCACCAGAGCCTGCGCGCCGAGCCCGGCTGGCTGCTGCCACTGGTGCAGGAGCTCCTGGGCGCCGAGCCGGCCCTGCAGGGCGAGCCGCGCCTGCTGCTGCACCCGCAGGACATCGCACTGGTGAAGAACAGTCTGGGTAACGAACTGGAAGCCGCCGGCTGGCAGCTGCGCGCCGACGAGAGCCTGGCGCGCGGCGGCTGCCGCGTGCAGTGCGCCGCCGGCGAGATCGACGCCACCCTGGAAACCCGCTGGGAACGCGTGACCGCCGCGCTCGGCCGCGAGCCAAAGGCGCCGGATGCCTGACACCGCGTCAAGCGAGAACCCGCACCTGCAGGCCTGGCAGCAGGCCTTGCTGCAGGCGCGCGGCGAGGTCGCGCGCCGCGTTGCCACCAGCAGCTCCGGCCGGCTGACGCGCGCGGTCGGCCTGGTGCTGGAGGCCGTGGGCCTGCAGCTGCCGGTGGGCAGCGACTGCCTGATCGAGCTGCCACCCGGCTACCCGCAGCGCCACGCGGAGGCCGAGGTGGTCGGCTTCGCCGGCGATCGTCTCTTCCTGATGCCGCAAAGCGAAGTGGCTGGCCTGCTGCCGGGCGCGCGCGTCTTTGCGCGCCCCGGCGCAGCGGCCGTCGGCCAGTCCGGCGGCGTCCATACCAAGCGCCTGCCGGTAGGACAAGGCATGCTGGGCCGCGTGGTCGATGCCGCCGGCCGGCCGCTGGACGGCCGCGGCCCGCTGGACGTCGAGCGCCAGGTGACGCTGTCGGCGCCGCCCATCAACCCGCTCACGCGCGCGCCCATCGATTCGGTGCTGGACGTCGGCGTGCGCGCCATCAACGCCATGCTCACGGTGGGCCGCGGCCAGCGCATGGGCCTGTTCGCCGGCTCGGGCGTCGGCAAGAGCGTGCTCTTGGGAATGATGGCGCGCTACACGAGCGCCGAGGTGATCGTGGTGGGCCTCATCGGCGAGCGCGGGCGCGAGGTCAAGGACTTCATCGACAACACGCTGGGCGAGGAAGGCCTGGCGCGCGCGGTGGTGGTGGCGGCGCCGGCCGACAACTCGCCGCTCTTGCGCCTGCAGGGCGCGGCCTATGCCACCTGCCTGGCCGAGTACTTTCGCGACCAGGGGCGCGACGTGCTGCTCATCATGGATTCGCTCACCCGCTACGCCATGGCGCAGCGCGAGATCGCGCTGGCGGTGGGCGAGCCGCCGGCCACCAAAGGCTATCCGCCCTCGGTCTTCGCCAAGCTGCCCGCGCTGGTGGAGCGCGCCGGCAATGGCGCGCGCGATGCGAACGGGCGTGGCGGATCGATCACGGCCTTCTACACCGTGCTGTCGGAGGGCGACGACCAGCAGGACCCGATCGCCGATGCGGCACGCGCCATCCTGGACGGCCACGTGGTGCTGTCGCGCAGCCTGGCCGAAGCCGGCCACTACCCGGCCATCGACATCGAAGCCTCGATCAGCCGCGCCATGACCGCGCTGATCGAGCCAGCGCAGGAAGGTACCGTGCGGCGCTTCAAGCAGACGCTGTCGCGCTACCAGCGCAACCGCGACCTGATCAGCGTCGGCGCCTACGCAGCCGGCCACGACGCGCAGCTGGACCAGGCCATCGCGCTCTATCCGCGCATCGAGGCCTTCCTGCAGCAAGGCATGCACGAGCGCGCCGACTACGACGCCTCGATCGCGCACCTGAACCGCCTGTTCGAGCCGGCTCCGGCTCGCTAGGAGAACCAACGCCATGCCCAGCAAGCTTCCCCTCGACACCCTGATCGAGCTGGCCCGCAACAGGACCGATGACGCGGCCCGCCGGCTCGGCCATCTGCAAAGCGCGCAACTGAGCGCCGACCAGAAGCTGAGCCTGTTGCTGCAGTACCGGCAGGACTACCACGACCAGTTGCAAGCGCTGATGCAGAACGGCGTCTCCAACTCGCAGTGGTTCAACTGGCGCGACTTCCTGGGCACGCTGGACGGCGCCATCGAGCAGCAGCGCGCCATCGCGCGCCAGGCCGCCAGCCGGCTCGAGCACGGCCGCGGCGAATGGCAGCAGCACAAGCGCCGCCAGAGCTCCTTCGACACCCTGGCCGAACGCCTGCGCCGGCAGGAACTGATGAGCGAGGCCAAGCGCGAACAGCGCGACAGCGACGAACGCGCGTCCCGCCAATTCTTCGAGCGCAGCGCCAGCGCGGCGACTTGACACCCAAAGAAAACATGACTTCTCTTGCTTCCCTTCCCGTGGTGGCGTCCGCCACGCCTGCCGCCGCCCAGGCTGCCTCTTCTTCTGCGCGCGACGCGCAGGCGCGTTCGGGCGAGGACTTCGGCGCGGCGCTGGCACGCTCGCGCAGCGGCAGCAGGGCGTCCGACAAGTCCGAGGAAACGTCGGCCGCCCAGCCGCCGCGCCGCAAATCCATCGCCGCTTCGGGCGACAAGGAACACTCGCCGGCCGAACTGCTGGCCATCGCGCTGCTTACGCCCGCCTTTTTGGCCACCTCGCCACGCGCTGCGCCGCTCGAAACGCCAGGCAACGCCGCAGCGGCAAGCGTTGCAGCACAAGAGGCGGCAGCGCCCTTGCCGCAAGACCCGCTGGCCGCCGCTGGGGCCAAGCCATCCGGCGACGAGGCACGCAACGCGCTGAAGGCCGAAGTTCAGGCAGCGCAAGTCGATGAAGCAGCACCCAAGCTGCCCGGCGCGGCCGGCCGCACCGAGGCCGGCAAGCCAGAGGCACCGGCTTCCAGAGGCACGGAGGGCGCGGCTCCGACCGTGCTTGCTGCACTGCCACCTGCCGCCGCATCTTCGGCAACGACGCCCGCGCCAGCGCCCGGCAAGGCCGTTGCCGAATCCGGCAAGGCAGCAGCAACGCCCTCGCCCACCGCCATCGTCCAGCAAGCGGCCGATGCAGCGGCATCGCAGCCAGCCGAGCATGAGGACATCTCCCTGGCATCCGCCTCCACGCCCTCGACTTCCATCGCGCCAGCGCCAGCCTTGACCGGCCTGGCACCGGCGATGGCCACCGCCGGCTACACGCCGCCTGCTCCCGCCGCCCCCGCGCATGTCCCGGTGCTCACCGTGGAACCGCCGGTCGGCAGCGAGGCCTGGGGCGCCGCCGTCGGCCAGCAGATGATCCGCATGAGCGCCAGCGGCGAGCACGTGGCCGAGCTGAACCTGAACCCGGCCGGCCTGGGCCCCTTGAAAATCAGCCTGACGCTGGGCGACAACCAGGCGCAGGCCCTGTTCGTGTCGGCCCACGAAAGCGTGCGCAAGGTGATCGAGGCCGCGCTGCCCCAATTGCGCAGCCAGCTGGCCGACCAGGGCATCAGCCTGGGGCAAGCGTCGGTCGATGCGGGCACGCAGCAGCAGCAACAGCAAGCAGCGGACCGCGAATCCGGCTTCGACGCAGCGGCAGCGCGCAGATCGAGCGCAGCGCCGCGCCTGGCCGGTGCCGCCGAGGCCTTGCCGAGCACGCGGGCCGAGCACAACGCCCGCGCACGTGCCGGCGGCGTGGATACCTTTGCCTAGGGCCTGTTCACACTATTTACGGGGTCGCGAAGGCATGCCAAAGCGGACAAATCAAGGCGCACGACGCAGTGTGTGCGTCGGCACACACAAGGCGTGCAACGCGGAGTTGGCCGCTTTGACATGCCTTCCCTTCGGGTTGGCCCGCATTGGGGCCGTCTGCGGCGTTGCCCGCGCTTGCAATGCTTCAGCATTGCTGCGCGCGGGCGCCTTGCATCCAGCCCCAATGCCGGCCAACGCGATCCCCGTAAATAGTGTGAACAGGCCCGCGCCCGCGCAATCCCCGGATCTGAAGCGCTTTTTCCCGCCTGATCGATCGTTCGCATCGGGCGTCCTTCGCCAAGAATCGATTGCACTCCAATTTCAGCGAAACCATGGCCAACAGCCCCACCCTTGCGACCCCTCCCGCCCGCTCGCCAAAGCTGCTGATCGCGGCCCTCGTGGCCGTCAGCCTGTGCGCTGTCGCCCTGGCCGCCTTCGCCGTCGTGCGCGGGCAGCCGGCGGCGCCGGAGCCAGCTGCCGCGCAAGCACTGGACAAGCCCATCTTCGTGACGCTCGAGCCGCTCACCGTGAACGTCCAGACCGAAGGCCGCAGCCGCTTCCTGCACGTGGGCGTGGCGCTCAAGGTGCGCGACGAGCAGGCCAAGGCGCAGATCGTCGAATTCATGCCCGAGCTGCGCAGCCGCGCGCTGCTGCTCCTGTCCAACCGCCAGCCCGAATCGCTCGTCACCACCGAGGACAAGGCCAGGCTGGCCGAGGAGATCCTGGCGGAATTGAACCGCCCGCTCGGCGACGCCAAGCCGCCCCAAGGCATCACCAGCGTCGCGTTCAACACCTTCGTGGTGCAGTAAGCCAGCCCTCGGGACGACGAGAGATCCATGGCCTATGAACAAGTCCTCTCGCAGGACGAGGTCGACGCGCTGCTGCGCGGCGTCACCGACGGCGCGGTCGACCAGTCGGCCAGCGCCGCGGCGCCGCAGGACGGCTTGCCCGCCTACGACCTCGGTGCGCCCGACCGCGTGGTGCGCAGCCGCATGCACACGCTGGAGGTCATCAACGAGCGCTTTGCCCGCCACCTGCGCGGCGCCCTGCTGAACTTCATGCGCCGCAGCCCCGACATCTCGGTCGGGCCGGTGCAGATCCAGCAGTACGGCGAGTTCGTGCGGCACCTGCCGGTGCCGGCGAACATCAACATGCTGCACATGAAGCCGCTGCGCGGAACCGCCCTCTTCGTGTTCGACCCGAAGCTGGTGTTCCTGGTGGTGGACAACCTGTTCGGCAGCGACGGCCGCTACCACGTGCGCGTGGAAGGGCGCGACTTCACCCGCACCGAGCAGCGCATCATCCGGCGCCTGCTGGATCTTTCGCTCAACTGCTACGGGCAGGCCTGGCAGCCGGTCTACCCATTGGACTTCGACTACGTGCGCGCCGAGATGCACGGCAAGCTGGCCAACATCGTGGCGCCCAACGAGGTGGTGATCACCACCACCTTGCAGATCGAGTTCGGGCCGGTGGGCGGCTTCCTCACCGTGTGCATTCCCTATTCGATGATCGAGCCGATCCGCGACCTCCTGTCCAACCCCATGCAGGACCAGGTCGAGGTCGACAAGCGCTGGATCAAGCAGATGTCGCAGCAGATGCAAAGCGCCGACGTCGAGCTGGTGGCCGACTTCGTGACCTTGCCCTCGAGCATCGGCGAAGTGATGCGGCTGCAGGTGGGCGACGTGCTGCCCATCGAGCTGCCCGCCACCGTCGTTGCCAAGGTCGACGGCATCCCGGTGATGGAGTGCGGCTTCGGCGTCTCCAACGAACGCTACGCCCTGCGCGTGGAACAGATGATCACCCCTCAGGACAGCAAGGAACATGACTGACAACACCACCATCGCCGACGACGTGGACGACTGGGCGAGCGCGCTGGCCGAGCAGACCGCCGCCTCCGCCCCAGTGGCCCAGCCGCCCGTGCCTGCGCCGGCCGCCAACCAGGTCTTCCAACCGCTGCAGGACAAGGCGGCCGGACCCAGCGCCCCGGTCGACATCGCGCGCGTGCTCGACGTGCCCGTGCAGCTGACGGCCGAGATCGGCCGCACGCGCATCACCATCAAGAACCTGCTGCAGCTGTCCCAGGGCTCGGTGGTGGAACTCGACGGCCTGGCCGGCCAGCCGCTGGACGTGCTGATCAACGGCTACCTGATCGCCCAGGGCGAGGTGGTGGTGGTCAACGAGAAGTACGGCATCCGCCTGACCGACATCATCACGCCCTCGGAACGCATGCAGAAGCTGAGCCGCGCATGAGCCTTGTGAGCAGCCTCGCACAGGCCGGCCTGGGCATGGGCCTGGTGCTTTGCCTGATCTTCCTGTGCGCCTGGCTGGCCCGGCGCTTCGGGCTGCAGCGCCTGGGCGGCGGCCAGCTGGTAAAGACCATTTCGAGCACCGCGGTCGGCCAGCGCGAGCGCGTGGTGGTGGTGGAGGTGGCCGGCAGCTGGCTGGTGCTGGGCGTCACGGCCCAGCAGGTCAGCCTGCTGCACACCATGGCCCCGCAACCGCTGCCCGCGGCAGCGGCCATGCACCAGGCGGCGATGCAGCCGGCGATGCCGCTCGCGCATTCCTTCTCGCATCTGCTGCGCCAATCGCTCACCGGCAAGGCGCGAAGCCGCACAACGCCATGACGCGCCGCATCGTTTTGTCCCTGGCGGGCGCCTCCTTGCTGCTGCTGCCGTCCGGCCTGTGGGCCCAGGCCCTGCCAGGCGTCATCGCCACGCCCGGCCCCGGCGGCAGCCAGACCTGGTCATTGAGCGTGCAGACCCTGCTGCTGCTGACCTCGCTGTCCTTCCTGCCGGCGCTCCTGCTGTGCATGACCAGCTTCACCCGCATCCTGATCGTGCTGGGCCTGTTGCGCACCGCCATCGGCACGCAGTCCTCGCCGCCCAATCAGATCCTGGTGGGGCTGTCGCTCTTTCTCACCTTCTTCGTGATGTCGCCGGTGTTCGACAAGGTCTACACCGAGGCCTACCAGCCCTTCTCGGCCAACAAGATCAGCGCCGAGAAGGCGATGGAGCGCGGCATCGAGCCCTTCAAGGCCTTCATGCTCAAGCAGACGCGCGAGACCGACCTGGCCCTGTTCGCCCGCCTGGCCAAGGCGCCGGAGATGCAGGGCCCCGAGGAAGTGCCGCTGCGCATCCTGCTGCCCGCCTTCGTCATCAGCGAACTGAAGACGGCCTTCCAGATCGGCTTCACCATCTTCATTCCCTTTCTCATCATCGACCTGGTGGTGGCCAGCGTGCTGATGTCCATGGGCATGATGATGGTGCCGCCGGCCAGCATCGCCCTGCCCTTCAAGCTGATGCTGTTCGTGCTGGCCGATGGCTGGCAATTGCTGATCGGCGCCCTGGCGGAAAGTTTCTATCCATCATGACCCCCGAATCCGTCATGACCCTGGGCAGCCAGGCGATGCAGGTCACGCTGCTGCTGGGCGCGCCGCTCTTGCTGGTGGCGCTGGTGGTGGGCCTGGTGATCAGCATCTTCCAGGCGGCCACGCAGATCAACGAGGCCACGCTGTCCTTCATCCCCAAGCTGCTGGCCGTATTCGTCACGCTGGTGCTGGCCGGGCCCTGGATGCTGGCCCAGCTGCTCGACTACATGCGGCAGCTTTTCTCGAGCATCCCTCAGCTGATCGGCTGACGCCCGCTTGTTTTCATGGCGCCGGTCTTCACGGTCAACTCGGTGCAATGGGCCGCCTGGATGGCGGCCTTCTTGTGGCCCTTCGTTCGCATGCTGGCGTTGGTGAGCACGGCGCCGATCTTCGGCGAATCGTGGGTGCCGCGGCGCACCAAGGTGGCCATCGCCGCGCTGCTGGCCGTGGTGCTGGGCCCCACGCTGGGGCCGATGCCCGATACGCCGGTGGTCTCGGCCGGCGGCGTCTGGATCCTGGTGCAACAGGTGCTGATCGGCGGGGCCATGGGCCTGGTCATGCGCATGGTGTTTGCCGCGGTGATGGCGGCCGGCGAATACATCGGCCTGCAGATGGGCCTGTCCTTCGCCTCCTTCTTCGACCCCATGGGGGGCGGCAGCACGATGGTGGTGGCGCGCCTTTTGAACATGCTGGCGATGCTGATCTTCCTGGCCGTGGATGGGCACCTGCTGCTGGTGGCGGCCTTGGTCCAGAGCTTTCACATCCTGCCGGTGGCCGACGCGCCCCTGGCGGCCCAAGGGTGGATGGTGCTGGCGCTGGCCGGCGGCCAGATCTTCAGCACCGGCCTGATGCTCTCGCTGCCCCTGGTGACGGCGCTGCTCACCTTGAACCTGGCCATGGGCATCCTGAACCGGGCCTCGCCGCAGTTCAGCATCTTTGCGGTGGGCTTCCCGCTGACCCTGCTGGCGGGCATCGGCATGCTGCAACTG
Organism: Variovorax sp. LARHSF232; assembly: GCF_052871435.1. Taxonomy (NCBI): domain Bacteria; kingdom Pseudomonadati; phylum Pseudomonadota; class Betaproteobacteria; order Burkholderiales; family Comamonadaceae; genus Variovorax; species Variovorax sp. LARHSF232. Next base: position 13,331 of record NZ_JBIXJS010000004.1, on the reverse strand, counting down.
CTGATGCCGCAACTGGGGGCGTTTCTGGCGCCGCGCTTTTCGGGCGGCCTTGACACCCTGGCCCGCTTTGCGCAGTTGCTGCGGCCTTGAAGCTTGCGATCCTTCTCACGCATCGGCATGTACCTACAGCCGCTCGATGGGACATCCTACGTTCGCAGGGTTCGGCCTATTTCTACATTGACGAAGACGCCGAAGCTCAAGCAGGAACATCGGGCTCCTTAGACCGTGTCGGCGTCAAGGAGACCATCATGAAGAAGACGTTTTTGATGCTCGCCATGGCATCGGCGTGCCTGGTTGCCGTTCAGGCCAGGGCGCAGGTCAGCTCACCCCCGCCCCCCGGGACACTCGATCCAGCCGACGCCGCCTACTTGGCCGACCGCGACAAGATCGCAGCCGACTACAAGGCCGCCAAGGCTCAGTGCGACGCCATGAAAGACAACGCCAAGGACATCTGCATCGAGGAAGCCAAGGGCAAGGAAAAGATTGCCAAGGCCGAGCTCGACCAGAAGCGCAAGCCCAGCGACAGCAATGCGCGCAAGGTCGCCGAGGCCAAGGTGGAGGCCGTCTACGGCGTCGCCAAGGAGAAATGCGACGAGCAGAAGGGTGATGCCAAGGCCGCGTGCGTGAAGGAGGCCAAGGCTGAAGAGGCGAAGGGAAAGGCCGACATCAAGGCCATGAAGAAGTGAGCCATCAGGGTGTGCCGGTCTGGATCTCGATGTGGCTGCGCTCGTGCCAGCGCACGCGCACGGGCCGCTTCACATCGGCGATGGTCTCCGAGTTCACGTCCTTGCCGCTGCCGTAGTTGACCTGCCGGTCGGGGCGCTTGTTGATGCCCACCACCAGCACGATGCGGCTGCCCGCCGCAAGCTTGCGGGCGGTCGCGCGCTCGGCGGTGAAGGCAAGCATCTGGCGCTCGCCGGCCCGCAGAAGCCGGCGATGCACGCGGTGGCCGGCATAGCTGGCGCGGAAGTCGTAGGGCTCGAACAGCAGCTGGTAGTCGCCGCTCGCCGTCAGTTCGTACAGCGAGACGCTGAGGTCCACGTCCTGCCGCGAGGGTGTGATGTCGAACTCGCCGCGCAGGCTGCCGTCGATCTCGGTGTCTTTTGGCAGCGGGTCGCTGACGAAGCGGATGCTGTTGCGCGTTTGCAGCTGCTTCGTGCGCAGTGCGTCCGGCCACGGCATGCGTGCGTCGCGGCGATTGGCCAGATCGACCGCAAGCCGCGCGTTGCCGCCACCTTCGGCCGGCGAGGGCAACAAGCCGTGCGGGCCGTCGCGCTTGCGGGTGTCCAGGTACAGGCGCAACCGGCTGCGATCCGGCGTTTCGAGCGCCGGCGCATGGCGCCACTGATCGGCGCCCATCACCTGGTAGTTGACGCGGTCCTGCAGCAGCGAGGGTTTTTTCGCGCCCTTGAAGACGTGGTCGAACCATTGGTAGCGCAGCTCGGGCAGATCGACGCGTGCGGCGGGGTCGAGCGTGTAGCCGCGCAGCTGCGGGGCCGTGCCGAGCCGGATCGAGGCCGCGTCGTAGGGGCCGATCAGCAGCGTCGTGTCGGCCTCGCGCCGGTTGCGGCGATGCTCGTTGTGGAAGTACAGCGCGCCGGCCTGCGCGCCGTAGTAGCCGGCAATGCCAAGCACCGGGATGTCGAGCTGTGCAAACTGCTCCGCCGACGGCAGGAACTTGCGCCAGTAGCGATCGTGGCTGGGGTGCGTCAGCCAGGTCCGGATCAGCCTGCTGCGCTTGCCCAGCAGCACGCGGTCCACATCCCAGTAGGGGCGATCGCCGCGGTACCAGAGGGCGTCGAGCGCCTGCCAGCTCTCGTCCGGGTCGACATCGGCGTAGGCGTCGGCCTGCGGCGCCCCGGCAATCGCGTGCGCCTGCGCCCAGCGGACCATGCTGTTGCGATAGATCTGTCCGGCCATCGGGAAGTCGATCCCCGGCGCCATCGGCGCGATCGTGGCGATGGCCTTGAGGGCCGCCGGCTTCCTGCGCGCAGCAGCCCAGGCGGCGTAGCCGGAATAACCGTCGCCAAGCATGCCGACGCGGCCGTCGCTCCACGGCTGCCGGGCGATCCAGTCGATGACGGCCGCGGCATCTTCGCCGTCGCGAACGAAGGGCCACACGGCGCCCTGGCCGTCTGGCGTGCGCCCTCGCACATACGCCGTGACGCCGACGTAGCCCTTGACGGCGCTGCGCTGCGCGTCATCTTCGGCGGGATCGAGCGTGAAGCGCAGCAGCGCCGGCAGCGCGCCTTTCGCGCCACCCGGCCGCACCACGTTGGCATGGATGACGGCGCCCCCACGCACGGGAATCCGCACGTCGGCCTCCGCCATGTAGCGGCTGCGATTTTCCGCCGCGATCAGCTCGGGCAGCAGCGCGGCGAAGCTGCGGCGCGACTCGTACGCAAGCCAGGTGCGCACCAGCGCCACGGCGTCGGCCTGCGGAACGCTGCCCTTCCCGCGCCAGCGGTCGAAGGCCTGGCGGACCGGCTCCCTGTACACCGCCGGCGGCGTCGCCAGCCGCGCCATGACGGCCGCGGCTTGCGCGTTGTCGAGCGGCGGCACCAGCTCCTGGAACGAGCGCGCGTAGGCCTTGGCAAACGCCAGGCGCTCGTTCGCCTCGATCGCGCGCGCATGCGCATAGATGCCATCGAGGATCGCCCGCTCGGCCAGGGCGTCGAACGGTTTGCCTTGCTGGCGGCCGCGCAGGGACTTGTTGCTGTCGGCGGCCGCGCGGTAGGCGCCACCGACGATCTGCAAGGCGGTCACGTTGGCCAGGAAGACATCGGTGTCGGCCTCCTTGTAGACCGGCACGATGCGCTGCGCCAGGTCCCGCATCACGTCCACCGCAGCGGGGTCGTCGGGGTTGCGCGGTGCACGGAAGCCGAAATCCAGCGCCCAGGCCCAGGCCGGCAGGCAAAGCACCAGCAGCACGAGGGCGCGACGCACGGCACGAAGGTGCACAGGGTGTTTCATGGCCGCAGATCCTCGGGCGGCGCGTTCGGCGCCTTGACCAGGTGCACCACCTGCGTGAACAGCCGGCCGTGTGCCTCGCCAGCCGAGCCGATGTGGACGACGCCCGTGTGCGCGAGCTTGGCCGTCAGCACGTCGATGATGAGCTCGAGCGTGTCATCGTCGAAAGCGCCGAAGGCTTCGTCCATCACCAGCCAGTGCGGCGCCTGCAGCACCACGCGGGCAAAACCCAGCCGCAGCTGCTCGTCCATGCTGAGCTCGCGCTCCCAGCGGCCCGTCTTGTTCAGCAAGGGCTCCAGCCGTTGCAGGCCGACGCTCGCGAGTGCGTCCAGCATGGCTTGCCTCGAATGGATCGACGGTTCCACCCCATACGACAGCGCTTCGGCCAACGTGCCGCGCGGAAGATAAGGCGTGCCGCGCGGCATGTAGTGGATCGTCTCGCCGCGCGGACGGCGCACGCTGCCGGACCCCCAGGGCCACAGGCCGGCGAGCGCGCGGAACAGCAAGGTCTTCTCGGTGCCCGGCGTGCCCAGGATCAGCAGGCGCTGGCCGGCGTGGACGACGAGATTTTCGGCGTCCAGCCGGTCGTGGCCGGCCCAGGCACGCACCTCGAGCGCTTCGATCGCGAAGGTTCCGGCTTCGCCCTCCACGTAGGCGATCCGGCTGCCGCCCGGTTGCGCCTCCAGATCGGTCGCCAGCACCTGGCGCAGGCCAGCGACGCGCAGCAGCGTGGCGCGCCAGTCGGCAATGAGGCTGAAGTTGTCGACGAACCAGCGCAGTGACGACTGCGCCTGCGTGAAGGCAGCGGCGGCCATCATCAGGCCGCCGAAGGAAACCTTGCCCGAGAAGTAAAGGGGTGCGGCCACCAGGATCGGCGCGATGACGGTGACCCAGCCGAAGCCCGCGGTGACCCAGGTCAGGTTGGTCAGCCCGAGCACCACGCGCGATGTGGCCTGCAGGACGTCGCCCAGATGCATGGCGACGCGGCGCTTCTCGTCGGCCTCGCCGCCGGCCAGCGAGATGCCGTCGAGATGCTCGTTGATGCGGGTCAGCGAGAAGCGCAATTCGCCTTCGCGCGCATAGCGCTCGGCGTTGCGCGAGACCAGGCCCTTGCCGATCCAGTAGGTCATCAGCGAGCCGCCGATCGCGTAGACCATGGCGGCCCACAGCATGAAGCCCGGCATGGGGTGGTCCTGGCCGTCCCAGAAGATGCTGAAGTCCTTGGAGAGCACCCACAGCACGCTTGCGAAGCTGCCGAACAGCATCGCTGCCTGCAGCAGGCCCACGCCAAGGCCGACCGACAGATCGCACAGCTTCAGCGTGTCGTCGTGCATGCGCTGGTCCGGATGCGCGCCCATGGGCCCGCTGCCCTGCAGCCAGAACGCCCGGCGCGGCTGCAGCCACAGGCCCACGAGGTCGGTGACCATGGCCTCGCGCAGCTTCAGCTGCAGGGTTTCGACCAGCCACCGCTGCGCGACGTTCAATACCAGCAGCCCGCCCGCGATCACCGCGAAGATGCCCAGCTGCATGATGAAGTCGCCCACGTCGCGGCGCGAGATCGCGTCATAGAAGGGCTGGTTCCAGCGATTGAGCTCGATCTGCCCGTAGGCCGTGATCGCGATCACCACGAAAATGCCGCCCGCCAGTGCGGCCAGCGTCTTCCCGACCACGGACACGCGCAAGGCGCCGAGCAGTTCGCGCACCTGGCGGATGACGCCGGTCCTCATGGCCGGCTCGGCATGGGTCGGCGAAGACGCGCTCATGGCTGCTGTAGCGCCTGGCGTTCGGTCGCGACGCGGCGCGCCCAGACACACGAGATGAAGGCGGCGTGGCTCCAGGCCAGTTGCCTGGCCGAGGTCTGCGCGCCGCTGCGCTGGTCGAACTGCTCCGACAGGTCGCCACTGGCCGGGGTGTAGGCGCGCACGGTGGCGAGGTAGGCGTCGCCGCGCTCGAACCAGTGGCGCGCATCGCCGCCCGCCAGCGCCGCGGCTGCGCGAAAGCAGAACTCGGCGGCGCCGAGCGTCGAGAAGTAGTAGGCGCCGCCCGAGAAGTACACGTCGCCGGCGTAGCGGCCCATCGCCGGGCCACGGCCTGTGGGACGGCCGTGGTTGATCGGATAGGCCGCATCGAACAGCGCTTCGAGTTGCGCCAGCGTGGCCTGCATGCGTGAATCGGCCTCGCTGTGGGTGGTCTGTGTGGCCCCGCTGCCGGCGCTATGGATTGCCGACAGGATCACCGCGATGTCCAGCGCCTTCGGGCTGGCCTTGTCGTCCGCCAGCCCGCGCGAACGGTAGTAGCCCGCGGCATCTTTGCCGACCCAGTAGCCGTCGAGCAGCTTCAGTACGGCCCGCGACGCCTCCCGGCAGCGCTGCGCCTGCGTCGTATCGCCCAGGCCCTGCAGCCATGCCGCGCCTTCGGCCAGCGCGGCCGCCGAGATGCGCAGCGTGTAGTAGTGATGGCCGCTTTCCTCCTCCCAGATGTCGTAGGAGGGCTCGCGCCAGTGACGCAGCGTGAAGCCGAGGTCGAAGCGGATCAGGGCGCTGAGATCCGCCAGCAGGGGCGCGTCGAGCTGCCCGCCGGCCACCCAGCGCAGCAACGCCAGCGCGCGCAGCGGCGGCCCGTCGTGCTGGGGGCGCGCCCATCGGGAGACATCGAGCGTGCCGTCGGGGTTCACCCGCGTCTCGGCAACGACGCCATCGCCGTGCGCGCGCGCGAGGTCATCGTCCTCGCGCAGGAACTGCAGGAAGTCGGGCGCCACGTGCGCCCTGCGGTCCGGCACCGCGGCAGCCACGCGGCCATCGAGCCGGTTCAAGCCAAGGCTGAAACGGGTGAAGTCGCGCAGGTGCTGCAAGGCTTCGTCGCCGATGCGTCCCTCGACGTGGAGCAGCCGCAATGCATCGATGACGACGGCGGAGTCGCGGAACCAATGAAAGAAGTAGTCCGGTTCGGGCTTCCAGTCACCCAGCACGGGCGAGGCGACAATGGCGCCGGCGATCGGCCGCACGGTCTGGCCAAAGCCCGGGCGGTGCTTGACGATCCCCACCGGCGAGATGCTGGCCAGCATCGCGCTCGCCGAATGGCCCAGCTGTTGTTCGAGCCAGGACTCGAAGGCCAGGTCTTGCTGGCTAGTCGTCACGCGCGGTCGAGCCCAGATGCGGGCTGCTGAAGTCCATGGCGCGCAGCCCCGCCTGCACTTCGGGCACGCTCATGAACAGCTTCCACAAAAGGCCCGTCCGATGGTTTTCCATCATCACGACGATCGGGGCCTGGTCGATGGCGAGAAAGGTCTTGGCAAACCAGCCGCGCCGTTCGCAGAAGGCATCGACAAAACCGTAGTCCTGCCACAAGCGCGTGCCATGCGTGGTGAGCAGATGCCGCAGCACCTGCAGCGCCTCGGTGGGCGCATACGGCAGGCTGGCCAGCGCGGCCGTCGGCGAGATGGTGCCGTTGTCGGTGTCCGGGGCGTGCGCCAGGTAGCCGTCGGGGTCATCGCTGGCAGTCAGGCCCCAGCACGATTCGCCGTAGCCCTTGTGGCCCTGTGGATTGGCGATGCAGTGCGCGCGGTTGATGCGCACGTGGCGGCAGTTCAGATCCCAGTAGTCCGCGTAGCGGTCTTTCAGGCCGTGCGGATCGAGGCCGCAGAACGAGTAGTGCGTGAAGAACAGCGGGCCGCCGTAGGGCATGCCCAGCGGCAGCTCGATGCCGTGGTAGGACCGGCCGTTGAGAAAGCCGTCCCCGGCGGCGAAACCGCGGTGGTAGATGCGCGCATCGACCGCATGGCGCGGCGCGGCCACGGCCAGCAGGTAGGTGACGAGGCACTCGTTCCAGCCACGCACTTCATGGTTCATCGCCCAGCCGTGCTTCGGACTCCAGTGCCAGTACAAGACATCCCGTCCACCCTGCGTGAACCAGTCCCATTCGACGCCCTGCCACAGCGTGTCGATGTCGGCGCGCAGCTGCCGCACCGCGGCCGTGTCCTCGTTGAAGTACTGGCGCGCGCACAGGAGGCCCATGACGAGGAACGAGGTCTCGACCAGGTCGGCCGCGTCGTCCTTTGGGCTCATCGGGATCGTGGCGCCGCTGGCGCCGTCGATGAAGTGCGGGAAGGCGCCGTGGTAGCGCGTGGCGCGCAACAGGGCGTCCAGCATGCGCGCGAGGCGACGCAAGGCGGCGTCTCGCGTGACCCAGCCGCGCTCGACCGCGACGATCAGGGCCATGACGCCGAAGCCCGAGCCGCCGATAGCAACCTTGTGGTCGACCTTGTGGTCGGCCTTGTCGTCGTTTGCGGGTTCGCCCAGCGTGCGGCGGTCGAGCGCCAGGCCGCTGGCGGCATCCGCGCCGTCCCAGAAATAGCGGAAGGTCTGACGCTGCACCGCGTCGATCAAGGCTTCATCGGGCAGGGCCGCCAGTGCCCTCGGGGTCCTGTCATCCTTCAACACGAACGGCTCCTGTCGTCACGTTTGGTTTCATCGAGTCGAGTCGGCACCATGCGGCCGATGGCCCCACAGCATGCCATCATTGAACTCCCTTGGGTTCCCGCATCGAAGTCTTCCATGAGCCGCATCGACACCCTCATCGCCCAGATGACCTTATCCGAAAAGCTGGGCCAACTCACGATGACTGCCGCCGGCTATACGGTCACCGGGCCGGTGATCGCGGGAGACTCCACGCAGTCGATCATCGACGGCACCATCGGCAATCTGCTGAACATGGTCGGCGCCGGGCCCGCGCACGAGATGCAGCGGCTGGCCGTCGAGAAGTCACGGCTTGGCATTCCGCTCTTGATCGGCCTGGACATCATCCACGGCCATCGCACGCTCTTTCCGATCCCGCTCGCCGAGGCAGGCATTTTCGACGAATCCATCTGGGAGCGCACGGCGCACGAGGCCGCGTGCGAAGGCGCGGCCGAAGGCCTGGCGATGACTTTTGCGCCGATGCTCGACGTGTCGCGCGATCCCCGCTGGGGCCGCACCGCGGAAGGCCCGGGCGAAGACCCCTGGCTCAACGCGCGCATTGCCCAGGCCAAGGTGCGCGGCTTCCAGGGGACCGATCTGTCGTCGGCCGAATCGCTGGCCGCCTGCGCCAAGCATTTCGTCGCCTACGGTGCGGTCAACGCGGGACGGGAGTACGCCGCCGTGGACATCTCCGAGCGCACTCTGCGCGAAGTGCATCTGCCGGGCTTCGCCGCGGCGCTGCGCGCCGGCGTCGCGACGCTGATGCCGGCCTTCACCGATCTCAACGGCGTGCCGATGACGGCGCACATCCCCTTGCTGCGCGACTGGCTGCGCGGCGAGATGGGTTGGGACGGCGTCATCGTGAGCGACTACAACGCGATCGCGGAATTGATCAAGCACGGGGTCGCCGCCGATCTGGTCGATGCCGCGGTGCTGGCGCTGAAGGCCGGCGTCGACATCGACATGATGGCCGACGCCTATCGCAAGGGCCTGCCGATCGCGCTCGAGCAGGGCCGGGTGACGATCGAAGAAATCGACGCCTGCGTGCGCCGCGTGCTGCGTCTCAAGGAGCAACTCGGCCTGTTCGACGACCCCTACCGCCGCGGCAGCACACCGGAGCCCGCGGCGGTCATCGAGAAGCGGCACGCACTGGCGCGCGACGTCGGGCGCAGGGCCGTCGTCATGCTGAAGAACGAGCGCGACGCCCTGCCCTTGCCGGCGGCGGCGAAGGCGCTGTGCGTCGTCGGCCCGCTGGCCGACGCGAGCACCGAGATGAAGGGGCCGTGGTGGGGTGCCGGCGAACACGAGCCAGCCGTCAGCGTGCTGGCCGGCCTGCGCGCCGCATTGCCGCAGGCCGACATCCGCCATGCACCCGGTGTCGCCATCGAGAGTGCCGACGACAGCGGCATCGAAGCGGCGGTCGCCCTGTGCGACGGCGCCGACGCCGTGGTGCTGTGCCTGGGCGAGCGTGCCACGATGAGCGGCGAGGCCGCGAGCCGCGCCACGCCCGCTCTTCCCGGCCGGCAGCAGGCGCTGGCCGAAGCGGTGACGGCCCGCGCGCACGCGCTCGGCATCCCCGTCATCGCCATCCTGTTTTCGGGCCGCCCGCTGGTCGTCCCCTGGCTGGCCGAACACGCCGATGCGCTGCTGGCTGCGTGGTTCCTCGGCGCGCAAGCCGGCCACGCGATCGCCGACGTGGTCATGGGCCGCGTATCGCCGAGCGGCCGCACACCGATGAGCTGGCCGCGCGCCGTCGGGCAGGTGCCGATCTACTTCGGCCAGCGCCCCACCGGCCGGCCGATCAATCCCGCCGACTACTACACGAGCAAGTACCAGGATGTCGACAACACGCCGCTGTATGCCTTCGGCCATGGCCTCGGCTACGGCCGCGTCTGCTATGACGCGCTGCAGGTCGAGCCGCAACGGGTGAGCGAGCAGGACACCCTCCGGATCACCGTCGGTCTGCGCAACGCGGGCGCGCGCGAGGGCGAAGAGACTGTCTTCCTGTTCATCCGCGCCAAGGTGAGCCGCGTCACCCGGCCGCTGCTGGAGCTCAAGGGCTACGCGAAGCTGCGCCTCGAGCCCGGCGAGGCCGGCACGGTGACGCTGGCGCTGCCGGCGGCCGAGCTGCGCTACCTCGGGCCGGACCTGCAGCCCCTATTCGAGGCGGGCGAGGTCGAGATCCTGGTCGGGCCGAGTGCAGAAGAGTCGGGGCTGCTGCGCCAGGTCATCGAGTTGTGTTGAAAACGCCTAGAGGTACTTGAACAGGGCAATTCCGCCCAGGCTCGCAAAAGTCTGCTGCGCCGCCTGCAATGCGGTCTGACGCTGGGTGAACTCGGACAGCGCCGCGTAGTAGTCCAGATCCTCGATCTCGGACAGGTAGCTCTTGTCCATCAGCTGGCGCGCCGCGCCGCCGGCATTCAGCGCATCCAGCTCGTTCATGCGCGAGCCCACCGACGAGCGGATGGTCAGCACGTTGTCGTGCGCGTTGGTGAGCTTCACGTTGGCGGTGCTCAGCGCATTGAGCAACTCGGCCTGGGCGTCGGCGCCGCCGCCCGTCAGGGGCTTGTTGAGCGCGCCGACCAGCTCGCCGATGGCGGCGAAGATGTCGGTGCCTGCGTTCCTGGCGGTGGAGACGTCGAACACGTCGCCATCGGCTGGCGCGCCGGTGATGCTGATCTGCAGGCCACCGAAGCTGATCGGCGTGCCTGCAGAGAAGGCCCCGCTCGCCACCACGGCCGGCGGGGTGTCCTGCGTCGAGACGGTGTAGTTGCCGCCCGCGAAGCTGATGCTGAAGTCCTTGCCGTAGCCGGCGGCGGTGGCATCGGTCACGCGGGCCGGGCCGAACACGCCGGTGCCGGTGTTGGCGGCAGCCGCCGAGGCCACGTAGCCCGCGCTGCCCTGCACCGACTGGAACACGCTGCGCCCGTCGTCGGTGGCCGGCATCTGGCGCGCCACGTCCACCTGCATCAGCCGCTGGCCCTGGTCACCCACGTACTGGTAGCCGCCGCCGGCCTGCAGCGCAAAAGGCGCGCTGCCGCTCTTGTAGCCGGCAAACAGGAACTGGCCGTTGCCGTCGTCGGTGTTGGCCAGCGACACCAGTTGGTCGAGGCTGCTCTGGATGGTGGTGGCGAGAGACGCGCGGTCGGCGTCCGACAGCGTGCCGTTGCCGGCCTGCACGGTCAGCTGCTTCACGTTCTGCAAGATTGTGGCCGCGCCTTTCAAGGCATCTTCCTCGCGCGTGAGCAGGGCCATGGCCTGGCTGCGGCTGGCGGCGTACTGCGAGCTTTCGGCCAGGGCCTGGCTCACGTTCAGCGCGCGCGCCGCGCCCACCGGGTCGTCCGAAGGCGTCAGGAAGTTCCTGCCGGTGGCTATTTTTTGCTGCGTGCGAAAGAGCTGCAGCTGCTGCGAGCCCATGGCGGACTGGCTCTGCTCGAAAAAGGATTGGGTGCTGATGCGCATCTTCTTGACTCCGTGAATGGGGTTGTCGCCGTCGTCAGGCTCAGCTGCGGATGCCCAGGATGGCGTCGAACATCGCCGACGCGGTCTGGATCACCTTGGCGTTGGCCTGGTACATCTGCTGGTACATGAGCAGGTTGCCGGTCTCCTCGTCCTGGTTGACGCCCGAGATGGACTGCTGGCTCGCCCTGATCTGCGTGACCATGCTGTCCTGCGTGGCGCCGGCCACCTTGACTTCCATCGCGCGGTTGCCCACCTCGCTCACCAGCTGCGCATAGGCGCCGTTGAAGGTGGACGTGCCGCCTCCCATCAGCGCCTTGCGCTGCAGTGCGCCCAGCAGTAGTGCATTGCTGCCGTCCGACACGCCGGCCACGTTCTCGCCGAGGGTGAAGGTGTCGCCGGTCGCCGGCGCGCCCTTCAGGCTCACCGTGATGCCGTCGAAGCTGATCGCCGCGCCTTCGGTGTAGGGCACGCTGCTGCCCGCCGGGTAGTTGTTCACCGTGCCGTCGGGCAGGGTCACGCTGATGGCCGAGCCGGCCGGAAAGCCCGACAAGGTGCCCGCCCCGCCATCGAAACTCAGGGTGACGGTGCCGGCCAGCGGCGTGGCCGGATAGCCGGCGCCGATGGTGGCGGCGCCGATGCTGCCCGTGCCCTGGTTGGCGCTGCCCTTGCCGGTGATCACCGGCGAGGCCGCCGCCACCTTGGACGGGTCGCGCACCAGCACGTCGAGGTCGCGTGCGCCGGTGCGGGTCGGCTGCACCAGGAAGGAGTCGCCGGCATTGGCCGTGCCGCTGCCGATCGCGAGGCTCACGCCGTCGAAGTCGATCGGAAAGCCGGTGGAAGTGGCCACCACCTGGTTGTCGGACAGCCGCGTCACCGAATAGGTGAGCGTGCCCGCCACGTCCTTCACCTGCACGTTGTAGTCGCTGGTGCTGAGCTGCCCGGTGTCGGTCACGCTGGCCGCCAGCACCATGGCTCCGCTGTTGCGCGTACTGGAGAACACGCCCGGCTGGGCCTGGCTGAAGAAGTCCTGCCCCAAGGCGCCGCCCAGGTCCACGCCCAGGCCATGCTGCGTGTTGAAGGCATCGCCCAGTGCCATCGCCAGCCGGCCGATGGCGTTCTGCGTCGGTGTCAATGTCTGGGCACGAAAGGCCATCAGGCCGCCGAGCGAGCCGCCGCTGAACACGCTGTCGGCCACTTCCACCAGGTTGCCGGCAGGGCCGGTCAGCGCGATGGCGCGGCGCGTCGGGTCGGTTGCCGACACCACGGCCTGCACGGCCGAGGCGCGGTCGCCCATCACCAGCGACTGGCCGTTGCCGATGAAGACGTTGTACTTGCCGCCGTCGGTCTCCAGCACCTTCACGTCCACGATCTTGCTGAGTTCGGCCACCATCTGGTCGCGCTGGTCCAGGAGGTCATTCGGCGGCTGGCCGCCGGCCATGGCGCTCAACTGGCTGATCTGCTGGTTCAGGCTGGCAATCTGCGTGGCATAGGTGTTGATCTGCGAGGCGCTGCCGACGATCTGGTCGTTGACCGACGTGTTCATGTCGTTCAGATACTTGTCGGTGGCGCGGAACTTGTTGGCCATGGCCTGCGCCGCGCTGATCAGCTGCTGGCGAGCCGCCGGGTCGGCCGGCGCGTTGGCCACGCCCTGCACCCCATCGAAGAAGCTCTGCATCAAGGGCGTCAGGCCGGAGGTGCGGTCGGCCAGCAAGGTGTCGATGCGGTTGATCTGCGAGCCGTAGGTGGCCAGCGCCTGCGCCGAGGAATCGGCCGCGGCCAGCTGGGCCGTGAGGTAGCGGTCGTAGCTGCGCGACACCGTGCTGACCACCGCGCCCGTTCCGAAATAGCCCGCGCCGGTGGCCAGCGGCGAGCCGGTCGTCAGCTCGGCCACCTGCCGGCTGTAGCCTGCCGTGTGCACATTGGCCGTGTTGTGGGCCGTGGTCATCAGCGCGGCGCGCGCCGCGGCCAGGCCGCTCAGGCCCGTGAAGAAGATGTTGCCGGACATGGGGCTCCAGGGATGTGTTGGTGAAAAGGAGTTCTCTTGATGGATATATCGGCAGGCGCGCGCTGATCTGAAGGCGCGCGCCCCGATGCCTCAAGCCGCCTGCAGCCTGAACACGCTGACGGAACGCACCAGCCCGCCAGCCTGCTCTTGCAGCGAGGCCGCCGCAGCCGCAGCCTCTTCCACCAGCGCCGCGTTCTGCTGCGTCACCTGGTCCATCTGCGTGATCGCCTGGTTGATCTGCTCGATCCCCGAGGTCTGCTCCTGGCTCGCCGCCGTGATCTCGCCCATGATGTCGGTCACCCTTTTGACGCTACCCACGATCTCCTGCATGGTCTGGCCCGCCTCGCCCACCAACGAGGTGCCGGCCTGCACCTTGCCCACCGAGTCGTCGATCAGCCCCTTGATCTCCTTGGCCGCTGCCGCCGAGCGCTGTGCCAGGT